>DATFDP010000080.1:0-23988 GCA_035252015.1 Terriglobales bacterium
GGGTCCGCTTCCCGCACAGACCGCGTGGCCAAGTACAACCAGCTGTTGCGCATTGAGGAAGAGTTAGGCGAAGGAGCGAAATTCCTGGGATTGAAGGCGCTGAATTATCACAAAGAGGCGGCCGGGAAGGCGCGGGCCTGATTTTTCACCACAGAGGACGCGGAGAGCACAGAGGAAAATTGGGGTTCGAGTTAGTTCCGGAGGGCTAAAGCCCGAGTTAGTGGGTGACTGCTATTCCCACGGCTGAAGCCGTGGGCTTCCACGGCGATCCGGGCGGGCAGGACGTAAGAAGTTACCTCTCTACCGCGAGCGTCCTCTCTGGTGAATTGCTTTTGCGGTGAATAGAAAATGTCGAATAGACCGAAACCGCTGATCCTCGTCATCCTCGATGGCTGGGGCTACCGCGCCGAGACCAAAGCCAACGCCATAGCGCTGGCGCGGAAGCCTACCTATGATCGGCTGCTGCGCGAGTATCCGAACACGCTCATCCACACCAGCGGGCGCTACGTCGGGCTGCCGGAAGGGCAGATGGGAAACAGCGAGGTGGGCCACCTCAACATTGGCGCCGGCCGCATCGTGCACATGGACATCACCCGCCTCGACCTGATGATCCAGAACGGGGAATTCTTTTCCGATCCCACACTGCTGGCGGCCATGAAGCACGCGCGCAGTGGGGGGCGGCGGCTGCACCTGTTCGGGCTGGTTTCGGATGGCGGCGTTCACTCGCATCAGAACCATCTCTACGCTCTGCTCAAAATGGCCAAGCAAAACGGCGTGGATCGGGTGTTTGTGCACGCTTTCATGGACGGCCGCGACACCCTGCCCACCAGCGGCGCCGGGTACCTGGAGCATCTGCAGCAGAAGATGCGCGAGTACAGTTCCGGCAAAATCGCCAGCGTCAACGGCCGCTATTACGCCATGGACCGTGACCGGCGTTGGCCGCGCATCGCCAAGGCATTCCATGCCATGGTGCAGGGTGATGGTGAAGCAGCACGCTACGTGGACGCGGTGCAGGGAGTAAAGGAGTCCTACAACAACGGTGTCACGGACGAATTCATCGTGCCCTTCGTGTGCACGGATAACCGGGGCGAGCCGCTGGCCACCATTCGCGACGACGATGCCTGCATCTGCTTCAACTTTCGCGCCGACCGCGTGCGCCAGATCACGCGCGCGCTGGCGCGCAACAGCGGCCTGAATGAGCTGGAGGGAAGCGACCTGCCCGACGCCGGCGGTCTGGATGCGGAGATTCCGCGCGAGCGCGTGCCCAAGAACCTGCATTACGTGTGCATGACACGTTACGACAAGCAGTTCACGCTGCCGGTGGTGCTGCCGCCGGAGTCACTGAACAACATACTGGCCAACGTGATGGCCAAGCTGAAGCTGCGCAACCTGCGCGTAGCGGAAACGGAGAAGTACGCCCACGTCACTTATTTCTTCAACGGGGGCGTGGAGCAACCCTTCGGCGGCGAAGAGCGCGTGCTGGTGCCCTCACCCAAGGTGGCCACTTATGATCTGAAGCCGGAGATGAGCGCAGCGGGCATTGCCGCCGAGGTGGTAAAAGCTGTGGAGAAAGGCGTTTTTGACGTCATCATTGTGAACTTCGCCAATGCGGATATGGTGGGCCACTCCGGGCAAATCGAGCCCACGGTGAAAGCGGTGGAAACGGTGGACGGCTGCCTGGCGGAGATCGAGCGGGCACTCCGGCAGAGAGGCGGGGCCATGATCATTACCGCCGACCACGGAAATGCCGAACTGATGATTGACCCGGCTACGGGTGGGCCGCATACCGCGCACACTACCAATCCCGTGCCCTTGATCGTGGTGAGCGGCGAGGACAAGGAATTCAGCCTGCGCCGTGATGGTTCGCTGCGCGACATTTCACCCACTATTCTGGGATTTCTGGGAATTGATCAGCCCAAGGAAATGACCGGGGGCGACCTGCGCCAGTCGCCGGGTTCCGCAGGAAAGAAGTAAGAGGAAAACAAAACGGGCAGCGTCCCCGGAGGGTGTGTGCGCTGCCCGTTTTTGCGCTTGCGGGAGAATCCGAAGTGAGGAATCAGCCGCCGATGGCGCTCGCGGTTTGCGAAAATACGTTGTTGGCCTGACCGCCGATCAGACGGATGGTGCCAACCACGATGACCAGGATGACGGCCAGCATCACCGCGTATTCGGCAATATCCTGACCTTCATCGTTCGACCACATTCTGCGCATCAGATCCACCATTTTTTCCTCCGTACACAGTTTGAAAAAGGGGGAGGCTATAAAACGCGTCGCGGGCGGTCGGTCCTGGGCAGCCTGCCCCGAACGGGGAAGAGCGCCGCCAGCACAAGCGCCAGCTTATTTAAGCTTTTTGCGCAGCCGCCGAACTTCCACGAAGGTCAGGGCTGTCGTCATGCAGACCACGCTGGCGAAGAGCACTTCCAGGCCAAACATCGTTTGCATCGCGTCGTCCTCCTGTTAAAGCGGCCAGGGAACGGAGCCCGTTCGCTGCCCACGCGGCTAACTATGGGCCCCGGCAGCCAGATCGTAAACATTACGTTCGTCCACTGAGGGAGCAGGCATTTGGAGGGCACATTACCAGCGGAATCAGGGACGATTACGGGAGGGCAAGCAGGGTGGAATGAAGCATTTAGGTGGACACGTGGGGCCCGGCATCTTCGGCGGGGTGCCGCCCCTAACGGGGCTCGTCCGGTTTTTGGGGGTTCTACCCCGGGGTTAGGCCCTGGGCTAAAAACTGTTTGCCCTGCGGGCTGGAATAGTGGTGCCTCTAAATTATTCGGTCCCCGTTGGAATTTGAATTAGGGTGGGCGCGGCCCTACGAGGCTCGGATCTATTGATGAATGCGACCCAAAGCTTACATCCTGGGCTTTACCATGACGCGCCTACGGCACTGCGACGACTGCTGCCAGTGGTAGTTCACAAATCGCCAGCAGCTCTACGGAATCAGATATGGCAGCTGCTCAGCCCTTTTTTCTCCAGGTATCGCTGATGGTATTCTTCGGCGCGATAGAAAGTTGACGCGGGAACGATCTCGGTGACGATGGGCTGGCGGAGTTGCTTCTGCCAGCGCTCGCGGGAGGCGCGCGCCAGCTTCTCCTGTTCCGGACTATGAAAGAAAATGGCGGAACGATACTGCGTACCGAAGTCAGGGCCCTGGCGGTTGGGCGTGGTGGGGTCGTGCATCTGCCAAAAGTGATCGAGCAATTTCTCGTAAGAAATTTTGGCCGGATCGAAGGTGATCTCCAGCGCCTCCGCGTGGCCGGTGCCGTCGGTGCAGACGTCGTGGTAAGTGGGATTGGGGAAAGAACCGCCAGTGTATCCAACCTGGGCATCTATCACACCCGGCAGCGCACGAAAGGAGGCCTCGACTCCCCAAAAGCAGCCGGCGGCAAAGGTGGCTTTTTCCATGAAGTCTCCCTGGGAATTTGATTCAGTTAGCGCGAGAATCGATTCATCGGCGAGTTCCGAGTTTCCCGGTTTCGCGTTTCAAGTCCACCCAAATCCGCGGGAAACTTAAAACTCGAACCTGCCTCACTGTGTCATGCGCATGGCGAGCTGCTTCTGCGCCGGCGTCATCTGATTCCACAACATTTCGAGGTCGTGCGACAAGTAGGAATTGTTTGGCTCCTGGCGCAGGGCCAAAGCAAACCATTTATAGGCGACTGAGCGGTCCAGCGGGACGCAGTGACCGGTGGCATACATACTGCCCAGGGTGCTCTTGGCCTTGGCGCTGCCTCCGTCCACCGCCTGGCGCAAGTAGCTGAGAGCGCGATCACAACTCTGCGGAACACCTTGGCCATAGAGATACTTCTGCGCGTTGTTGAGGAGAGCGGCATTCTGCGCATCCGCGGAATTGGGGTCGCTCGTCTTGGCGGCGGGACGCGGTTTGGGCTGCGGTTTGGCCGGAGCGCTGGGCGGTTTAGCGGCTGCAGCCGTTTCAGTCAGTGCCGCCGGAGGGACATTCTGCTTTGGCGCGGCTTTTTGGATGTCGGCAGGGCTGGGCGGCGGAGCTACAGCCGGCGAGGCGGCCCCGTCTGGGGCGGCGGGACCGGTACTGGAAGTCCCAGTCGAGGCGTTGGCCACGCCTGAGTTCTCGGCGGCCGCGGGACTGGCATTCGGCGCAAGTGCGGCCGCTTCTTGCTTTTCCTGGCCGATCTTGCTGCGGGCCGCCTGCACGATGCCGGCAAGATGGCTGCGGTCTAAGCCTCCAGTGCGGGTCTGCCACCACACTAATCCTGCAGCCACGGCTAACACCACCAGGAACAGGTAAAGCCCCCAGTGGCTGACCGAGGCTTCCTCGTCAAGCAGGTAGCTGCTGAGGTCGGGCTCGTCACTCAGACCCAGAAAGGAGGGTCCATGAAGGTTGTGGTCGGCTTCGATATCGGCTTCCGCCGCTGAGATCGGGCGCTGGGAACCGTTAGTGCGCGCGGCGGCCACCGGCTGCTCCGCAGGCTTAGCCTGGAGCAGGGGAATGCCGCATTTGCCGCAGAACGTATTTTCGAACGGGTTTTCACTCCCACATCGGGGACAAAAGGTGGTTATCATAAACTGGCGACGGGTGGCACTCCCATTATCACCCAATTAGATGTGAGCTGACGAAATTAAGTTCTCCGTCCGGGAGCTTGTCTTTACACCCCTCCGGGCAGCGTGTTAGTCTCGTAACTGGTTACAAAAAGACGAGAAGATAGGAGTGCGGCAGGTTCAGTGCTAGCCCGAGAGCAGAAGAAAACCCTCATTGATCAGTATCGCACGCATGCTACCGACACCGGGAGCCCGGAGGTCCAGATAGCGCTGTTGAGCGAGCGGATTGGTCAGCTGACGGAACACTTTAAGACGCACAAAAAGGATCACGCCTCCAGGCGGGGTCTGCTGATGCTGGTCAGCAAGCGGCGGCGCTTGCTGGACTACCTGAAGAAATACGACTCTGAGCGATACCAGACCGTCATTCAGAAACTCGGCATTCGCAAGTAGTTGTGTCTACGGGAGGCCCGCAGGGCGGGTCTGCCGGGCGTTGGCCCCAGATTCATATAGAGGGGCGGCCCGGGGTTTATCCCCAAGTTGCGTCGAAATCGGCCACATTGGAACTACCCTCCCCGGCCATGACTTGTTCCGTACAGCCCTCGTCTAAGAAATTCCTGGAAGGAAAAACATGAAACAAGAAGTCTCAGTTGAACTCAGCGGCGGCAAACAACTCACATTCGAAACCGGAAAGCTGGCCAAGCAGGCGCACGGCGCTGCCGTGGTGCGCTGCGGTGACAACGTCATACTGGCCACGGCGGTGGCCAATCAGGAGCCCCGCGAAGGCATTGATTTTTTTCCACTTACCGTAGATTACCGGGAGTACACCTACGCCGGGGGGCGCATTCCCGGCGGCTTCATCAAGCGTGAAGGACGGCCCAGCGAGCGCGAAATTCTCACCAGCCGGCAGATTGACCGGCCCATAAGGCCTCTGTTCCCCGACGGCTTTCGCAATGAAACCCAGGTTATCTCTTTTGTTCTCTCGGCCGACACGGAAAACGATCCCGACGTGCTGGCGATAAATGGCGCTTCCTGCGCCCTGACCCTTTCCGATATTCCGTTTCAGGGACCGGTAGGCGCAGTGCGGGTAGGGCTGGTTAACGGCCAGTTTGTGATCAATCCCAACTACGAAGACATGCGCAACGGCCTGTTGCGCCTGATGGTGGTGGGCACATCCGAAGGCATCGTGATGATTGAAGCCGGCGCCAGCCAGGTGCAGGAACAGACCATCGTGGACGCCATTGAGTTCGGACATAACGAGATCAAGAAGATCTGCGCCGCCATCAACCAGTTGCGCGAGCGTGTAGGCAGGCCCAAGCGCGCGTTCACCGAACCTGAAATTGACCAGAATTACCTGAAGCAATTGCGCTCGAAAATCGAATCCCGCCTCTCAGACGCCCTCGATACCCAGAAGCATCCCAAGGCGGAAAGCTACGATTTGGTAAAAGCCTACAAGAAAGAATTGGTGGAGGCCCTGCCCGAGGAAGACCTGGAAGGCCGGGAAAAGCTGACCAAGTACTACGAGATTATCCGGGAGCGGATTTTCCGCGACCAGGTGATTGGGCAGAAACGGCGTCCAGACGGGCGAGCGTTCGACCAGATCAGGCCGATTTCCATTGAGGTGGGGGTGCTGCCGCGGACGCATGGCTCGGCCATCTTCACCCGCGGCGAAACGCAGGCGCTGGTCACTACCACGCTGGGCACCGCCGACGACATGCAGCGCCTGGAAGTGTTCGAAGGCGAGGCCAAGAAGCGCTTCATGCTGCACTACAACTTTCCGCCCTTCTCGGTGGGCGAAGTGGCGTTCCTGCGTGGCGCGGGGCGACGCGAAATCGGCCACGGCGCGCTGGCGGAGCGCGCAGTAAGCGCGGTGCTGCCGGCGGAAGCCGATTGGCCTTACGCCATGCGCGTGGTCTCCGACATTCTGGAATCCAATGGTTCTTCCTCCATGGCCACGGTTTGCGGCGCTTCACTATCGCTCATGGATGCGGGCGTGCCGCTCAAGTCGGCGGTGGCGGGCATCGCCATGGGCCTGGTGAAGGAGGACAACGACTATGCCATCCTTACCGACATCGCGGGCGCCGAGGATCACTATGGCGACATGGACTTCAAGGTGGCGGGCACGCGCGAGGGCATTACCGCCCTGCAGATGGACATCAAGGTCAGCGGCATTACCCCGGCCATCATGGCGGAAGCGCTGGCCCAGGCGCAGCGGGGACGGATGTTCATCCTGGACAAAATGAACGAAGCTCTGCCGGAGCCGCGTTCTAAAGTTTCCACCTATGCGCCGCGCTTCTACACCCTGCAGATTCCTGTGGACAAGATCCGCGACCTCATCGGGCCGGGCGGCAAGATGATCCGCAGCATCATCGAGCAGACCGGAGTAAAGATTGACGTGGAGGATTCAGGCCGCGTCAATGTGGCTTCCAACGACCAGGCCTCCGCCGCCAAGGCGCTGCAGATTATCGGCGAGCTGACGGCCACGGCTGAGGTGGGAAAGACCTATCTGGGCAAGGTTTCGCGGCTGGCGGATTTCGGAGCCTTTGTGGAAATCCTGCCCGGCACCGACGGCTTGCTGCACATCAGCGAGGTCGCCGAGCACCGCATCAAAGACATCCGCGACGAACTCAAGGAAGGCGACCAGGTGCTGGTGAAGGTGCTGTCCATCGAGGGCAATCGCATTCGATTGTCGCGCAAGGCCATCCTCAAGGAGCAGCGCGCCAAGATGGGCGGAGGAGCAGCCGAGGCAACGGAGGAACATGCGGCCGGCAGCATGACCATCGAAGGTGGCGGCGAATACTCGGAGACGGAAGAGCACGAGCCCAACTTCAACCGCGTGGAAGCCCATCATGGGGAAGGGCGGCCGGGTGGCGGGCGGGAAGGGCGTCCTGGTGGAGACCGTGGGCGCGGAGGCCGGGGCCATAACGGCCGGGGCGGACGCGGCGGGCGGCGCCGTCACTGACAACCGCTTCTGGCGCAGACAACCCCCGTCGACAATTTCAAATCAATCCACAAGCCGCGTCCAAAACGCGGCTTTTTCACTGGTATTGAACAGTATGCCCTTGCCTCTGTGACAATGCTCTGACTCGGCCAAGAACAGCTGCTACCTTGCTGGATTTCAGGTGATATCAAGTGATATTTTATTCGGGATGCAGGCAACCCGACCTTAGAGGCGCCCCTCATCGAACGTCTAATATGGACACGGAAAGCCTCCGGCAACCAAGCAGCCGGGGCGAATACCATCTATATGCCGAGATCGCCTGCCATCTGCCGCGAATTACGCAGCCTGCCCTCCAGCGTGGGGCTGGCAGTCGAGTGCTTGAACGGGAGCTTTGCTTTTTACCGTATTCGGGGCAGCGCTCTGGAGAGAATTCAGGACCAGGAAAGGAACTGGACCGAGGTGCCATCAGAAGACATTCTGCAGCACCTGTTGCTACACACTCCGGTGGCCGTTTGGCTGGAGAGCCGCATGGTGTTAAAGCCGGCGGATTGGGTAAAACCCTTTTTTTATACTGAATAGGTGCGCTTATGTACGACTATTTGCAGCCTGGAGTGGTGGTGAAAGACAAGGCAGGCATCCGCAAGTCAATTACGCGGATTGACGGTGACAAAGTCTACTGGGTTTACAGCGGGCGCAGCGACCGGCGGCAACACGCGGCCGACTACGAGCGCTTTATAGATACCCACTTCGTAATTGCAGATGTAGCTATGCGCCTGCCGCAAGCGGCTTGAAGCGTGCGATGCGCGCACCGAGGGCGTGACGTCCTCGCGACAGCCGGCGAGACGCCGTCGCCACTACCGCATGCGCGAAGGAGAGTCGCGCCTTCGCGACAGCCAGCGATAGCCCATCACGTTCCCACGGACGTGATGGGACGCTGGCGCTGGGATGTTTCCGTTTTCCAGTACCGACCGCCCGGCGAATCAGCGGTAATCTTTAGGCCTGCGTAGCACAGAGGCTGCAGGCGTGCCTTGCATGTAGCATCAAGTTCGCCTGGCATAGTCCGCCACGCGGACGCTAAAACGTAGCCCATGGCATAAGCCATGGGAACCGAATACGATTATTCGACCAGCCCCAGCGGGGCGAAAGGATTCATCCCCATACATAACGGCAATCGTAGGAAATGCCATTCTTCGTTAGGAACGCCAAGAATTCCTCCTGGAACGAGCGGCGCTGGTGATGCTTGCGCTGCTCGAGAATATACCTGGTCACAGCGCTGACACTCGATTCACTCACCGAAAACGAGGCGTAACCGGTTTGCCAGGAAAAACGAGCTCGCTTCGGCCATTTCTGATGAATCCAGCGGGATGAGTTGGTTTTAACGGTCCTCACTACATCTGCCACGGATGTGTCTTGCGGCAATCTCATCAACAGGTGAAGATGGTCAGTCGTACCTCCAACCGCCAAAGCTTTTCCACGCAATCCGCGCACAATTCCCCCAACATAGGCAAAGAGATTAGGCTGAATCTCTGATGTTATATAGGGGCGACGCTCCTGAGTGCTGAAGATTACATGAACCAGAAGGTTGCTGTAGGTGTGGGACATGGCTTTCGCCCCCGATGGGGCTGGGATTTGCAAAACACGGGAACCCACGGCTTACGCCGTGGGCTACATTCTTTGTCCGCTCCGCGGACCGATTTGTCAGTGATCAATGCCACAGGGGAATGTATCAGGGTGGCACAGACCTGCATGTTCAGTTCAAGGTGGCTTAGGAATCAAAACAAGGACGTTACGTTCTAGGTAGGACGATGATTATGAGAACTGAGGCTGGCTGACGCCTGAAACCTGGTCGCACCACTGCAGGCGTATACTCACGCTGCTTCCAGTGCTCACTCCCGTCCCAGGAGGCTTGCGATGGTAAAAGTCAGCGTTTTCTATCCCAACCGCAAAGGCGCGCGATTTGACATCGAGTATTACTGCAACCGCCACATGCCCCTGGTGAAGCGCCTGGTGGGAGCGGCGCTGAAGGGAGTGAGCGTGGAACACGGTATTTGCGGCGAGGCACCGGGCACGCCGCCCACTTATGCAGCGCTGGCACATCTGCTGTTTGATTCAGTGGAAGCATTCCAGGCCAGCTTTGGTCCGCACGTGCAGGAAATCATGGCGGACGTTTCGAAGTACACCAACGTAGAGCCCACCATTCAGATCAGCGAAGTGAAGCTGTAGCCGGCGGGGCCGGTAGCTCAGCGCAGCGGGTTGGGCCGGTTGGCCAGCACCAGGCGAAGCCGGTTGGAAATGGTGTCCAGACAAGCTGGGTTCCCAACGTAAGTGAAGTCGTACCAATGATGGCTGAGCGCCAAAGAGAGCGCCGGGTAGGCGTGGAAAAAATCTTTCGATGTTTCCAGAATGCCCAGCCGTGTGCCATCGCTTAACAAGAGCGTATAGGTAAATTGAACGCTGCGGTTGTGCCAGCAGTTGGTCTCGATGCCGCGGACATCCATCCATTGGTAGCTGCGCACCTGGTTGAACCACGAAGGCCGGTAGCAGATGCGGCTAGGCGTGAGATAGAAATAGCGGGTGGCGCCCACGATTCCGATGGGCGTCGCAATTGCCAGCAACAGAACCAGGAACTTGGCCAAGGCCAGGTTAGACGACTTGAAATTCGTTCCGCGAGGTCCTTCGATAATCAGAGCTCGGCGCGCCGCAGGAATCAGCCACACCAGTAGGTTGCCGAAGAGCAGGCCCGCGACAATCGCAGGAAAGATGGGAATAACGTGGGTAACGATGTTTCCCCAGCGCGTGCCGTCAAAGAGGAAAGCATCGGGCGGGCGGAAGTGAGCTCGCAATAGCAGCAGCAGTTCAACCAAGCCGATCCATGTGCCGCCCACGCCAACAACGGCAAAAAGAATGAGTGGGAGATTCCACGCGCTGTGGCGCGCGCTTAGGCGCTGGGCGCGGCGCGGTTGGTCGTCGAATGGCACAGTTTCAGCAACGAATCCAGCAAGGCAGAGCCCGAGCCTCACCGCGAGGCGGGGCTTTAGACCGTCGCCACTCCGACGACGGCCCGCTTAGGGAAAAGCTGGCCGATTCTTCGCATTTGCGCCCCCACGCCGCGCAGTTTTTCTTCGATGCGCTCATAGCCGCGATCAATGTGGTAAACGCGGTCAATGATGGTTTCGCCATCGGCCACCAGGGCGGCCAGCACCAGCGACGCGGAAGCGCGCAGGTCAGAGGCCTGCACGGCGGCGGCGCTCAGCGGCGTTTTGCCGCGCACGATGGCACGACGGCCTTCCACCTTGATGTCAGCGCCCATGCGCACCAGCTCCAGCGCGTGCATGAAGCGGTTTTCGAAGATGTTCTCAGTGATCACTGAGCTGCCTTGGGCCTGCGTGGCCAGCGCCATGTACTGCGCCTGCATGTCGGTTGGGAAGCCGGGATACTCTTCGGTGTTAATGTCAGAAGCCTTGAGCTCGCCGTTGCCGATCACGCGGACGGCATCTACCGCGGGCACAATCTTGACCCCAACTTCTTCCAGTTTCTGCAGCAGAGCCTGGAGGTGACGCGGCTCGCAGCCGGCCACGTTGAGATCGCCGCCGGTAAGCGCGGCGGCAATAATGAACGTGCCTGCCTCAATGCGGTCAGGGATGATGCGGTGGCGCGCGCCATGCAACTTCTCGACGCCCTGCACGCGGATGGTGGCCGTGCCGGCGCCTTCAACCTTGGCGCCCATCTTGTTGAGCAGAGCGGCCAAATCGGCCACTTCGGGCTCGCGGGCACAGTTCTGCATCACGGTTTCGCCTTCCGCCAGGCAAGCGGCCATGAGCAGGTCCTCAGTGCCGGTGACGGTAATCTTTTCGAAGAAGATTTCACCGCCGCGCAGGCGCTTGGCATGAGCCAGCACATAGCCGTGTTCGTGTTCGATGGTGGCGCCCAACTTCTCCAGTCCTTTAATGTGCAGGTCAATGGGGCGAGCGCCGATAGCACAGCCGCCGGGCTGGGAGACGCGGGCGCGTCCGGCACGCGCCACCAGCGGCCCCAGCACGAGGGTTGAAGCGCGCATGGTCTTCACCAGATCGTAAGAAGCTTCCGGCGAAATCAGGTCACGGCAGCAGATGGTAGTGCGATGGTGGGCACGGCCATAGCCCAACTCCACCTCCGCTCCCATGGCGGCCAGCAGCTTGCGGGTGGTCTCAATATCCTGGACCTGGGGAATGTTCTCCAGGATGACAGGCTCTTCGGTGAGCAGGGCGGCGGCCATGGCAGGCAAGGCTGCGTTCTTCGCCCCGCTGACGCGGATGGTTCCGAGCAGCGGGTTACCGCCGCGCACTACGAATTTGTCCACGGTTAAATAATCCCCATGTCAATTTTCCGGCTAACAGGTTTTCCGGGAGTACGAGCCCATTT
Organism: Terriglobales bacterium; assembly: GCA_035252015.1. Taxonomy (GTDB): domain Bacteria; phylum Acidobacteriota; class Terriglobia; order Terriglobales; family Acidobacteriaceae; genus JAICWP01. The sequence goes on from DATFDP010000080.1 coordinate 11,862, forward strand.
TAGCCACAAGCTGAACCCTGGCGATCAATAAATTCACCTAAATCGATGCCCGTTGGTGCGATGACGAAGCGCGCTGGCAATGGCCTTCCGGACATGACCTTTGGCGGAGCGCAGGCCAGCTTCCGCCTCACGACGGCCCACTCCAGCTCGCAGCATCACTAGGGCAACGGGCACTCGATTACCCGCCAGACGCAGGGTTCGGCGGGCCTTGCCCTCATCCACTTCCGCAGCATTTTCCAGGATGGAGATGCCGCGCTGCACCAGCTTGCGATTCTTCAGATGCACGTTGACCATCAAGTTGCCGTACACGTAGCCCAGGCGAGACATGGCGCCAGTGGAAAGCATATTCAGCACCATCTTCTGTGCAGTACCGGCCTTCATGCGGCTAGAACCAGCAACCACTTCAGGGCCCACCTCCACCACGATGGAAATGTCGGCCGCCCTGCCCAGGTCGGAGCCGCGGTTACAGGCGAGGGCCACGGTCTTGGCCGCGTGGCGGCGGGCGTACTCCAGAGCGGCGATGGTGTAGGGGGTGCGCCCGCTGGCAGCAATGCCAACCACTACATCATTCTTTCCGGGCTTCTTGGCCGCCATATCGCGGTGGCCGAGGGTGCGGGAATCCTCGTTGGCCTCCACTGCAGCTCCTAAGGCCTTCGTGCCGCCGGCCATCACAAACTGCACCATGCGCGGATCAGTGTTGAAGGTGGGAGGGCACTCAGCGGCGTCGAGGGCGGCAATGCGGCCACTGGTCCCAGCGCCAACGTAAATGAGCCGCCCGCCGCGCTCTAGTGAGCTGGCGATCAGGTCAATAGCGCGAGCGATCTGGGGCAGAGCGCGACGCACGGCGGCCGCCACCTTGGCGTCTTCGGCGTTGATGAGGCGGGCGATCTCCAGGGCAGAGCTGGTGTCGAGGCGAGCGGCGGCGGAATTGCTCGCTTCCGTGCGCAAGCGGGAAATCCTGGCGGAGGTGCGCTTCATTCCTTTGTTCCGCGCTCCGCGTCTGAACGCAGTTGCTTACCGGTGAGCACTTCGCGCAGCGCCCAATCAATGCGGCCCAGGGATTGCTCGATGCGCTGGATGTGCTCCTTGTCCTGGGTCATATAAGCCGAGTACTGGATCACCTGCAAGCCGTTGCGCACGTGGTGGTTCATATCAGCGATTACTTCCAGGCGCTCGGCCAGATAGCGGTTTTGCCGGCGCTGATAGGACCAAGCGATAGTGCCGCAAAGCAGACCCAGAACGATGGCATCCAGAATGGGAAAAACAGGCTGAGGGTGAAACGAAATCACCAACAGGTCAGAAAGGTAGCCGAGTACCGCGACGGTAAGCGCGACCACTGCGGCGACTCGCCCGGCACTGCGACGCATGCGGAAGCCATGGCCGCTCAGGCCAGGGTTTCCACCACCGAGTCGTAAAAGATCGGGCGCACCTGCTTGATGGTCTGGTTGTGGTGGTCCGGCCAGGTGCGATTGGTCAGCAGGGTAATTGCGAGCTGAAGCTCTGGATCGATCCATAGGGAAGTCCCAGTGTAGCCCAGGTGGCCGAACGCCGTGGGCGACAAATAACGCCCCGACTGGGAGGGCTGAGAAGGGGTGTCCCAGCCGAGAGCACGGGAGGTGCCCGGCGGTGCTGGCTGGGGGCGGGTAAACAGTGCCAGAGTTTCCGGGCGCATGATGGGGCGGCCTCCGTTCAACATGGCGTGGGCAAAAACGGCGACGTCGGCGGCGGGAGCGAAAACTCCCGCGTGGCCGGCAACGCCGCCGAGGACGCTGGCGTTTTCGTCGTGGACCTCGCCCTGTACCACGCGGTGGCGGAAGGCGCGGTCGTCCACAGTGGGCGGGATTTGCGCCCGCCAGGCGGCAGGGGGGCAATAACAAGTGCGCGCCATGCCTAGAGGCCCGAAGAGTTCGCGCTGGCAGAAGCGGTCGAGCCGCTCGTCAGCCAAGCGAGCCAGCAGTTCGCCCAGGATGATGAAGCCGATGTCGCTGTATTCGGCACGCGCGCCCGGCTCAGCGTTCAGAGGCGTGCTGAGAGCCGCGTGAATCAGTTCTTCACGGCTACGTGTCCGCTCGAACAGGCGCTCATAGGCGGGCAGGCCGGAGGAGTGCGCCAGCAGCATGCGCACGGTCACCAGGTCGCGGCGGGGGTCAGCGCCGGCGAACTCGGGCAGCAGGGAAACGACCGGCGCTTCCAGATCGAGCTGTCCGCGCTCGTAAAGCAGCATGGCCATTGGAGTCGTGGCCACGACCTTGGAAACCGAGGCTAAATCGAAGATGGTATCCGCTTGGATCCAGGGTGAGCCGGCATCGTAGGTGAACCGCCCCAGTCCCTTGAGCGCCACCAGCCGGCCGCGGTGCAGCACAGAAACCGCGCAGCCGGGGAAGGCGTGTTGCTCGATCGCTTCTTGCAGGATGATGAACGCCTCGGCGAACTTTGCGTCTTGCCCGCCGTAGTCGGCCTGGGGCAACGGCGGCGAGCTTGGCACAGGAGGAGGCAAGATTTTGCGGATGACTCAGCACGCTTATAGCAAAGTGCGGTGGAGGAAGCAAAAGCCGGCATAGTAGCCTAGGGCCAGAGCCAGTATGGGCGCTGACGACGCAAGCGGCGGCCGGATTTTGCAATCTGCTAGGGAAAGAGCCGCCATTTCGTGCGTGTATAGGCAACACGGAAGCCGTTGCGCTCGGCATTGCGATGAGAATTGCTGCCGGGTTCGGCCACAAGCATGGCTAGGTCACAGCCATGAGTGAAAGCGTAGCGCATGCGCTCGTGCAGGAGGGCGGTTTGCAGGCCGCGATGGCGCAACTCAGGAACCGTTGCCGCTCCGGCAAACAGCGCAACTCCACCCTGGATGCAGAGCACGGCGGCTGCGCCAGCTTTTCCATCAAGCTCGGCCAGGAAGCACACGCTATCAGCACGCGCTGACGAAATAGCTCCAACCTGCAGCAGAAAATCGTGCAGTTCAGGGTGCTCGTGGGTCCAACCTCGGGTGCTGATTTCGGTCCAGAGATGCGCTTCTTCCGGCCCTATGGACCGTGCTTTCGCGGCGGAACTCGGCTGCTCGCTCCCAGGGTGCGCGATGGGCTCATATAGAACGTTGCTGAGCTCAACCGGACGGTAATGGCGGCGGCACAAAAGGTCCAGCGCTGCAACTCCCGCGAAGGGGCAAATCTCGTGGAGCACGGGCGCGCCACGTTGCTTAAAAAAGCCTTCGATAGCATCAAGCGCCGCGGGAGTTAAATCCTCGAAAATGCCGAGTCCGAAAGTCTGAGTGACGGGGGACTCCACCTGATCAAACACAGCATAGGCTCCGCCGCATTCCATCCATTCGGCGCCGCTTGCAGGGAATAGGCGCCGGCGCGCTTCCGCGTACTGCGCGCACGCATGCCCTTCGGCACGCTCCAGGCGTTTTGCGAGTGCCAGGTCGGAAAACGGCATAAGTTCCGCTATCGTACAGCAGAATTTCGGTGAACACCTGGCCCTGGAACATTCCTTTGTGTTGGCCGGAGGAGCATTACCAAAAAATCCCGATAAGCTCTGCCGAAGCCGGGTTGCTTTTTTGATTGTGAGTCTGTTGTAGCCCGAATTGTTCCCCCCGCAACGCCTAGGCAGCGGGTAAACTCTCGTCTCACAGAAAATACAGGAGCGAGGAGAGTGCCATGCGAGTGCTGGGCTACACCTGGGCAGGAGTGCGAACCAGCGAGTTGGAATCAACCGCGGGCTTCTTTTCCAATGTACTCGGCATTTCGATCATCCATCAGGGCAAGGACCTGGTGCAGTTTGAGACACCCTCGGGACAGTTGTTCGAAGTATTCGGCTCAGAGAGCCGTTACTATCAGCTCCACACTTGCCCGGTTCTTGGTTTCCAGGTGGAAGATGTGCGGGCGGCCAGAAAAGAATTGGAATCGCGAGGTGTTGAGTTCGTTACGGAAGTCGATGGCGACGAATCAGAAGCCTGGGTTTACTTCCGCGGCCCTGATGGCTACCTGTATGAGCTGTGGCAGACGGCACGGCCTTTGAAGGCGCTGCCCTAACCGCTTTGTTCAGGAATCAGTATCGGCACTTCGCCCTGCAGGGTGTGGAGTACAGCCACGGAGCAGCCTGTCCCTTCGCCGCTGTCCGGTTGGTTACTTGAGAACCGGGCGGCGGTTGTGTAAAGTCGCGAGTACCCCTTTTTCCACATTCGAACCGCTGTGAAACTGAACCACAGGCTATCCCGCGCCTATTTTGCCGTCACCCTTTGCTTTATTGCATTAGTCCCTTTCGCGGCCGCCAAAACCAGCAAAAAGGGCGCCGTATCGCTGCCGCAGGTGGACGCGATCGTGCGCGACGCGATTGCCCAGCACCAGATACCCGGGGCGGTAGTGCTCGTCGGCCACCACGGGCATGTGATCTATCGCAAGGCGTTTGGCATGCGCTCGCTGGAGCCGCGGCGCGAGGTCATGACAGTGGACACCATTTTTGACCTGGCCTCGCTGACCAAGGTGATCGCCACCACGCCTTGCGTGATGCAGTTGATGGAGGAGGGCAAGATCCGGCTCAACGATCCGGTGGTGCGCTACCTGCCGGAGTTCGCGGCCAACAGCAAGCAGGACATCACGGTGCGCCAGTTGCTGGTTCACTACTCCGGACTGGCGCCGGACCTGGACCTGACCCAGCCCTGGCAGAGCAAGAACACCGCGTACCAGATGGCGTTTCAGGAGAAGCCAGCCAACCCGCCGGGAGCGCGTTTCGTTTACAGCGACATCAACTTCATCGTACTGGGCGCGCTGGTGGAGCGGGTCAGCGGCATGGCGCTGAACGACTACGCCGAGCAGCACATCTTTAAGCCTTTGAAGATGACGCACACGCAGTTCCTGCCGCCCCATTCCTGGATACACAAGATCGCGCCTACGCAATACGACGAGCACAATGTGATGCTGCGCGGCGTGGTGCACGATCCCACGGCCCGGCGCATGGGCGGGGTGGCGGGGCATGCGGGCCTGTTCTCTACCGCTGACGACCTGAGCAAGTTCTGCCAGGCGCTGCTGAATAGCAAGCTGCTTTCGCCGCTGACCATCGAGAAAATGAGCACGCCGCAGCAGCCGCCCAATGCCACCGACGTGCGCGGACTAGGCTGGGACATTGATACGCCCTTCTCCACCAATCGCGGCGAACTGCTGCCTGTGGGCTCGTTCGGGCATACCGGCTTTACTGGCACCTCGGTTTGGATTGACCCCACCACGAACACCTACATCATCATTCTGGCCAACGGCGTGCACCCGCGAGGGATGGGCACCGCCGTTCCACTACGCACCAAAGTGGCGACGGCAGTGGCGGCGTCGCTGCACCTGACTGTTTCAGAAAAGGAGCAGCTGCGGCTGGCCCGCCTGACCGGTTACAACGAAGCTGATGCGGCCTCGCGCAACGTGCAGGTGCGCCAAGGCGACGCCAAGAGCGGTATTGACGTGCTCGAGGCCGGCAACTTCGCGTTGGATGTGTTCCAGGGTAAAGGCACGCAGAAGCGCATTGGCCTGCTCAGCAATCAAACGGGTGTGGACGCGCAGGGCAACCGCACCATTGACGTTCTGGCCAAAGCTCCGGGCGTTTCCCTGGTGGCGATCTTTAGCCCCGAGCACGGAGTGACCGGAGCCCTGGATACTACGGCGGTCGGTAACACGGTGGATGCCGCGACCAAAATTCCGGTGTACAGCGTGTACGGCGCGAGTGACGCGGAGCGCCGGCCCTCGCTCGACCTCCTCAAAACGCTGGATGCGGTGTTCATTGATCTGCAGAACGCTGGTGCGCGCTTCTACACCTACGAAACCAGCATGGGCTACTTCCTGGAGGCGGCGGCCAAGGCGGGCATTGAGGTGGTGGTGCTGGACCGGCCTAATCCCGTCACTGGTTCCCTCGTACAGGGTCCGATCTCTGATTCGGGCACGGCCAGCTTCGTGAATTATTTTCAGGAGCCGGTGCGTCATGGCATGACTATGGGCGAGCTGGCACAGATGTTCAATTCCGAGCTTCACATCAATGCCAAGCTCACGGTTGTGCCCATGCAGGGCTGGCAAAGGGGCGACTGGTACGACTCTACGTCGCTGCCCTGGATCAATCCTTCTCCCAACCTGCGTAGCCTGACAGCAGCGACGCTCTATCCGGGAGTGGGGCTGGTGGAGGGCACGAACGTTTCCGTGGGGCGCGGGACCGATACGCCTTTCGAACTGCTGGGCGCGCCTTGGATCAAGTCGAGGGAACTTGCCGATTATCTGAACGCGAGGGAAATTCAGGGTGTTCGCTTTGTGCCCTTGGACTTCACTCCAAATTCCAGCATTTACGCCCACCAGCTCTGCCACGGCGTCAACCTGGTGCTGCTGGAACGTAGCGTGCTGGATGCGCCGGAGATGGGCATAGAGTTGGCCTCGGCGCTGCACAAACTTTATGGCGCGGCTTATGACATGCACCGGCTGCCGGAGTTGCTTAACAACAAAGCGGCTTTTGATGCCATTGTGGCCGGTGAAGACCCGCGGCGCATCGCCCAGGATTGGCAGGAGGAACTCAGGAAATTTGAGGAGGTCCGGCAGAAGTATCTGATCTACAAATAAGTGTAGCTTCCTAAATGCCTCCTGGCTGGCTTTTGAGCGTGCAGCACAACAGAGCCATGAGGATGAATTGCCGGGTGGCGATGTTGCCGGGACACTGGGGTTAAGCGCATAATCTTGCGAATCCAGGCCCTGGCGTGCTCATGGGAACATTGCTCCGGCAAGATCTCACCCACACCGAACACCGCTCCCCATATTTCCGCTACGGCGCGGCCTTTGCAATAACCGGAGTCGCGCTTCTTGCCACCATTGCTCTATCGCGTTTTCGACCTTCTGCCGAAACACCCGCATTCCTGCTCGCCGTTGCCGTAGTGGCTTGGTACGGTGGCGCTGGCCCGGCCGTCCTCTGCACCTTTCTTTCCGCGTTATGCCTTGATCTCTATGTTTTTCCGCCCAAGGTGGGATGGAGCTTCCGGTTCCAGGATTTCATTGGGCTGGGCTGGTTCTTCGCCACATCGGCGGTGATTGCCGTCATCGCCAGCAGGAAGTCACGAGCCATTAGAGAATTGGAGGCCAGTGAGACCCTGTTGCGGCAGTTCGTTCAGTACACCCCGACTCCGGTAGCAATGTTTGACGACCACATGCGCTACATGGTCGTCAGCCAAAGCTGGTACAAGATCTATACCATCCCTGAGGGCAGCATCATCGGGAAATCTCATTACGAAGTAGTGCCCGACATACCCGAACGCTGGAAAGAGATACACCGGCGCTGTCTGGCGGGGGTTGCAGACCGAGCCGACGAAGATGAGTTCCAGCGAGCCGATGGCTCCATCGAGTATGTTCGGTGGGAAGTGCAGCCCTGGAAGCGGGCCGATGCAACCATCGGTGGGATCATAATGTTCGCTGAGTTGGTTACCGCCCGCAAGCGGCAGGAGGAGTCGTTACGACTGGCCGAGAGGCTTGCGGCGGCCGGGCGATTGGCTGCCAGCGTAGCCCACGAGATCAACAATCCGCTGGAGGCGGTCACCAACCTTTTGTATCTCGCCAAACGCAATCCCGAGGGCGCCGGCGAGTATCTCGACCAGGCCGATGAGGAACTTAGGCGAGTGGCTCATATTGCCGGGCAGACCTTGGGCTTCTACCGCGACACAGGAGACGTGGCCTGGATCGATATGGCCGAAGTTGCCGAAGGAGTTCTGCGACTGTATGAAGTGAAGCTGAACGAAAAGCGCATGGTTGTCCACAAAAAGCTGCAAACCGGCTCGCGGTTGCGGGCCAGGGCAGGTGAGATGCGTCAGGTGATATCCAATCTGCTGGTAAATGCTATTGATGCAAGTCCCGCAGGAGGTCAGCTGGTTGTCAAAGTACGCCCTGGCCGCCAATGGAACGAGTCGGGCCGAAATGGAGTTCGGATCACCATTGGAGATTCCGGCTGTGGCATCGAGAGTCGCGACCAGAAAAGGATTTTCGATCCCTTCTGGACAACGAAGAAAAGCACCGGCACAGGGCTTGGTCTTTGGGTGACACGCTCGATAGTGGACAACTCTGGCGGCTCCATCAAAGTGCGAAGCCGCATCGAACCGGGGCGAAGCGGAGCGGTGTTCTCGGTATTTGTTCCCAGCCAGGCTGAGATAACAGAGACAATCGCTGTCTCTAAGGTGGGGTAGAACTCAAGCTGATTGCCAGCAGAAATTAAACAGGAGGGCAGGGTGAGCGAAACCAGCAAGCCGTCCCAAATCGATCCGGCGCAGCGCTGTGCCGGTCCCAACTGCAGGGTCATAAGGCGCGCGGGCGAGCAATGGTGGCTGATGTGGCTTACCTATCGCGACGGCAAGTATCCCGTTCTCTCGCTGTGTCCGTGGGAGGAGCATGTAGCCGTGCAGGAAGGGGCGCTGCCGGTGTGCGGCGAGCTGTGCGCGCAGAAACTGCAATCGCAATTCATGGGTAACGTCCTACGGGAGCGGCGGCCGGCGGGCACTCAGATGGTTTAGGAATGCTGAAAGCCGCTTTGAGTCGCTAATATCTGTGCAGGCACGGGACTCCGCCCCGTGCAGGGCGGCCCCAACACAATTGGAGAATTCATGAAACAGTTCCTGGTAATCACGCTGCTGGCCTCAACCACCTGGGCCGCCAACCTGCAGAAGCAGCTCGATAAGATGGCGTCTCGTTTTCAGGGCAAAGTCACTCTGTATGCGATCAACATGACGACCGGCGACACAGTGGAACTGAATGCCGATGAGCCGGTACAGACTGCCTCCGTCATCAAGCTGCCCATTATGGTGGAGGTCTTCGCCGAGGTGGCAGCAGGGAAGAGCAGCCTGCAAGATAAGCTGGTGCTGACCAAGGATAACCAGGTGCCGGGTTCAGGCATTCTGGCGCAGCTGCAACCCGGACTGGAACTGAGCCTTTATGACGCGGTGGTGCTCATGATGGACCTGAGCGACAACACCGCCACCAACGTGGTGATTGATCATGTCGGCATTCCCGCGGTCAATGTGCGCATCAAGGCCATGGGGCTGAAGGATACCTACCTTTACAAAAAGGTGTTCAAGCCGGCCGAAGGCACCATGCCGCCTGACCAGGCGAAATTTGGCCTGGGCAAAACCACAGCGCGGGAGATGGCAGAAGTAATGCAAAGCATTGAAGGCTGCGCCGCCGGGGCCAAGCCGCCTTCGCATGCGCCTGCCAACTGGAATGGCGTCAGCGACCAGGGGCTGTGCCGGCGAATGATCGAGATCATGCGCAACCAGCAGCAGAACCGGAACATGATCCCGCACTATCTAGAGACGATTGACACTTCCGATGAAGGCTCCGCCATCGGCGACAAACCCGGCGAACTGGACGATGTGCGCGCCGATGTGGCCGTCGTGTACAGCAAGGCAGGGCCCATCGTGATTTCCGCGTTCACTTATGGCAACAAGGACCAGACCTGGACCGCTGACAATGAGGCTGAGCTGCTAATCGCGCGCCTGGCTAAGCTGATTGTCAACACATGGTCGCCCACGGGCCTGGAGCCGCCAAAAGGGGGGCCCAACGCCAAACCGTAGGGAGTGGAAACAACTCACGGTAGAGACAGTATCTGTTTCCCTCCGCCTTTCAGTGCGGGCGCGAGTTCAAATCGCGGGACAACATCAGTTTTAATGTCACTCTATCCGCCCCGCCACTCCACCCAACGCCGACTCCCGCTTCAACATTCAGGAATCCGCCATTGCGGTCCATGACCGCCCAACTCTCATGAAATTGTTCATTGTGGGGAACAAAACCGCGCAAGGGACCGAAGCCGTCGTACTGTTCGATCGCGACTGCCCATTTCTGATTCAGATTGTATGCGATGCGCCCGGCTGGATTGTACTCAAGTCCTTTGAGTCCGCCGGTGTAATCCGTGTCGAGGATTGGATTGTATATGAAGTCCCAGTGTTGAAGATGCACGCCCACTATGGGCCGAATCTCGGAAGTAATGCGCTTCGACTCCCAGTAGCGGGCGTTCACGCTGAATTCAAAGTTCACCCCGTAAAACATCTTGCGGTCGTGCGCGTGTGGACTGACGAAGAGCTCACGGATCTTAAAACCATTGATGGTGGCGCCCTGGTTGCTCGAGTACAGACTGTATACCGGGAGATATAGCCCTTGTTCGAACCATGGCTTGACTCCGTAAGCCCATTCGGCCGCGCCATTGACGGATTGGTCGGCGACAATAGCTCCAGAAAACCCCGGCGTTGTTCGGCCCCTGGGAGTGAAGTTCGTGTGGATCATGAGATTGAAAATGCCCGGGTCGGCAATATCGGCGTCGTAGACCTGAATTTCGTCGGTTTGCGCAAACATCCTGGGGGGTATTGCTGTCCAACAGAGCACCATCAGCAACAACTGGCCGCAGATTGAAATTCTGTGAAACAGGTTCAACCTCGTCGAGTCGACCTGGATATCGGGTGTTTGGAGCAGGCTATTTGTAGGGCAAGCCGTATTGTAGTAAATGCAATGGCGCGGGTGTTAGCCAGGCGGCCCTCAGGCCCTGATCTTGTTGAACGGGATCTCGCATCGACGGCGCCTACGCCCTTTTTCTCGCCCGCGCCATGGCCTCGCGGGCTTCGCGGTCGGCAGTGCGGCGGCGTTCGGTCTCACGCTTGTCCCACATCTGCTTGCCCTTAGCCAGCGCAAGCTCGACTTTCACCCGGCCATTTTTGAAGTACATGCGGGTGGGAATCAGGGTGAGACCGCGCTGCTGAGTTTTCCCTATAAGCTTCCCCAGTTCCTCCTTGTGCACCAGCAACTTACGGGTGCGCAGAGGTTCATGGTTGAAGATGTTTCCGTGCTCGTAAGGGCCGATATGAGCGTTCAGCAGCCACAATTCGCCGTCTTTGATTAGGCCGTAGGCGTCTTTCAGGTTGGCCCGGCCGGCGCGAACTGACTTCACTTCTGTGCCAGTAAGGGCGATTCCCGCCTCAAATTTCTCCAAAAGAAAGTAATTGTGGGAAGCGGCGCGGTTGACTGAAGCATCGCGCTGGCCGGCGGCGGTGGGATCGCGGCGAGGATTCTTTTCCGGCTGTGACCGCGTCGGATGTACAGGCTGGCGAGGCATTTAGCACCAACGGCATAGTACCAAAAGCCGCACTGCTCCCTCAGTTGGTAATTGCCGGGGCCTTCTTTTTTGAATGCTATAATGCCCTTTCCTCATGCAAAAAAGCGCTTTCCGTTCGATCTTGTAGAAGGAGAGGCTTGCCGCATGTGCGCCACAGGTCGAATCCCCTTGGGAGCATCTTGATGGACAAACTGACCCGGTGGTCCGGGGTGTTGCTGCTGATAGCGGCGGTCAGCATGCCCGCCTTCGCCGATAAAGCTAAGTCCCTTTACAATCAAGGCAAAGAGGCAGAAGCGCAGCAGGACTATGTGCAGGCCTACCAGGACTACCGACAAGCCTACAACCTGAAGCCCGACAATCTTTACTACCGCACTGCCTTTGAACGTCTGCGCTTCCTGGCCGCGGCCACCAAGGTGCACCAGGGCCAATTATTACGGCAGGCAGGGCAGCTGCAGGTGGCGCTGAAGATGTTTCAGGAAGCAGCGGCCATTGATCCCTCCAGCTTTATCGCCACGCAGGAAATCAAGCGCACGCAGGACATGATTCAGAAGGCGCAGGCGGCCGGGAAAGAAGTGCCGCCGCCCACTCCCACGGGTCCGCTGGGAAAGATGCTGGAGCAAGCGGGCGGGCCGGTAGAGCTGGCGCCCATCTCCAACACGCCCATTACGCTGAAGATGACGGAGGACAGCAAGGTCGCTTACGAGACCATCGGCAAGCTGGCCGGCATCAACGTGCTGTTTGATCCTGATTACACCTCGCGGCGAATTCACATTGAGCTGAATGGAGTAACGCTGCAGCAGGCGCTGGAGATCGTCGCTTTGGAGTCGAAGACCTTCTGGCGGCCGGTGACGCCCAACACCATCTTCGTTGCCGCCGACAACCCGGCCAAGCGCAAGGAACTGGAACAGAGCGTCATCAAAACTTTCTATCTTTCCAATCTTTCCGCTCCGACTGAGCTCCAGGACGTGGTGAACGCCATGCGCACCATCCTGGAAGTCAGCCGGATACAGCAGCTGCCGTCGCAAAACGCTAT
>DATFDP010000081.1:0-2888 GCA_035252015.1 Terriglobales bacterium
CGATTTCGATGGGCAGGGTGACCAGGCGCTCCACTTCTTCGGCGGCGTGCCCGGGCCACTGCGTGATGAGCTCCACCATGGGCGGGGAGAGGTCGGGGTATGCGTCCACCGGCATACGTTGGAAGGAGATGATTCCAGCAACCGCCAGGAAGGCGGTAAACATCAGCACCAGAAAACGCTGGCGCAAAGCTGCTTGAACGATGCGGTGAATCATTGGATTTGAGCTACTCTACCCCTCTTCATCATTGCTGCAATGAATTGGCGAATTGCAGGAACAGGCTGCCATCCCCCACTACCTGTTCGCCCGGTTTCAACCCGTCCACAATCTGCGTCACGCCGTGATTGCTCTCGCCCAGTTTGACCATGCGCCGCGCAAACTGGTTATTGGCCTGGTTGACCGATACATAGACAAAAGGCTCATTTTCCGCGTTGCGCAAGACCGCTGAATCGGGCACCGTGAGCGCATTCTTAATAGCACCGGCGGCCACCGTGACGGTCACATACATGTCTTTCTTCAACTCGCGCCGATGATTTTCGGTGACGATGCGGGCCTGCACCGTGTGCGAAGCCGGGTCGAGCCCTTCGGCGACGTAGGAAATGCGGCCGCGAAAGGTTTGGCCGGGATAAGTGCTGGTCGTGATCGCAACCGGATCACCCACATGGACATACGCCAGATCATCCTGGAAAACATTGGCCAGAATCCAGACGGTACTCATGTCGGAAATGGTGAAGCACTGAGTATTCCCCGCCTGCACCACCTGGCCGGGCGAAACCAGACGTTCCACCACTTCGCCGGCAATGGGAGCACGCAACGGCACCTCGGGAGAGGCGGGCTTGGAAACGACGGTTTCCGGGTTCGAAATCCCGATTATGGTGAGGGCCTGTTCGGCGGCCACCATGTCCGCTTGCGCCTGGGTGCGGGCGGACTCGGCCGCCTGCAAGTCGCGCTCGGCGATGGCGCTGTGGGCGTAAAGGTCCTTGGAGCGAATGTAATTCTTGTCGGCCAGATCGAAGGCGTCGCGCGCCTTCAGGTAGTTGGCGCGCAACTGGGAATAGTCGGGACTGGCCAGGTAGAGCATCGGCTGGTTTTTCCGTACGAACTCGCCCGGTTGAACCACGATGCGGCTGACCGGGCCGCTGACCTGGGTGATTACGGGAGTGGTGCGAAAGGCATTGAACGCGACCGCGCCGCTCAGGCGCAGCACACGGTTAATGGTGCTGGGCTGAACGGTGATCACCTGCACATGCGACATCTGCCGTGCCGGCACGCTGAACAGCAGCGACCCGCCGCTGCTGGGATTGGCCGCTTCCGCGGTTTTGGGAGAACTGCCGCCACAACCCGCCAGCGCCAGCACAGCCGCCAGCGCCAGGCCGCCTGTGGCGCACCAACCGGCGCGCAGCCGCAAATTGCGATGCGATGAACTCATGGCAAATTCCTGGTTCCTACCGCTTCCTTCAGCTGTTCAACCGCGGTCATGTATGAGGCCAGCGACTGGCGATAGGCAAGTTCGGTGGCACGATAGCTGCGCTCCGCATCCAGAAAATCCAACAGGCTGGCTCCCCCCTTCTTGTAAGCATACTCGCTGATATCGCGCGAATCCTGAGCGTTCTTGAGATAGCCGGTCATGTAAAGCCGCACCACCTGCTGATTGGTAGTGACCGCCGCGTATGCGCTCTCCACGTCGCTGAGCACGATATCGCCCGCGGCGGAGGCGTTTTGCTGCGCCTGAGTGATCGCATAGCGTGTGCGCGCGATCTCGCCCTGGTTGCGGTTGAAGATGGGCAGCTCCATGTTGGCGAGAAACGACCCCGAGGTGTAGCCGGAAACGTGGGAAAAATTGAACCCGACATCCAGATCGCGCTTGCCGTTGGCCCGCTCCAGTTCATAGGCGCTTTTGGAGGCGGTCACGCCCTGCTCGGCCGCGATATAGTCGGGGCGATCTTTCAGGGCCAGGGCCTTCAGGTCATCCTCGTTCTGGTTGACCTCGGTATAGCCCAGGTCGCCTGCGACATCATAGTTCTGCGGAACCGCGCTATAGCCCATCAACTGGCGCAAGCTGGCCAGGGCCTGCACTCGAGCCACCTGGGCCGCCGAAACGTCAGTTTGAAACTGCAGCAACTGCAACTTGATCTTGAGGTAATCCGCCTCGCTGATATCGCCGGCCTTGTAGCGCTCCTCGCTGATGGTGACGGTCTGCTGGAAGCTCTTGAGGTCCTGCTGGGCGAACTGCAGGTTGGAATCGGCCAGCAGCGCGGCAATATATTGCTGAGCTACGTTGAAGGCCAGGGTGCGCCGGGTGTCCAGCACCTGGGACCGAGTCTGGGCGGTGATGTCGCGCGCGGCCTGCAGACGGTGCTGGCGCTTGTGTCCGCGCTCAATCAGGTAACTGGCGCCCAAATCGAATTCGGAGAGTTCATCCACCGTGCTGCCGGCATTCGAACCCGCCGGGCTGCCGAAGATGGGCACAAACAGCGAGTCCCCGGCAATTACCGGGTTGGGACGCAGATTAGCGGTAATCTCTTCCGCCTGTGCCTGCTGAATGGTGGTTTCGGCGGCTTTCAGAGCCGGGCTGTGTGTGAAGGCCAGATTGATGGCCTGTTCCAGGGTGATACGCTTCGCTGGCGGCATCTGCAGTGGCGGTTGTTGCCTGTTGCTAACGCCAGCAGCTTGGCTCACAATCTGTGCGCTTGGCACGCCTACGGTATTACACGGCGAGGAGACAGACTCCTCCACCGAGCAATTCGGCGATGCAGAAAGAACACAGGGTAACGGCTCCAACATAAGCAGTAGCAGTATGTATGCCCAGTTCTGGCGGGCGGACATCCGATCCTCCGACTCCCAGGGACAGGGAAAACTCTCACCCGAAACTTCTTACAGGAGTTTCAAA
>DATFDP010000082.1:0-20352 GCA_035252015.1 Terriglobales bacterium
ATAGCCTCAATTGCCATCTGCTGAGTCTCGGTCGCATGCGATTTTAAGTCCTCCAGATTGGTCAACATTTTGCCAAGCTGGTTGACGTGTTCGCGTACTGAATTCAGGTAGGACGAGTGGCTCTGCCAGCTAAGCCCGCCACTTCGCGTGATTGCGTGTAGCGTGTCGGCGGTGTTGCGCAGCTGGTAGGACGCTCGCTTGGCCTCCTTCATTGGCGTGTTTACGTCAGGTTTGGCCAGGGTGGTGGCCGCTGCCTGTATCACAGGAACGGCGAGAAATACGGCCAAGATGGTCGCAGTTAAAACAGAACCTTTGCGCTTCATGATGCTCCTCACAAATAATTTTTGGCGGGGTTGTATTTGAGTTTTGGAGTTCTGGCCATCCATTGGCGGCCACGCTCTCCATCTCTCCCCGCCTGACAATATGACGCTGGGAACGACTATTAAGATAGAGAGATAAACATTAATACTTAGTTAAGCTTTGCTTAACGCTCGGAAGGTCGGCGGTTTCCCAGCCGGCGCCAATTCGACTCAGGAAGAAACCGAGGGCCAGGACGGCCACGAGATACAAAGGAATTGCGGAAAATTCTGACCGGTTTCCGAAGATCAACCGGCGGGAAGAGTGAAGTAGAACAGAGAACCTCGGCCCAGTTGGCTGGTGACGCCGATGGCCCCACCGTGCAGTTCAACGATGGCCTTCGCAATAGCCAGTCCCATGCCTGTGCCCTGAATGAGCATGCGCTGGTCGCGACCGCGATAGAATTTTTCGAAAATCATTTGTTGCTCGACATCGTCAATTCCGGGACCATGATCAGCTACGCTGGTGACAATGTCGCCATCGCGAAGTTCGGCTGTCACCTGAATGGGAGTGTCCGGCGGCGAATACTTGATTGCGTTATCAATAAGGTGTACTAGCACTTGGGCGATCCTCTCCACATCCATTCGGAGGAGAGGGAGGTTGCCTGGAATGTCTACGTTTAAAGCATGGTGCTGCAGTGCGTATGTTAGCTTCTCAATTGCGGCATCGGCGGGCTCGCGAATGTGATGCATCTGGAAGTGAAGTTCCAGTTGGTGCGCGTCCAACTGCGCCACTTCCGCTGCTTCTCCAATCAGGCGGTTGAGTCGGTCGCTTTCTTCGTTGATTACGGCGAGCAGATCTTTGCGCTCTGGCTTGTCCAACTGGACGTCAGACAACAGCGTCTCGGCCGATGCTTTGATGGCTGTCAGAGGAGTACGGAACTCGTGCGTTACTGAATCCAACAATACTGAGCGCAGCCGGTCACTCTCCCGCGCTGCTTCCGCTTTGGTCAACTTTTCCACCGTGGAGGCGCGCTCGATGGCGATTGCAGTCAGGCTGCCGATTGCCTCCAGCGTTTCTCGCGATAAATCACAGCCGGACAGTCCGATGGTTCCTACCGAGCGTACACCCATGCGGAGGGGCATGAAACAGAGGCCGCGCTGGCGATCTAGGACGGGCTCCCCTCGGCCGCTGATGGCTGTGAGCTGATCGGGAGGAAATTGCGACCTGCTACCCGGGTCGAGATAATAAGTTTCATGCTTGCTCTCCAGGAACATGGCCGCGCCAGTCACTCCGAAAGAATCAACGACGTACCTGGGTATCAGGTTGAGCAACTCAAAAATATTTTCGGAAACCAGCAATTGCTGGCTGAAGGCATACAGGCGCTCCACTTCACGGCGTCGCTGATTCGATTCCTCGGCTTTGCGCCGGGCCCGCTCTGAAAGCTGGCTGGCAACAATAGCTGTAAACAGGAATGTAAAAAGAGCCACCCAGTTCTGCGGGCTGGCAATCGTCAAGTGCAGCAGTGGAGGAAGGAAGAAGTAGTTGTAGGCTAGGGTAGCGAGAAGGGCCATGAAGATGGCGTAGCGAAGTCCCCAGCTGGCCGAAATCACCAGCACAGCCAAGAGAAAGGTGAAGCCAACCGTTGTAGGATTGACGTGCAGCCAGTAGAAGTAGACTGCGGTGATAAGGCAAATCGTGGCGGCAGCCACGAGAAAGCGTAGTATCTGGTTCTTAGCAACTCGTTTCACACGGCAGATTGTAGCAACTCGGCATCGCAGCCGCGTGCCCGGGAACTGATGAAAATGCCCAAAACGCCCGAACAATGGCTGGAAGAAGTCACTCCCGAAAAGAAACAGGGGATCTTTAAGTTGTTCCTGGGCTACGCGCCGGGGGTGGGCAAGACTTTCAACATGTTAAGCGAGGGCATACGCCGGAAAAGCCGTGGTGAAGACGTGGTGGTCGGTTTGTCGGAAACACATGGGCGGAAAGCGGTTGCCGACTTGGTCTCGAAATTGGAAACTGTCCCGCGCCGCAAAATGAACTACAAGGGAGCATCCTTCGACGAGATGGACGTGGATGCGATTCTGGCACGCAAGCCGCAAGTTGTCCTGGTAGACGAGTTTGCGCACACCAACATTGAAGGCAGCAAGCACGCCAAGCGCTACCAGGACGTTATGGAATTGCTGGACGCCAACATTGACGTGCTTTCCACCATGAACGTACAGCACATCGAGAGCCTCATGCCTATGATTCACCAGATTACAGGTGTCCAAGTGCGCGAGACGGTTCCCGACTGGGTGATGCAGAGGGTGAGCGAGATCGTGCTGGTGGATTTGACCCCGGAAGCATTACAGACCCGCATGCGCCGGGGTGACATTTACCCGCTGGACCGGGCGGAACGCGCGCTGGGACACTTCTTCCGGCCAGGAAACCTGCTCGCGCTCCGCGAGTTGGCGCTGCAGCAGGTCACGCGGGCGGTGGACCGCAGCCTGGAATCATTGCTGGAAAAGGAAGCAGCTGGGAAAAGCGTTGGCATTCGGGAGCGCATCGCGGTGTGCATCAGTTCCAGCCCCGCGGCCCAGTATCTGATTGCTCGTGCGGCACGGATGGCGCAGCGTATTGACGCGGAGTTGTTTGTCATTTACGTGGATATTGGAGTTGATGACAGTCCTCAGGACCAGCGTTCTCTCGAACAAAATATCAAGTTCGCGCAGGACGTAGGCGCGCAGATCATCCGCACCAAAGGTAATAAAGTGGCGGAAGAGGTGGCCAAAGTGGTGCGCGAGAAGCACATTACCCAGGTGGTCTTTGGCAGGTCCGCACAAACTGGCTGGCGTAGATATCTGTATCTTTCCGCTATCCACAAGTTTTTGCGGGATGCTCCCCCGGTGGACGTCCACATCGTCACTCAGGAAGTGAAGTGAGGGCATGGTGCCAACGGAAACCGGCAAAGGAAACATTCTAGTGGTTGATGACGAGCCCCAGATAACCCGCGTTTTAAAGACCACTCTGTCGAGCCAGGGATACACCACGCGCACTGCCGGCGACGGCAAAGAAGCTCTTCAGGCCATGAAGGATTGGATCCCCGACCTGGTGATTACCGATTTGCGCATGCCGCGCATGGACGGCTTGGATTTATGCCGGCATATTCGCGAACAATCTCAAGTTCCCATCATCGTGCTGTCCGTCAAAGGCGAGGAGAAAACGAAGGTGGAGGCACTGGATGCCGGTGCAGACGACTACGTCACCAAACCCTTTAACATTAACGAGCTCCTGGCGCGAGTGCGTGCGGGCTTGCGCCGGGTGACTGCAGCCAAGCAGCCGGAAGCACAATTGATTGTGGTCGGGGATTTCCAAATCGACCTGGAAAAACATACGGTGCTGGTTAAGAATCGTGACGTACGCCTTACGCCGAAAGAGTTTGACTTGATGGTGCACCTGGCGAGAAATCCTGGCAAGGTAATCACGCATCGCGCTCTGCTGTCGGCGGTTTGGGGAGCAAACAGTGTAGAGCAGCCGGAATATCTTCGAGTCTTTGTCGGCCACCTGCGCAAGAAACTTGAAGTGGACGAAACTGCCCCCCGCTACATTGTGACCGAACCGTGGGTTGGTTACCGCTTTGAGCCGGGAACTTAGCCGCCCAAAAAGATGTACTGACCTTTCATGTGGCGCCGGCCGCGCTGATTGGGCCTACCACCCGTAGAACGCATTAAAACTTAATGTCAGGTTACGCCTTTCGTGTGCCTTTACGAATTTTTTATGAACCTTTTATCCGAACTTTACGAATTTTTGTATCCAATGTCTTGGAGAGGCAAATGTATTCGTTCAGACAAACGGCGCTCAACCTCGGTCCGAATAGTACCAGCGAACGATGGAGCAGAATTCCTACCCCATTATTCCTATGCGTTCAATCCGAACGATGACCAAAGCCAAATATCTTTGCTGGACCTGTCTGCTGATCTGCACTAGTGGAGTTGCGCAAGAGGTGAAGCAGCTTACAACAGATGCCAATCTGAACGAGCAGCAATCCGAGGCGCAAACTCCGCCAACGCACCCGCCTTCCCTGTGGCATTACGGTGGCTTTGTGGACGCCGCCTACCTGCTGGATTTCAACCATCCGGCAAATGATTTATTTCGCAGCCGCGGCACCACCTACAAGTTGGATCAACCGCTGATCAATATGACAGCCGCTTATTTGCAGAAAAATGTGTCTGAGTCTTCCCGCTGGGGGATGCAGTTAACCGTGCAAGCGGGGCAGGATTCAAGAGTGTTCGGCTTCTCCTCAACAGCGCCGGATCTGCCCGGCTCCGATGGGTTACGGCATCTGGGTCCAACGAACATCTCCTATCTTGCGCCAGCAGGCAAAGGATTAACCATCCAAGGCGGAATTTTTTCAAGCCTGATTGGCTACGATTCGCTTTATGCCAAGGATAACTTCAGCTACACACGCCCTTGGGGCGCCGATTTCACTCCATACCTCATGCTGGGAATCAATGCGAGCTACCCCATTAGCAACCGGTTGACCGTCACCGCCTATGTGGTCAACGGTTACTGGCACTTGGCAAATGCGAATTCTGTGCCCAGTTGGGGTGCACAAGTCAGCTACAAGGTCACATGCCACACGACTTTTAGGCAGACCGTTCTGATAGGTCCGCACCAGTCCAATACCAGCCCGGAGTTCTGGAGGTACCTATCGGACAGCATAGCCGAGCGGAAAACCGATCGCTTCACGACCGCGTTCGAGTACCAGGTTGGTGCGGAAAAAGTGGTTAGCCCTGGGGATCCGGGCGCGTTGTGGATGGCGGCGCAGTTACCCCTGCATTGGGTGCTGAGCAAACACTGGAGTGTGACCGAGAGACCCGAGGTGTATTGGGATCGGAACGGACGCCTTACAGACTTTATTCAGACGGTAAAGGCCAACACCGTCACCCTGGAGTATCGGAAGATGTACCGTCAATTCACCGGAATCATGAGATTGGAACACAGAATTGATGATTCCCGCGGTCCGCAAGGCGGATTCTTTCGGGGCGCCTTTCTTCGGTCGGGCGGGGTAGGACTTACACCAACGCAGAATCTTCTAGTGCTTGCCATCATTTTGACTCTTGATTCGCAAGCTCAACCTTAGGGCTGCGTACCCTCGATTTGGGAGATGGACTATGCAAGACGTTCTTTGGATAGCAGTCACGATCGCATTTTTCGTTCTATCGATTGGTTATGTGCGCTTCTGCGATCGCATGAAGTGAGGACACCTATGACCTTGGAATCAATGATTATGTTGGCGGTCAGCATTCTCACCACGGTGTATCTGGTCTACGCACTCCTGCGCCCGGAGAAGTTTTGATATGACGGCGAATGGCTGGCTCCAAATCTTTTTGTTTCTCGCGCTGGTGTTTCTGGTAACAAAGCCCATGGGCATCTACATGGCCCGCGTGTTCAGCCGCGAGAAAACCTTCATGGACCCGGTGATGCGGCCACTCGAGCGGCTGCTTTATCGCGTGACAACAGTGGACGAAAACCATGAGATGCGCTGGACCGAGTATGTGCTCTCCATGCTGCTGTTCAGTTTCGTGTCTATGGTTGTGCTCTATGCGATGCAGCGTCTCCAGGGCTATCTGCCATTCAACCCTCAGAAGTTTGGGGCAGTCAGCCCGGCTCACGTTGCTTTCAACACGGCGGCTTCGTTCACGACTAATACTAACTGGCAGGCCTATTCGGGTGAGAACACGATGAGTTATTTCACCCAGATGGCAGGCTTGGGTTATCACAACTTTATGTCGGCCGCCGTAGGCATTGCGCTGGCCATCGCGTTTATCCGTGGCATCGCCAGACGGCAAATGGAGACCATTGGAAATTTCTGGGTTGACCTGGTGCGTACTTGCCTATGGGTGCTCTTGCCGTTCTGCGTGGTTGGAGCCCTGGTCCTTGTATCCCAAGGCGTCATCCAGAATCTTCGCCCTTATGACAAGGCTGCGCTGGTCGAGCCACAAAAGGTACAAAAAGTCGGCCCAGATGGAAAGGCAGTAATCGGTCCCGATAGTAAGCCGGTGATGGACACGGTTACTGAGCAAACCATCGCGCAGGGCCCAGTCGCCTCCCAGGAAATCATCAAGGAGTTTGGCACGAATGGTGGCGGCTTTTTCAACGCCAACAGCGCCCATCCCTTTGAAAATCCGACCCCGCTGACCAATTTGATTGAAATGGTGGCCATTTTCACCATTGGCAGCGGACTCACTTATACGTTGGGGCGAATGACCAGCTCGCAAGCGCACGGCTGGGCAGTGTGGTCGGCCATGGCTATTTTGTTTTTAGCTGGTGTCTCGGTCGCCTATTGGGCGGAATCTCGGGGCAATCCCCTCCTGCCAGGGACCGACCAGCATGTCACCGCTCTTCAACCCGGCGGAAATATGGAGGGGAAAGAAGTCCGCTTCGGTATCGCAGACTCTGCTTTGTTTGCCACCATAACTACCGACGCCAGTTGTGGCGCCATCAATGGCTGGCACGACTCTTACACTCCGCTTGGGGGCATGGTGCCGCTCGCCAACATCATGATGAGCGAGGTGGTATTTGGAGGCGTCGGCTCTGGCCTTTACGGAATGTTGATTGATGTCATTCTGGCAGTGTTTATCGCCGGCCTAATGGTAGGCCGCACTCCTGAGTATCTGGGCAAGAAGATCGAAGCCTACGACGTGAAAATGTCGATGCTCTTCGTGCTGATCTTCCCGCTGATCATTCTAAGCTTTACGGCCATTTCGCTCATAAGTCAATTCGGCACTGCCGGCATATCCAATCCCGGACCGCATGGGCTAAGCCAAATTCTGTACGCGTTCACTTCCGGCGCCGGCAATAACGGCTCTGCTTTCGGTGGCCTGACCCTCAATACGCCCTGGTACGACACAGCCATCGGCTTGACCATGCTGATGGGGCGTTTCCTGATGATCATTCCTATGCTGGCGGTAGCGGGAAATCTGGCCCGCAAGAAATACGTGCCACCATCATTGGGCACCTTTCCTGTGACCACGCCCCTCTTCACGGTTCTCCTGATTGGCGTGATTCTGATCGTGGGCGCGCTGACCTTTTTCCCCGCACTAAGCCTGGGCCCGGTCCTAGAGCATCTGCTCATGGCTACAGGAAAGACCTTTTAAAGGAAGCTGCAATGGCAATGACAACAACCCAAACGCCGGCTGCTCCGGAAGTGCAAACGGTTCGTCTCGGCCACTCGCCCATGAAACCCAGGAAGAAGGCAATCTGGGAATGGAAAATCGTGCGCCGTGCCATCTGGGATGCTTTTATCAAGCTCAACCCGCGCAAGATGATGGGCAATCCGGTCATGTTTGTGGTGGAAATCGGCAGCGTGATAACCACGATTTTGCTTTTCAAAGGGGGCGCTAGCCTTAAGTTCAACCTGCAGATCACACTATGGCTTTGGTTTACTGTTCTGTTTGCAAACTTTGCCGAGGCCATGGCGGAAGGTCGGGGCAAAGCGCAGGCCGACACGCTCCGCAAGGCCCGCTCGGAGACGATTGCCAACCGCATTATCGACGGTGGCAAGGTTGAGCAGGTGCCCAGCTCCAAATTGCGGGCAAACGATCTGGTCTTTGTTTCCGCCGGCGAGTTCATTCCCTCGGACGGAGAAATCGTCGAAGGAGTGGCCTCCGTGGATGAGTCGGCCATCACCGGGGAATCCGCTCCTGTCATTCGGGAAGCTGGCGGCGACCGTTCCGCTGTGACCGGTGGGACGCGCGTATTATCCGACCGCATCACGGTTAGAGTTACCTCCAATCCGGGCGAGACCTTCCTGGACCGCATGATTGCCTTGGTCGAAGGTGCAGAACGCCAGAAAACGCCGAACGAAATTGCGCTCAACATCCTGCTGGCCGGGCTGACAATTATTTTTCTTCTTGCCGTGGTAACACTGCAGCCGTTCGCCATTTACTCGGGATCTCCCCAGACTGTTTTTGTTCTGGTCTCCCTGCTGGTCTGCTTGATTCCCACCACCATTGGCGGCCTGCTGTCCGCCATCGGCGTTGCCGGCATGGATCGTTTAGTGCAGCATAACGTGCTGGCCATGTCGGGACGGGCGGTGGAAGCCGCAGGCGATGTGAACACCCTGCTGCTCGACAAGACGGGCACCATCACCCTGGGCAACCGCCAGGCCTCGCGCTTCATTCCCGCTCCCAGCGTTACAGAACAGGAACTTGCGGATGCGGCCCAGCTCTCGTCGCTGGCGGACGAAACTCCCGAAGGGCGCTCCATCGTTGTCCTGGCGAAAGAGAAGTACGGGCTGCGGGGACGGGAGTTTCGATCGCACGAAGCGCGCTTTGTGCCGTTTACCGCCCAGACCCGCATGTCTGGAGTAGACCTCGACAGCTTTGAGATCCGCAAAGGGGCAGCGGATGCGGTTGCCGCTTATCTATCACAGAGCGGCAATAACATGCCCACCAAGGTAAAAGCTACAGTGGAAGAGATTGCCCGCTCCGGAGGCACGCCTCTGGTGGTTGCCGAAAAGAACCGCGGCGCTCTCGGCGTGCTCGAACTCAAGGACATTGTGAAAGGCGGCATCCGGGAGCGCTTCAATCAATTGCGGGCCATTGGCATCCGCACCGTGATGATCACTGGCGATAACCCGCTGACCGCCGCCGCCATTGCACGCGAGGCCGGAGTGGACGATTTTCTTGCCCAGGCGACGCCAAAAGACAAGATGGACTTGATCAGAAAGGAGCAAACCGAAGGCAAACTGGTCGCCATGACCGGCGACGGCACCAACGACGCGCCTGCATTGGCTCAGGCCGACGTGGGCGTCGCCATGAATAGCGGCACCCAGGCTGCCAAAGAGGCCGGCAACATGGTGGATTTGGATTCCAATCCCACCAAACTTATTGAGATCGTGGAAATCGGCAAGCAGTTGCTGATGACGCGCGGCGCCCTTACAACATTCTCTATCGCGAACGACGTCGCAAAGTATTTTGCCATCATCCCGGCAATGTTTGCGGAAACTTTTCCTGTGCTGAACGCATTGAACATCATGCATCTGCAGACGCCCGAGTCCGCAATCCTTTCGGCCGTGATCTTCAATGCGCTGATCATCGTCGCGTTAATTCCTCTAGCGCTGCGCGGGGTGAAATACCGCCCCATGGCCGCCGCCGTGCTCCTCCGTAACAATCTGCTGATTTATGGCGTTGGCGGAGTCATCATTCCATTCATTGGCATTAAGCTGATCGACATGCTGATTACCAACATAGGGCTGGCGTAGGGAGTTCTCATGAAAAAGAATTTGATCACAGCAATACTGATGACGATAGCCACTACCATCCTGCTGGGCATCATTTACCCGTTGGTAGTCACGGGAATTGCGCAGGTGATGTTTCCTAAGCAGGCGAATGGCGAGTTGATTAAAGCCAATGGCAAAGTCGTCGGCTCACGACTTATTGCCCAAGCTTTTACGGGCCCGCAGTATTTCCATCCCCGTCCCTCAGCTGTGGCTTACGCCCCCACCAATTCCAACGGCTCACAGTTGGGACCGACCAATCAAAAGCTGATCGATCGAGTGAAGGGTGACGTTGCCGCCGATCACGTAGAAAATCCCGGGGTCCCCGTGCCCATTGACCTGGTGACTGCTTCAGCGTCCGGTCTTGATCCGGACATAACGCCCGCGGCTGCCGATTTCCAGTTGGCTCGTGTCGCTGAGGAACGCGGCGCCACGGTTGAGCAGTTGCGGTCCTTACTGGCCAGGCACACGGAAGCCCGTCAGTTGCGAGTCTTGGGCGAGCCCAGAGTCAATGTGCTGGAGCTCAACCTGGAACTTGATCAGCGATTCCCAATGAATAGACAGGCCAGGATCGAGGGTCAGTAGCGCCGGGGCGAGCTGTGCGACGCGGCACTGTAATAGCAGCCGCTGAGTGGAAGCTTTGTCGAAATCGAAACGCTCAATAGCGTAAGACCACTGACATGAAGGGTTAACAAATCGTGCCAAGATACATTGTTTGACTCACGTCATGTGGATCGTATCCAGTCACAGCGCAGACCTTAGGTCGCTTTTCGCTATAGGAATCTGACACCTGATATGCTCGTTCCAAAACTGTTTAAGAATTGATCCCACTCAAAAAACCACCCAGATGTGCAGTAAGTGCGAGGACTGCGACGCCGAGTAGTTCCACTGCGATACGATAACCAGGAAGAAGCGATGGGCCCGTTTTGCGTGCCCGCCGGTGTACCCACCATGATGCTATGATCATCACCCCAGCGCATGAGGCTGCGATGAGGTGCAATAGCAACAGACCCTTAAGCCTTTTGCCTTCCAAAACAAACTGCCACGCCAACAAACCCGTCGCAACCGTTGGAAATACCATGATGGCGGCGGCGGAAAAGTTTAGATAAGCAGCCCCGGCAAGCAGTGACAGTCGTCTTCCTCTCCCCAGCAGGTCAAATATCACCCCGGCGATAAAAAGCGCGATGGGGAAGTGGATGAGCACAACATGCTGTGCGTGCTTCGGTAGCACTATCGTTCGCCAGGCAAACGGGTTGACCATCGCATTCATCCTGGTAATTAGTGAACCACGATTTTCCCCACCATCTTCGGGTGAATTGCGCAGAAGTAGGGATACGTACCCGGCTTGGTAAAGGTAAATGAATATTGTTGATCCGTATCCAGGGCCTTGGATTTAAACAGACCGTCATTGCTGGCGATCACATGCGGGATGTCGTCCTTGTTCACCCAAGTGACCGCGCCGTTCACCGGAACGGTAAGCGTCTCAGGCGTGAAGGTGAAGTTGTCCACCCTTATCTGCATGGTTTGAGCTTTGTTTTCTTCGCCCCTTGCCCGGGTCGGCCCGAGAACCAAAGCCATGGCAGCGGCGAGCGGAATTGCGATTAACAGCGTTGCAAAAAACAGTTTCTTATTCATGGTGCTGTTGTTCTCCTCGATGTAATAGCAAATCTGAAAAAACCGATCACTCAGGTCAGCGTCGAATCCACAACCGCTAACGCATGGCGGCCTCGCACGTAGTTGACATCGGTGATGCCAAGTATGCTGCGCAGTTGTTCGGCCGGAACTTTCATTGGCCCGGGACCTTCCGCTTTGCCTGGCGCCGGTTGCGGGAACGCGGTCGAAAAGGCAGTATGGAAAGTCACGTTGCCCTCTACCTTCTGCATCGTTTGGTGAATGTGGCCGTTGAGCACGGTAACTGAACCGAACTTCTTCAAATACGAAAGAGCTTGCGCGCTGTCGTCAGTGCCCCAACCCCACTGCGGGTAGATGGTCCACAAGGGAATATGGGCAAACACAACAATAGGGGTGCTGGATTTCAGGTGCTTGACATCTCGTTCCAGCCACTCAAGTTGCTCGTTCCCCAGAGTGCCCAGGCCGCCGGCCTTGAGATTGACCACATTCACCAGGCCAATAAAGTGCACGCCGTTTTTGTCGAAGCTGTACCAGCCCTGGCCTTGGGAGTTCTTTCCATAGCGCTCCCGAAACATCGCTCCATCATCGTTCAGCACGTCATGTTCTCCAGGCACAAAGAAAATTTCTTTGTTGGTGGCCTTCAGGATCTGGTCAACGTTGTCGAACTCTTCGGGCTTGGAAAGATGGCTGATGTCGCCCGTATGCAGGATGAACTCGGGCGCGTGGGGAAGGGCATTGATCTTATCTACGGCGGCTTTGAGCGTGGCGATCACATCAGGATTAGCGGGCTTGTTGAATCCCATGTGGCTGTCGCTGATCTGAACGAAACTCAACTGACCTGTGTTGTGCATCTTTGCACCCGACTGCTGATGTGAGCCCAAAGCGAAGGATTTCAGTACGCCTCCTTCCATGATGCACAGTGCTCCAGCACCCGCCCACGCCATGCATTTAAGAAATCCACGGCGGTCAATTCCGTCATTGTTGTGGTCATGCTCGATGAAGCCGCCTGCGGCCTTATTGAACAGTTTCGTCTTACTCATCCGTCGTCTCCCGATTCAGAGCAGTACCGTCCACATACCCGGGCGGGGCGACGCGAGCAAATTACTATGGCCTGCTTGCTCGCGCCGCCCGCCAGTATGTGTTACACCTGCATAAACCGTACCTTGGCAGGTTTTATTCCACTCGGCCGACTTTTGTAGTAACTGGAGGAGGGGGAATAAAGTCTACGTCGTGACAGTCACACTGAGGCGGGGACGTGTTACAGCCGCAGGAAAAGATTCGCTTTGAACAACTCGTGTTGCCGCATCTGGACAGCGCCGCCAACCTAGCTCGGTGGTTACTTCGCAATCGGGCCGATGCTGAAGATGTCGTTCAGGAAGCGATGCTTCGAGCGTACCGTTTTTTCGATCGATTTCGCGGAGGCGATGCGCGCGCCTGGCTGCTACAGATTGTTCGTAACACTTGTTATAGTTGGCTGCAGAAGAACCGCCCTGCGGAGTTGATGACCGAATTTGATGAGGACCTGCATCAACGGCCGGCTCCGACTCCGGAAACTCTGGCGACCCAGGCTGACGAGCGCCAGCGGCTGATGCTGGCCTTGGAATCCCTGCCCCCACGCTCCCGCGAAGTGCTGGTGCTCAGGGAACTGGAAGGCTGTTCCTATAAAGAGATCGCGGAGGTGACCGGAATTCCGATGGGCACGGTTATGTCCACCCTGTCCCGGGCTCGCGAGCGGCTGCAGCGAGTTCTGGTCAGCGCCGCAGCAAAGGAGGCGTCTTGACCTGCGAATTCTCGTCCATCACCGTTCATGGCTACCTGGACGGTGAACTCGACGCCATCAGGTCGACGGAATTCGAACGTCATCTGGAAAACTGCGCCGAGTGTCAGGCCTTGCTCCAAAAAGTGGAATCTTTACGCGCGCGCCTGCAGGAGAGCAAGTTATATGAGTATGCCTCGCCTCAACTCCAGGTGCAGGTTCGCAAGCAACTCGGCCTGCCCAATGGAGCAACTCGCGTGCCTGCAATTCTTTCGAGCAGAAAGTTCCTGGCACCGGCTATTGCCGCTCTGGCAGCTGTGGCGGCATTTCTAATTGTGTTTTTCCTGATGCCGCAGCGCACGCAGACTGCACAAGTTACTGCCGAGTTGGTAGACGCCCACGTACGTTCGCTGCAGCCAGGACACCTGACCGATGTTCAATCAACCGACCAGCACACTGTGAAGCCGTGGTTCGACGGCAGACTCGACTTTATTCCCCCGGTTGCTGACTATTCCTCGGAAGGATTTCCCTTATTGGGCGGGCGTCTGGACGTGGTTGACGGCCACACAGTTGCCGGCGTGGTCTATGGCCGCCGCAAACACATTATTAATCTGTTTGCCTGGCCTGCACGTAGCCAAAAAGGATTCTCCGACGCATCTGGATCTCGACAGGGCTACAACTGGATCATGTGGCGATCAGAGGACATGCAATTGTGCCTGGTTTCCGATGTCTCAACCGCCGATCTGCGCGAGCTTAAAAATCTGGTCAATCGGTAATTTGCTCCCACAGCCCCTTTGCCAGCAGTGTATGGAATGAGAGGCTGCGCCCCACGCTCGCCGAGCATGGAATCGGTGTTCTGAGATGTTACCCATGTGGATAAACCACAAAACGAGCTCTGGAATTTAGAAATCTCGGCCTTTTAAGCTCCGCTTAAGGCTGCCTCAAATACGTTTCTTCACCACGAATCGTTGGCATACCAGATGCATATACTTGCGTCTGACTATTCAGCCGCTCACATGAGGCAAAAAGGAATGAGTGCCATAGCTTTGAAGGTCAACGGCCGCGTCCACACCGTGGAGGTTGAGCCTGCCACCCCGCTCCTCTACGTGCTCGCCGACGAACTCCAATTGCGCGGCCCCAAATTCGGCTGCGGCTTGGGCCAGTGTGGCTCTTGCACGGTTCTGATGGATGGCCGCGCCACGCGCTCCTGCATTACACCCGTTAGCGCCGTCGGAACATCCGAAATCGTGACCCTTGAGGGCCTCGGCACTCCTGAGAAGCCCCACCCATTGCAGCAGGCCTTCATTGAGGAGCAGGCCGCGCAATGCGGCTTCTGCCTCAGTGGGGTGATGCTCACCGCGAAGGCATTCCTCGACCGCAACCCCAAAGCCAACACCTCAGAGATCGAGCAAGCCCTCGAGCATGTCCTCTGCCGCTGCTTTGTGCACGCGCGCATGATGCGCGCCATCGAACGCTATGCCCAAGGGAGGCGCGCATGAGCACCGCCGTCTCCCGCCGCAAGTTCCTGAAGACCTCCGGCGCGCTCATCGTCAGCTTCAGCGCCGCCTCTTTGCTTGAACCGCTGGCCCTTGCTCAGGGTCCCTTTGGCACGCACATGTCGCACATTGATCCGAGCAAGCTCGACTCCTGGCTGGCGGTGGGTGCCGACGGCATGGTTACCGCCTACACCGGCAAGTGCGATTTCGGCCAGGGCATCTTCACGGTTCAGACCCAGCTCGTTGCCGAAGAACTGCGCGTCCCCCTCGGCCGTGTGCGCATAGTTCAGTGTGATACCTCAGTCACACCCGACGAGGGCACAACTTCGGGCAGCCAGTCCACGCCTGTAAACTTCAACACCAGCGGCCTGGCCGATGCTGCCGCCACGGCCCGCGATGCGCTGCTGCAGATGGCTTCCCGCCGTCTGCAGGTCCCCGTTGCCCAGCTTACCGTGACCGACGGCGTGATCAGCGCCGGGGCAGACAAGCGCGTCAGCTACGGCCAGTTGATCGGCGGCAAGCGCTTCAACCTCACCCTGAACTCCAGTGCCAAGCGGCGTACGCCGCAGGAGTGGACCGTACTCGGCAAACCCGTGCCCTCCATGGATATGCCCGCGCTCGCCGCCGGCCGTTTCGAATTCGTGCACAATGTCCACGTCCCCGGCATGCTGCACGGCCGCGTTGTCCGCCCGCCGGCATTGGGCTCCGCTGTCATCCATGTGGATGAGAGCTCGGTGCGGAGTCTCCCCGGCGTGGTCAAGGTGGTAGTCCGCAAGAATTTTGTTGGCATGGTTGCGGAAAAACAATGGCAGGCCGAACAGGCCGCCCGCCAGCTCAAGGTCAACTGGAGCGCGCCGGTAACGCTTCCCGCGCAGCAAGCTTTCTACGACTATATGCGCCGGCAGCCCTCGCGCGACGTCCTCGTAGTTGACTCACAAGATGTCGAGCAGAAGCTGTCCTCAGCGTCCACGGTGCTGCGAGCCACCTACCTTCATCCCTACCAGATGCACGGCTCCATTGGTGCCTCCTGTGCGGTCGCCGACGTGCGCGGCAACAAAGCCACGGTGTGGTCTCCCACTCAGTCAGTGTATCCAACGCGCAGCGGAGTGGCGGCTCTCCTCAGCCTGCCGCTCGATAACGTCCGCGTGATCTTTACCCGCGGATCTGGGTGCTATGGCCTTAATGCCGCTGATGCTGTCTCCTACGATGCCGCGCTCCTCTCTCACGCCGTGCGCCGCCCCGTCCGCGTGCAGCTTACGCGTAAAGACGAAATGGCTTGGGGCGAAAACTACGGCCAGCCCTGTGTCATCGAGCAGCGCGCCGCCCTGGACGCAAACGGAGCCATCGTCGCCTGGGATTGCGAATCCTGGGCCGCTGCTTACGGTGGCCGTCCTGGATACGACCACCCCGGCAACATAGTCACCGGGTTGCTCGTGGGCTTCGAACCGGAAGCTTTTGTTCCGGGTAAATCTTCCCAGCCCACCGGCGAACTGCGCAATGGGCACAACCTGGTGCCTTCCTACCTGGCTGGCTGCGTTAGCGGCAAGTGCGGCGGCGCAGGCAATGTTCGCAGCGAGCGCGTGCTCGCCCACACCGTAAAATCGCCGTTCTTCACTGGACCCTTGCGTTCACCGTTGCGCTT
Source organism: Terriglobales bacterium (assembly GCA_035252015.1). Taxonomy (GTDB): domain Bacteria; phylum Acidobacteriota; class Terriglobia; order Terriglobales; family Acidobacteriaceae; genus JAICWP01. Next base: position 16,092 of record DATFDP010000082.1, read on the forward strand.
GCAGAACACATTTGCTCACGAATGTTTTATGGATGAACTGGCCGCGCACGCCAAAGCTGACCCCGTTACCTTTCGCCTGCGGCATCTGCGCGAAACTCGCATGATTGACGTGGTGAAGGCAGTCGCTCAGGCTGCCCAATGGGAGCCGCGGCCCTTTCCCTACTCAAGTTCGTCTTCCAGCGTCGCCACCGGTCGCGGTATTGCTTGTGTCGCCTACGAGGGCGACAACGGCTATGTGGCGCTGGTCGCAGAAGCCGAGGTTGACCGCTCCACCGGCCGCATCCAGGTCAAGCGCTTTTTTGCCGCCGCCGATTGCGGCCCAATTTCCAATCCCGCCGGCCTGCGCAATCAGATTGCAGGCGGCACGCTGCAGGGTATGAGCCGCGCCCTCGGCGAAGAGGTTACCTGGGATGAACACCAGATCACCTCTACCAGTTGGGCCAGCTATCACAGCCTGCCCTTAGGCATAGAAGTCCCAACCATTGAGGCCGTGCTCATCAACCGTTCCCGCGGTAAAGCTATGGGTGCCGGCGAACTCTCCATCACTGCGGTGGCCGCCGCCATCGGCAATGCGGTTTTTGATGCCACTGGCGCTCGTCTCCGCGAGGTACCCTTTACTCCCGCGCGGGTCCAGGCAGCTTTTCAGGCAAGCGTCACAGTCTGAGCCTCGTCAATTGTGGGTCTGGGATTTTTCAGGATTGACTAAATACGATTCCGTGCTGCGCGCCACCTGATCCAGGAATTTCAGCGCCAGCCAGTTCTTTAGTTCCTGCAGCGCCTGCGGGTTCAGTTCTTCAAAATGAACGCCTGCCTGCCCGCGCCCGTCGGTCCAGACAATTTGCCCCGTGCCGCTGATAAGCAGATTGGTCTCCGGCAAGGTGAAGGAAAACCAGATCTTCTGGCCCGCCCTCATGGCCAGATTAACGCTGACCGCCAGCCCCGATTCGCTCACGTTGAGCGTGCGTGCCGGTGTTTTCTCCCCTGAATCCAATTGCACCTCGGCGGGCACGTCCAACCGGTGCCGGAAGTAGCGCCGGCGCTCCCGCAGCATGGATCCGTAACCGGCCCACAGCGTCCGCGTGGCCTGTTCCTGCTGCACCGGCTTGGAAAGCACGAAGTCCGCCCCGCTGGCGAACGCCTCACGCATGCCGGTTCCTTCCCCCGCTACTGCCACCACCACCGCTTTATTGTTCGAGGGCAGCCAGCGTACCGTTTTCAGAATCTCCGCGCTCTTGTCCCCGCCGCCGCAGTCCACTATCACAACGTCAAATTTCTTACGCGACAAGGCCAATACCGCCGATTCGGCATCGGCATGCGCTTCCATCCGCAGCCCAATGTCGTTCAGCGACCGGGAAAACACGTTCACTAACTCAGCATCGCTGGCTACCACTAGTCCTTCCAGGATGGGTTGCGTCATCGGGTAACTTCCTCCCCGCCTTCTGCTCGCCAGTCACTCCCTGTTCCGCGCACAAATACATCATACTGGTCATTCCCCGGTGTCGCAGACGCAGCAGTAACCATGCCCGGTTACGGTGATGATGCAGGGTTTTCCCTGACATCCGGCAGTCGTGCGAGGGTTGTCAGCGAATGGTTTTGGTAAATGATTTTTCCTGCTGAATCCACCACGTCCGTGGATCCCGCATGCGAAAAGGGTGTTTACCCTTGCAGTTGAATTTCACTTTCCACATGCTCCAAAACTGCAGCAGCATGGCAACGCTGACATTGGCAGCGGCGGCCGTGAAGACCACACCTTCGGCCGCGCAGCGAGGATGGGCGCAGCCGAACCGTGCCGAATAGAGTACCAGCTTGCCTGCTCGATATGGGTCGGGCGAGTGGAACTGCACTTTGCGCAAGTCCTTGCTGCTGTAGCGGTTGACATGGAGGCACACCGGGCAGGCAAAGTGAAACGTGGCGTATCTTTTATCCAACTTCGAAGCAGAATGGGGAACGCGTATCGGAAAGCCGCACTTCCCGTTGTGGCACTCAAGCCAATAACCGACGTAGTTGGGCAATGATCTGCCACTCCGTAACGGCAGGGATTCTGACAAGAGAGTCGGCGTATCTTACATTGTTCCTGGAATTTAGTCATTGCTATTTAGGTTTCCAGCACCGTCAGATCCCGCCTATTCCAATTGCAGGATTTCTCACTCGCTTGCCGATTTGAGTCTTTAATCTGAGGTTTGTCCGCATCAACAGTTCGCTTGACCTTCGTAACTTTTCACCTCTCTTTAACCGCCTAGAATCACCCTAGCCCTAAACCTATGAGTCCTAAGGACCAACCTGCATGGCCGCTGAACTCCGCCCGGAGTTCTGAAGGCGGCCTGCTGCAATTACGCCAGATCGAAGGGCGCGAATGGTGGCTCTGGGGCTTTGCCGTAAGTGTTACCCTCCTGCTCACCTTCACCATCATTTCGTTTACTTTTCCATGGTTCCATGTCGCAGTTGGCGCTGATTATTGGAGAGATCTGCAGGAATGGGTGCGGGGCCTGGCCGCCCTCGTGCTTCTGTTCGACATCTACACTGTTTATCAGCACTTGCAACTGCATCGCATCCGCCGCCAGTTGGCCGAGCGCGACCAGCTTTTCCGGTTGATCAGCGAGAATGCCGCCGACATGATCGCCCTGGTGGACAGCGGCGGTCGCCGTCTTTATAACAGTCCCGCCTACCAGAAAGTCCTCGGCTATTCCGCTGAAGAGTTGCAACAGACCTCAGCCCTGGAACAAATTCATCCCGACGACCGCCCGCGCGTGATTGAAGCCGCGGAAAAAGCCCGTCTCACCGGCCGCGGCCAGCCCCTGGAATACCGCATTCGCCATAAAGACGGTTCCTGGCGAATCTTGGAATCTACCGCCAGCGCCATCCGCAACGCCAAAGGCGAAACCGAGAAACTGGTCATCGTTAACCGCGACATTACCGAGCGAAAGCATGCTGAGCAGATGCTCGTGCACAACGCCTTTCACGATGGCTTAACCGACCTGCCTAACCGCGCTCTCTTCCTCGACCGCTTGCAGCACGTCGTCAACCTCGCTAAGCGGCATCCCACCTACAAATTTGCTGTGCTCTTTATTGATGTGGATGAATTTAAGCTCTACAACGACAGTTTGGGCCACACCGCGGGCGATCAGCTCCTCATTCAAATCGGGCAGCGCCTTACCGCCTCCCTGCGGCGCGAGGACACCGTCTCCCGTCCCTCGCCCAGTCTGCAGGCCGACGCCCCGGCTGACCACGATACCTTGGCCCGCCTTGGCGGCGATGAATTCACCGTTCTCCTTTACGATATCCGCGACGCCAGCGATGCCATTCGAGTTTCCGAACGCATCGCATCGAAGCTCGCCGCTCCTTTCACCATCAATGGCCAGGAGATTGTAATTTCCGCCAGCATCGGCATTGCTCTCAGCACTACCTCCCACAGCGGCGCGGAGGAATTGCTGCGCGACGCCGATATTGCCATGTATCGCGCTAAGCGCGCCGGCAAGGCCCGCTGCGAGGTCTTCGACTCCGCCATGCATGCCAACGCCGTCAACCGACTGCGCCTGGAGACAGACTTGCGCAAGGCTCTGGAACGGGGCGAATTCCTCAATCATTACCAGCCCATTGTGGCGTTGCCTGAAGGCAGGATTGTGGGTTTCGAAGCCCTTGCCCGTTGGCAGAAGGGTGACAGCCTGGTTCCACCCGGGGAATTCGTGGCCGTGGCGAATGAAACTGGCGTTATCCTGCCTATGAATCGTGGGTTGCTCCTTCAGGCCTGTGAACACCTTCGCCGCTGGCAGGAGCAGTTTGCTCTTGCCCCGCCGCTCTCCATGAGCATGAACGTATCGGCTCGCGAGTTTGAGCATCCCGACTTGGCCCGAGAAATTGCCGCTACCCTGCGCCAGACCGGCGTGCCTCCCTCCAGCCTGCAATTGGAAATCATGGAAACTATCGCTATGGGCGATGCGGAAAAGGCGAGTGCCGTCCTGGCGGAGTTGAAGGCGCTGGGTGTTCGGCTCAGTATTGATGACTTCGGCACCGGCTATTCCTCTCTCAGCCGCCTGCAGCGTTTTCCCGTGGACACCCTCAAAATTGACCGCAGCTTCATTTCTCAGATGGAGAGTGACCAGGCAAGCCGCGAGATGGTGCGCATCATAATCAGCCTGGCCCATAACTTCCGTCTGCGGGTGGTGGCTGAAGGCGTGGAGACACAGGCCCAGGCCGATCAATTGCAGTTGCTGGGATGCGAGTTGGCCCAGGGCTATCTCTACTCTCGCCCTATGGCCGCAGA
>DATFDP010000083.1:0-7661 GCA_035252015.1 Terriglobales bacterium
TATTTCCACTGCTGTCGGTAACTGAACTTATGGCTGACGTGGTGTCGTTCCATCCCACCACCACCACGTTCAGGTTGCCCGACGTCTGCGCCCCAGGATAAGTAACCAGTACCGATGACTGCGGCGTTTGCGGCGTCCCTGTCTTTTGCTGCACGAACTTGATGGCGTTCGTCTGCGAGCTAGTGCTGCCTACCTGGACGAACTTGGCCATTGAGGGCACGCCGTTCTTGTTTACTAGAAAAAGCATGTAATAGCCTGGCGGCGCGATATTCCCATTGGGGGGCGCTGTAACCGTGAGCACGCCAGAAGCAACGGTGAAGGGCAAACCCACCATTCTCTGGTCCATGTCAAAGGCGTGGGTTACGGAACCGTTCTTCAGAAGGGCCACGGAGGCAATGTTAGCTGCGTCCGGTGTTTGTACCTGGAATGAGCTCCCATAGAACACGGCAGATGGAGCGCTGGTTATCGTCGGACGTGTAGCCAGGACCGTCTGCCCCGAAGAGTTGAGCGTAAACAGGTATGCCGGCTGGTAAATCTCCATGTGGGTTTCGTACGTGCCGCGGCTAGGATTGCCCCCTGCCACCCACACCGTCCCGTCGGGCAGAAGCAAAGCCACCGAGTGGTAAAGACGCGCATACGCCTCACTGCCCGCAGACGTCATGGTCTGAGTATTAGGGTCGAACAAATCAGCAGCCAAACTTGCCGAGCTCGTCTGTTCATCGTTCACCGAGCCGCCCAGAGCCAATATTTTCCCGGTCGGCAAGATCACGGCATTCATTTCAATTCGCGCTTGTGACATGGGAGCCGAACTCGTCCACGTCGGCTTACTGGCGCCCAGGTTGATGATTTCGGTTGTGTTGGTTGCCGGATTTCCTCCTCCCATGATCATTACCTGGGGGTTGTAGCCGTTCGCTGGCGTGAGCGGAAGCAAAACCGATGTGCCATAGGTCCGCACCCCACTGTATACCGTATGAGCCACGTTTAATGTCCAGCCATGCGTGCTTGGATCGGAGGCGTTTGCCGGATTAAACAAGGCGGAACTGGTGGTGGGCCCGGAATAAAAAACATTACCATTCGGCAAGAGGTGCAGCCGGGGATAGAGGGGCGGGGTCCACCCGGCGGGGTATTGCGTGCTCCATCCCGAACCGGGAGTATAGATTTCTACCGCTGTGTTAGTACCGCTCGTTTCGTTCGCACCGGAAAATACCATGACAGAGCCATTGCCAAGTACCGTGCCGGTGGGATACCAGCGTCCATGTGCCATGCTCTGCTGGGTGGTAAAAAGGCCGGTGGATGGATCGAAAGTCGAAGTCTTATTCAACCCCTCAAAGGCTGGCGGATCGTATTGCAACGTGCCACCGAAGATAAATTCACGCCCGTCCGGCAGTCCCACCATCCCATTGCAGAACATGTCCCAGCTGACGCTTTGCACCTTGATGGTTCCCGCGCTGGGATCCCAGACCGCCGCCTGCAGAATTCCATTGGTCAAGTTGGGCGGATAGTTGCCTGAGCCCGCAACAATCAGAACCTTGCCATTGGACATAAGTGAGGTATGAATGGGATTGATGGGCATCGTGTAAGGTAACGTGGACCATTGGCCGGATTGCTGCGCCTGTCCCAACGCGCAGCGAACCGAAGCAAATATGACGAGCATGACAGCAGCACAGCCGATAATGCGCAGCCTGCCCGGCCTTCCGTATTTGCGATGATGTGTGCTTAGTATCACCGATTTTTCCTCCGGTCAGTGCTTGCCCATCGAGCCCTTGCCTTGATCGGTTTCGCAGCGCGCGCTGGGACTGCCATTCAACACGAAGCTTAAATCCAGCAAAGTTCCTGCTGGATCAATCGTTCCATTGAAGGTGATAGTGTCGCCCTCCGCGTCGCTGCCGCCGAGAACGATATTGTTGCCAACAATGGTCACGATCAGTGTGCTCTGTTTGACGCAGGGATGCGCCATGTTCGACTTTCCGTGAAGGCGTCCGCTGGCATCCTGAGTAATGGTGATTGAGACCGGAAAAGAAGCGAAGTTGTGCGAGGAGAACTGGCCTGACCAATTGCCCACTCCGCGTGATTGGCCCTGGGCCAAAGCGATTGTGCTCACTGCCATCGCGAGCAACACCAGCCAAAGTAGAAATGGCGATCGCCTGCCCGCGAACGTCAACATTTTCGAAGTCATAGATTACCCTCACGTTTACGCACGAGGCTCTTCCGACAAAAATCAAAGTGGGTTTAGAACAAGTGGGCAGGGCCTTGATTAACACCGGCTGAATCGCATTGTGCCCTAACTAGCAAGCGCCCAGACCTGTCACATCACCCGAGGTGCGACCGGCCGGTTCCGTATGGGGGGAGGGACTGACCATCGAGCCGTCAGAATCTAACCCCAACAACACACGTCAGTCAATGCCTGTCTTTCCAATCCGTAGACCATATGCAAGGTCTTGTTCGTGCTGACTGGCAGAACTATTCTATGAACCACTGGGCGGCAAACCGCTCGCTCGAGGCTTTCCATGGGGCTTTCACGAAGGAACTTTCTGTATTCGGTAGGAGCCGCAAGCGCTTTGGTTTCTTCCCATTGGGCGAAATGTTCTGTCCGCCCTGAGGAAGCACCGGCAGGCCAACCTATCCGGCTGAACCAAAACGAGAACGCCTATGGTACTTCTTCCAGCGTACAGGCGGCCATGCAGTCTGCATTAAGATCTTCTAATCGTTTTCCGGAGGCTGCCCGTGATTCAGCTGTTCAGGAAATTGCCAGCTTTCATGGCCTCCCTGCCAAGCAGGTGCTGGTGGGTTGCGGTTCCACCGACATCATGCGCATGTGCGCCAGCGCCTTTCTTAAGCCGGGCGTGCGGCTAGTAACCGCAGACCCGACCTTCGGCTTCCTTCCCGATTACGCCCGACAAATTGGTTGCCAGACCAACCGCGTTCCCCTAACCCATAGGTATGAGCACGACCTAAATGCCATGCTGGCTCGCGCTGCCCGCTCCACTCCTCTCATCTATATTTGCAATCCCAACAATCCAACCGGAACCATCACTAAGACGGTGGACTTAGAAGCATTCCTCGCAAGAGTGCCACCACAGACTTATGTGGTGATAGATGAGGCTTATTATCACTACGCCGGCATATCGCAGGAATATACCTCCTGGCTGGAGCGAGCGGCCACTTATCCGCGGCTCATCGTGACACGTACTTTCTCCAAAGTATATGCATTGGCCGGGATGCGTGTGGGCTATGCTGTTGCGAGTGAGCCTACGATCAAGCTCCTGATGCGGTATCAGTTATGGGACAGTGTGAATGTAGCGGCAGCGCTTGCTTGCGGTGCCGCCCTCAAAGACAAAGCTTTCGTTCAACTGGCCGTCAAACGGAACCAAGACGGTCGCCAGGAATTCTTCAACCAGGCCCAAACACGCATGCTGAAGCCTTTGGATTCGCACACTAATTTCTTCTTTATGGACGTGGGCCGTCCGGCGCGCGACGTGATTGCTCATTTCCGCAAGCACAACATTCTGATTGGTCCCGAGTTTCCCTCCATGAACACCTTCATTCGGGTCTCCTTCGGTTTGCCCAAACAGATGCTTGCTTTCTGGCGGGTATGGGACCTGCTGCCACCTGGCAAAATCACCATGTAGAGTTGGATCCTGCTACGCAGCGGAAACGTGCTACCGAAGTGCCCGAGCCCCGAACGAGGCAAGTCGCCACAGTATGGTGTGCCCTCCGATTACTACACAAATCTAGATGCAAGTTCTCGGGTGATCCTGGAAAATCCGGCTTGAGCGGGACAGCCGTTGATGTTTGGCAAAGCGTGTGCTTGGCAACAGGCGGCGCACGCCGGCTCCGTCCAGAGTAGCTGAGCAATTCGATGCAGCTTGGTCATGGGGGATGGTTACATACCAGCAAAAATCTACGACTGGGCTCTAGCTGGTCGCCCGACCGGGAGTCATAATGGTTCTGCTGCTCGATAGTCTCGCCGTTTTTCATTATGAAATAGGTCGAGGGCAAAAGTGTGTTGCCTGTCTCGGCGGCGCTTCTAGCGTGGCATCGGCCTCGCCCGGTGTTGCCACCAGATTGCCACCCGGTGCTGGGCTTCGGTTAATTGCTCGGACGTCATTTGATCTGCGATTTCATCGAGGAGATTATTCTCCTGGTTCGTAGTTTGCGCGGCGATGGTTGCCCAGGTATAGGCGCGAACATAATCGCGCGGCACGCCGCGTCCATTGAAATACAATTCACTTAGCGTCATTTGTGCCCCAATGTGCGCCTGGTTGGCAGCGCGTATGAACCATTCTGCGGCCTTATTGTCGTCCTGCAGCACCCCAATACCCTTCAAATAGCCCAGGCCCAGCTTCCATTGAGCGCTGGCATCGCCTTTATCGGCCGCCTGGGCAAACCAGTTCATGGCTTGCTCATAATCCTGCTCGACACCGGCGCCATCAGCATACCGTTCCCCGAGGTCGTAGGCTGCCCTGGGATTGCCCGTGGAGGCGCGGACTAGGACGGCATTCAAATCGCTGCTGGAGAAGTTTCCCTGGATGCGCGCCTCGGTGTGGGCGAGGTCGCTGGCGGCAATAGACACCGGCGTTGCAGGAGCGGGGGTGAACTGGGGAACCACGTCAGCCGGTTTGATTGCTTTCACCCGTTCCGCGGGATGAGCCTCGATGCGCCGCAATTTTGCCGCGTAACCCATAACCCCAGCCGAGATCAGAGCGGCGGCGATGGCCGTCCTTGACCAGGGCGAATGGTTCTGGTGGGCGAACCGCGGCTCCGTGCGCGGACTGCGGACTTTTTCCCCACTGCCTTCGTCGCTCTTCGCTTGCGCAACTCGAGGCTTCGGTTCGTTGCCCAACAGACGATCGGCAATTACACCTACCGTCTTGACATTTGATTCGTTGAATGTCTCTGGCACCGCCGAGAACAGTTCCAAGATCCCGCAACTCGCGTCCTCTTTACGCAGGGGTATCACCAGCACGGAACGCACATTCAGCGCGCGGCAGGCGCCGGCGTCTACTCGCGAATCTTGTTCTGTATCGCGACACAACAGTACTTTGCCGGTGCGAAAACACAGGCCGGTAAGGCCGGACTCGGGATCGAGATGAGTGCCCACCGGCGGCGCGATGCCCAAAGTGGCCCGACAGTACAGATCGGCACGGATGCCGAGAGCGATGGCTGCGCCGGAAGCCCCAGTTTGTTCAACCGCCTGGCGCAACGCGGAATCCAACTCAAACTGCGCGGGGTGAGTTTCTGGTGGCTGCGCCTTTCCAAGTCCCAGAACCACAAGCTTGGGCTTGAGCGGCACATCTTGGGCCAGCCGGCCTATCTTGTGGACACCTTTTCGTAGAGGAAGGGAGGGCACGTTTGTACTCCGTGTGCCTGGGGGTGTTGTGGACAGATTTTAGGCCAATCCCAGGGAAAAACGAAATAAATCTCAGCCATGTAAGCTGAGTACCCCAAAAGTGGGAGATTCCTGCAGCTCTGCGTTCGCATCTACATTGCCAACCTTCAGCAACTCCGGGCATATCCAAGGGGTTGGTATGTGGGGTTGGAGCGGCAGAGCGACGCTTTTGCTCATCGCGCTGAGCCTCATGACCGCGTGCCACAAGCTTCGTCCGATCAGCATGCCGCCGGCTCTTGCCCCTGCCCCGATTGTCGCGCCTCCGCCCAATCCAGACGCCATCCGCGCCAGTGAAGTTGGGACCGAAGTGCGGCAGGCGACGGCCCTGCTTTCTTACCTGCCGGATTCGCCGCAAAATGCGATTCCCGACGCGGTTCTCAACGGTGCGCAGTGCCTCATAGTGGCTCCCGCTGCTAGGGCCGACAGACGTCAGCAGGTTTCCGCCCTGATCTCCTGCCGTGCTGGCGAGCGCTGGAGCCCGCCTGGATTTCTCATTATCAGCCTGGGCGGGCCGCACACGAGAGAAGATATCAGCCTGCTGTGGATCAGCAATCTCTCAGGCGCGCAGGCGATCCGGCAGAACGGGCTGCGCGGCGTCCACTTCCAGCCGGGTCCGCTGGTACAGCAGTCGCCCACGCCAGCCCAGACCCAGCTTACGGCCGAGATCCTGAGCTACGAATATGACGACGGCCGCTTATTAGGATCCCGCGCGACCATTGCTAATGCTGTTCCCGACAACGTAGCCGCTGATGCGTTTTACTGGGGGGCCAAACTACAGGGCAGCTCCAAAATGAGCAACGGTGCCGCGGACACGCAGCCCTTCGTTTACGCCACAACTTCATTTTTCAATACCATTACGCCTGCCGGCATTCTCATTCACCACTCCGGTCTCATTCCCATCAAGGTCGCGGCCCAGTTAAAGGAGCAGGTCGCCGACATGATTGACGAGTTCCACGCCCGCCGCGGCTTCGAGATCATCTGTTTCGGTCGTGTCTATCACGTGGGCTACCACTACCTGATTCTTCCCAATGGAAAAGTGGAGGCCGGCCGACCGGAGCGCTGCGAAGGCGCGCACGCACGTGGGTACAACTCGTTTATCGGAATCGCCCTGGTGGGCGACTTCAGCCCGGCATCCAATCCCAGCGGCTTGTACGGACCATCCACTCCCACGCGGGCCCAAATGCATTCCCTGGTCAAGGTCTGCCGGCGTTTGCGCCAACGCTACCACATTCCAATCCAACGCGTGATGCGACACAGCGATGTGACCACTACGTCTTGTCCCGGCAGCCGGTTCCCCATACAGACCCTGCTGCGCGCCCTGGAGAGAGGAGAGGCGTCCTGAACGCCGCTCACACAACATTTGGACTTCGTGGTCTGCTTGCGTTATCCGTGCTGCTGATGTCTTCATTAGTGGCGGGTACAACGAATCCAGCCGCTCCGAATGGCACGTTCGATATCTTCGTAGCGCTCGATCAGCAGCTCACAGTTTTGGATCAGCAACTGCAGCAGGCAAGAGGCTCGCTGGGAAAAGCCGTCATCATGAACGGGACGGAGCAGCTGGAGGGATCGCGACCATGGGCTGCCGTGGCCCGCAACATGCAACCTACAGTCGCTGCCATCCTGCGCGACAGCTATCGTCTGGAGCATACCTACCGCGCGCGTGAAGGTCGTCTGCATCGTCCCCTGTTCCGGCGGCTCTATAAGAGGGCCCGACTGCTCCGCGGGGACGTGCGTCTGCTCTCGGAGGCCCGAACTTCTCGCTGGGCAACGGTGGTGCAAAGGCGGCTCTCGAACGCCATGGTCGCCTACATCTTCGATTTTCAGCTGGTCTCGGGAGGATATGCGGCCTTGCGCTGCCAGTCTAAACAACTAGCCTGCTGCGAGCCGGTGCGCAAGGATCCGCATGGGCCCTTCAGCTGTAAGTGGGAGTGCCTGCAGCTCTCTTCCAGCTGCCGCTCCGGATTTCCGGGACCCCAGATCGGTCCGAGTTATGAACAGCCGCTCAGCGCCTCGCGTTAAACCGGTTTTGCTTTGCGGTAGGGGCGTGCCGGCCCGTTTTATCCAAAGCAGACCAAGAAAGAGCGAATCTTTCATACAACAACGTCGGATAGAGCCGCATCACAAACATCGGCAGAGTAGCTGGGCAGAAGTCTCCACCTTACAAATTTGGCCCGCGGGCCCCCAAAGTGTGAACTGCGCCACATGGCGACCGCGTCACATCCCGCGATTGTCCGCAAGAGCATACACGTCCGCGGAATCGTGCAGGGGGTCG
>DATFDP010000084.1:0-3642 GCA_035252015.1 Terriglobales bacterium
ACGCAGATCGCGGACAAGAAGGTGGTCGTCTTCAAGTCAGACTCGCACATGTCGCAGGACGGCCCCAAGCTGCCGAACATTGACGTGTGGCGGCAGATCATTGATGAGGTAAAACCCAAGCTCGTGCTCACCACCGGAACGGCGGGCGGGATCGGTGCGCAGTTTGAAGTGGGCGATGTGGTTGTAAGTCCGATCGTGCGCTTTGACTGCATCCAGAAATTTAAGAAAGAGCCGTTTCACGACGCACATTACGCTAGCAGCCCCTCGAATTCCAAATTCTTTGCCACAGCGAAAAAACTGTTCAAGCCGAATTCTGACCAGCTTCCCAAAGACAACAAGCGCGAGCCCAAAATCTTCCGCGTGTCGCCCACACAGCTCAAAGCATCGGTGCTAACAACTGACTTCTTCGGCTTTGATACGTCAGACAACCACTATCACCTGCAAGGGTTCGGCGACGTTTCAGAGATGGGCGACGCTGTGCTGGGCCTGGTGGCGAGTGAAATGACGAATCCGCCGCGCTGGCTTGCGGTTCGCAACGTTTCCGATCCTCAAATCAAAGCCGAGGGCAGCCTCAACGACCAGAAGAAACTTGCAGCACAAATCTACAAGGGCTTCGGTCGCTGGAGTTCCGTATGTAGCGCCATTGTGTGCTGGTCGCTGGTGGCAGCAGAATGAAACAGGCCTGGCGCAGAGCATTCCGCGGTTATCTACGCAAAGGATTTTTTCTCCGTGCCCCATGGGGAAGTTCGGTTTATCGCTGAATCGGCGTTCATCCGCGTGAATCCGCGGTAACCCTTGACTTCCTCCGCGCCTCCGCGTCTCCGTGGTGAAATTTAGTTCCATTTTGGAACTATCTTATCGCGACCCTCCCAACCATCTTTCACCTTCTTCTTAGCATCACAAAACTGCGATTACATCTCTGGCGCGCCGTTCCGGGGCGGGCTGCCCACCATTTCTGCAAAGGAGCTCACCGTGGAAAGAAAGAGACTCACCTACACGCTGCTGCTGGTCATGCTCTTCACTGGCTTCTCATTGAAAGCCCAGACCGCCGCGCCCACCTACCAGATTCTTGTGCCGCCCGCGGGCATCGCCACCGATGCAGGCGAGCCCTCCATCGGGGCCGACTGGAAAACCGGCGCCATCATGTTCCAGGCGGTACTGGAGACAGACCGCGTGACCATTTCCGGCAACACGGCAACCTGGCAAAACGTGAGCCCCGTAACCTCATCGGTAGTTTCGCTCGACCCGATTCTGTTCACGGATCGCTCCACCGGCCGCACGCTGGTTTCAGAGCTCGCCGGCGTGTGCAGTCTGTCATCTTTTAGCGACGACGACGGCGCGAATTACACGCCTGCCGTAGGATGCGGCGTTCCCGCCGGAGTTGATCACCAGACCATCGGCGGTGGCCCGTTTGCTCCCACGCTCGTTCCTCTGGGTGTTGGATATCCGAACGCGGTCTACTACTGTTCTCAGGATGTAGTTGACGCCTCCTGCGCGCTCAGCGTGGATGGCGGACTCACCTACGGCCCGGCCGTTCCCATTTATACGCTGGTGGATTGCGGCGGCATCCACGGCCACATCAAAGTCGGCCCGGACGGCACCGCCTACGTTCCCAACAGAGATTGCGACGGCAATGCCGCGGTGGTTTCCTCATCCAACAACGGAATTACCTGGACCATCCACACCATTCCCGGCAGCTCATCCGGCGATAGCGATCCATCCGTTGCTATCGCTTCAGACAACACCGTCTATTTCGGCTGGCATGGCGCCAACGGACACCCAATGGTTGCGGTCTCGCATGATCACGGCGCCACCTGGAGCAACGTCACCGATGTGGGGACTTCGCTCGGCATACAGAATGTGGCTTTCCCCGCCATGGTGGCGGGCGACGGCAACCGCGCGGCGCTGGCCTTTCTCGGCACACCCACCGGCGGCGACGCGCAGGATACCGCCAACTTCACCGGCGTGTGGCACCTTTATGTAGCCCACACCTTTGATGGCGGCCTCACCTGGACCCTTGTCGATGCCACGCCCAACGACCCGGTGCAGCGCGGCTCCATCTGCCTGGCCGGAACCACCTGCGGTAGCGATCGCAACCTTCTCGACTTCATTGACGCCACCGTGGATAAGCAGGGCCGCGTGCTCGTCGGCTATGCCGACGGCTGCATCGGCGACTGCGTCACCGGCACCGTCAACTCGTTCACCGCGCAAGGCAGCATCGCACGCCAGGCCACAGGAAAAGGGCTCTTTGCGGCGTTTGACGGCGCGTTCTGAGCTTGGAGTCCGCTAGACGAATAGAAAAAGCGTAAACCCACAAAGGGCACGAAGGAATCTGGGCTGAATATCCTTCGTGCCCCTTTGTGTCCTTCGTGGTTATCTTTTTTTTATCTCACGCATTTTCAAAGCCCAGAATCCTGCTTTCCTTATCAAACGGCAGAGGATCACGGTTGATCAGGATCTCGATCATCGTGGTGGTGAAGGGATAAAACAGCGTCTCCTTGCCTCCGGGCGGCCCAATTGTCGTGGCGTCGAGTTCGATGGGTTGTAGAGTCGCGCCCAGCTCCTGCACGCCGGCAGCGTAAGCGCGGTAGGCCATCAGCTCTGTTCCTGTGGACGCATTAATGCGTATCTTGATCGGCCTGCCTGCGGTGCATATGCCTTTGGGCAAGCGGATATAAAAGCAGCGGAAGCTGGGATCGGCGGCGTAAGCATGCACGTCCGTGAACATTTCATCAAAGCGCTTCCACTCGCCATTTTCCTGCTTCAGAACGTCAAGCACGTAGTCGGATATGCCGTCGCCCCACTCGTCCACCGCACGCACCACAAACTGCTGCCAGCCGTCCATATCCATGGGCGAATTGTGACCGATGATGTGGCCAAAGAATTTTTCCGCTTCCGCCGCCATGCCTGCCGCGTGCGCGCCGGGATTGATCTTCATCTTCGCCAGTGCGGCGGCGCCATATTGCGTTGCGTCTTTGAGCCATGCGTCAAAGCCCGGCTTGTCATTCACGTCCAGGAAGGAAACAATCCGCTGGATCATGCCCGGCTCCGGATTGCTGATCAGCGTTCCGTGGTCCCGGCCCTCCACGGCGATCATGGGAACCTCAAGGCGATCGCTTGCCCAGTCCGATATCTTTACCCTTCCACCGGGTGTTCCGCTGCGAGTCAGGTCCACCGTGATTTTGCGCGAGTTGAGGGCGCAGCCGGCCCAGCGCACCGTGCCGTCTGTTCCCGGATCATTAGCCACGCTGGCCAGTCCCTCGTAGGGCTGGTTCCCGATGAACACCGCAACATACGGAGTATCTTTGCCCGTGCCATAGTACGGTTCCGTGCCGACCAGATCTTCACTAGCCAGGTCCCACGTAAACTGGCTGCCCAGTTCCAGGCCATCCAAAACGAGGTCCCCGGCATTCAGAAAATCCGGCCCGAGCTGCTTGTTGCCTTTCACCAGCGCGCCCAGCCAGGTGCGACCCTTGTGCGCCTGCGGCGATCCCCACGTTGCCGGAGCAACGCCAATCAGGTGCTTCAGGCGCTTGAGGCGCTTGTTGTCTTTCAGAGCTCCGCCGTAGTTCACCAGCCACGCGCGCACCACCAGCATCCCCGTTGAATGGACCACCGCATCGAACTCCTCGCCATCCTTCA
>DATFDP010000085.1:0-2254 GCA_035252015.1 Terriglobales bacterium
AAGGTCATCAATCGGATACTTGCGGCTATTGACGTTCTGGAAGTCTTCCCTGAGATGGGCCGCCTTGGCCGGGTGGAAGGCACGCGAGAGCTCGTGGTCGCACCTTTCATCGTCGCCTACCGTGTCCGTCGCTCCGAAGTGCAGATTCTGAGCATTTTGCAGGCAGCCAGAAAGTGGCCGGAAAAGCCTTGAGCGACCAAAGATCAAATCAAAAAAATAAAATTTCTTTTTCTCCAAACGCGCAACGGTCTCGCCCGTCTTACAATATCGGTTTCCTGAAAATTTGTCGGAGGTCTTCATGCCGTCTGTCCAGCATGTATCTGCCAAGCGAGGCGACGTTCTTGTTCTTGTGGGCACAATGAAAGGCGCGTTTGTCGTGCGGTCAGACGCCGGGCGGAGGCGCTGGAGCGTGGGCGGGCCGTACTCGGTCGGATCGCCCGTGTACACCATGGCGCTGGATACGCGCGCGGGCCGGAACCGGCTGTGGTGGGGCAACCAGAGCTTCCGCTGGGGAACATTTCTCTCGTCGTCTGATGATTTCGGGAAGACGGTGACGCAGCCGGAAACCTACGCCATCAAATTCCCCGCCGAATCGGGCTTGGCGCTCAAGAACATCTGGCAGCTTTGCATGCCGAAGGACGAGCCGGACACCATCTACTGCGGCGTGGAGCCCTCCTGCCTGTTCGTTTCCCGCGACGCCGGCCAGAGTTGGGCGCCGGTGGAAGGACTCCTGAAGCATCCGCACCGGCCCAAATGGACTCCGGGCGGCGGAGGCATGTGCCTGCACACAATTGTTCCGCATCCGACCAAGCGCAACAGCATGATCATCGCCATGTCCACCGGTGGGTGCTACAGCACGGATGATGGTGGTGCAACATGGCAGGCGCGCAACCAGGGCGTTCGCGCAGAATTTATGCCGGATAAATATCCTGAGTTCGGCCAGTGCGTGCACAAGATCGGGCGCGACGCGGTGAACCCGGAGCGGCTCTACCTGCAGAACCATTGGGGACTTTATCGCAGCGATGACGGCGGCAATTCCTGGAAGGACATCGCTAACGGCGTACCGTCGGACTTTGGCTTCTCCATGGTGGCGCATCCACATGATGCCGATACAGCATATATCGTCCCGATAGAGTCCGACGAGTATCGCTGTACGCCGGAAGGAAAGCTGCGCGTTTATCGCACGCGCAATGCAGGCAAGAGTTGGGAGCCGATGACCAAAGGGCTTCCGCAGAAGAACGCCATGGAAACCGTGCTGCGCGATGGAATGACCTCAGACATGCTGGATCCGGCCGGAATTTATTTTGGGACCCGCAGCGGGATGGTGTATGGCTCCAATGATGACGGCAAATCCTGGCAACCGATCCTGGAAGGGGTGCCGCCGGTGGTCTGCGTACATGCGGCGGTGGTGGGCGATGGCGCACCGGGAGCAACTTCATCGCGCAGGAGTGGAGGCGCAAAGAAGAGTGCCAGGAAAAAATCGGCGGCCAGGAAGGCGGCATCCAAATCCGGCAAAAAAGCAAAGGCACGGGCGAGATAAATGACAGTGACGGTGAGGATCCCTTCGTACCTGGCAGGGTTCGCGAGCGGACAAAACGAGATTGCCGTTGAGGACGGCGCCACCAATGTGCGCGAGCTTCTCGAGAAGTTATGGCAGCTCCACCCATCGCTCAGAGATCGCGTGGTGGATGAGCAGGGACAGATCCGGCAGCACATCAACATCTTTGTGGATGGCGAAGCGATTCGCCTCACCGGCAATCAGGAAACGCCAGTGCCCAGCGGCGCTGATGTGATGATTGTGCCGGCCGTGAGCGGAGGGAAGTCTTCGGTTGATGTGGGCATCGGGTGATCGGAACTGCCAAACCCACCACGGAGACACGGAGAAGAGCCTGAAGGCGCCTGTGCCACGCAGGCTGAACATTACTGGTTCTTTGCAAAGCGAAAATCGCTGCAAATAGAAAGCGGGACGCCAGTTTCTGCGTCCCGCTTCTGCCATCATGTGACTTATCCTTTTGCTGGTTGCTCCAACTGCAAGTTGTTGTTGACTTTGAACACGCCTGGCACCCCATTGGCGCGGATGAAGGCGCTATCTTTGTCGGCCTGAGTGCGCACGATGCCCACCAGGTCCACGTGGCCGTTCTTCACCACGATGTGAATCGGCGGCACTGGCTGACTAGCATAGCTTGAGAGCCGCGGGTCGCCGAACACAGCACGCGCAACCTGGGCGCGAATGCGGTCGTCGTTGAAGGACGCC
>DATFDP010000086.1:0-4609 GCA_035252015.1 Terriglobales bacterium
CTTCACAAAATTCTTCCCCGGGAGCTGGCGCACTTTGCCGGCGAGTTCCAGTTCAAATAGGGCGGCAAAAATCTCCGAGGAGGAAAGTTCAAGCTCCAAGCGTTCCACCAGCTCATCAATGTGGATGGACTCATCGCGACGGAGGAGGCTGAGAATGCGCCGTTCGTGAGGAGTGAGCGTCTCCTCTTCGAACAGAGATGCGGTACAGGGGGCTGAGGATTCAGCCTCGGGAGGGGCGAGCTGCAGGCGGATATGGTTGGGCAGTTCTTCCCAGACGTCGTCCCAGGTAGCCACCAGCTTGGCTCCCTGCTTTATCAAGGTATTAGGCCCCCATGCCTGGCGGTTCGTGACGTTGCCGGGAACGGCGAACATTTCCCGGTTCTGCTCCAAGGCGCAGCGGGCGGTGATGCGGGTGCCGCTGTATTCGCCCGCTTCGATGACCAGAACGCCCAGGGCGAGGCCGCTGATGATGCGGTTACGGATGGGGAAATTCTGGGGAGCGGCGAACGTGGCCATGGGGAACTCGGAGCACAAGGCGCCTCCGGTAGCGAGAATCTGGTCGGCGAGGCGCTGGTTTTCGCGAGGATAGATGACGTCCACACCGGTGCCGAAAATGGCGATGGTTTTGCCTCGTCCAGCGAGCGCTCCGCGATGGCCGGCAGCATCAATGCCGCGGGCCAGGCCGCTGACAATTACAAGGTGGCGTGCGGCCAGGTCGCACGAAAGGCGCTCGGCCATGCCTAAGCCGTAAGGCGTAGGGTGCCGCGTGCCTACTATGGCCAGCGAGGGCCGGGGGAGCAGATCTGGATTGCCGCGCACATATAAGGACAGCGGCGGGTCGTAGATCTGGCGCAGTTGAGCCGGGTAAGTGGGATCATCAAGCGTGACCATGCTGGCGCCGGCAGCGCGGGCACGCACCAGTTCTTCGTCGGCAAGCTCCAGCGACTTGCCGGTGGCCAAGGATTGGGCGGCAGGGGCGGGAATGCCTGCGGCTTCCAGGCTGGTGAGAGAAGCCTGAAAAACGTGGTCAACGGATCCGAAATATTCCACCAAATGGCGGGCGCGAGTGGGGCCAAGGCCGGGGGTAAGGGACAAAGCAACCCAATGCAGGGCACGAATATCTTCGATCCCAGGCGATAGTTTCGCACTCATGGCGATTAAGCCGTTTGCAAGCAACGCCTCTACCGATGTGCGTGGGTCTGCGTTGTTGCGAAACAGGCGTAGAGACGTGACTTGTTACGTATTCTCTATGCCTATACTCGGACTAAAGCACCAGCCGGAGGGGGTGTCAAGGAAGCGGCGCACAAGTAAGTTGTGAGCATGTCTGGGCACGGCTGTGCGCCCACGTGGAGTGACGGGCAAAGCCCCCTCCCACGAAGCGGTGCTCTTTGTTCCCTCTGCTAAAATAAGCAGTCCTGCAGCATGCGCCGGCTCCGCATCTCCGCTATTTCCTATCTCAACACGGCGCCTCTAATGTGGGATTTCGACCATGGCGAGGCGGCCAAAGACTTCGAAATTTTCTATAGCGTGCCTTCGTCGTGCGCAGCGGCGCTTCGCGAAGGAACAGGCGATATCGGCATCATTCCTGCCATCGCCTACAACAACATTCCGGACCTGGTGATCATTCCTGAGGTGGCAATTGCGGCCCGGGGCCCAGTGCGCTCCATTTTGCTGCTCAGCAAAGTGCCGCTCGATAGGATTCGGACCGTGGCCACTGACAACTCCTCCCTAACCTCGGTGGCGCTCACAAAGGTGTTGTTCGACAAGTGGTGGGGAGGAGGGCGGGAGTTTCGCTCCCTGGCCCCGGAGTTGACTTCCATGCTGCGCGAGTGCGACGCCGCGCTGATTATCGGCGATCCGGCGCTCAAAGTGGACCGCTCGCGTTACCAGGTGCTCGACCTGGCCGAGGAATGGCGGCGGCTTTCAGGCAAATCCTTTGTTTTTGCCTTTTGGGCAGTGCGGGAAGCGGCCTTAGCGGAGATGCAGCCGGGGCTGGACCTGGCCGCCATTTTCCAAACTTCTCGCGATCATGGACTGCAGCCGGCGGCTCTGGCGGAGATCGCCCGGGAGTGGTCAGAACGGCTGCAGATCACGCCTGCCGCAGTGAAGGATTACCTTACCAGGAACATCCATTATCAGCTTGACCAGGACTGCCTGGACGGCATGGAGTTGTTCTTCCGCTATGCCGCCGAATGTGGCGCGGTGGAGGGACTGCGACCGGTTAACTTTCTGCAGCCCGCGGCGCATGGCAGGCGGCGGGCCTGAGCGCCGCCTTTGTACCCTTCCTGAGTATCTCCTCGGACAAAGGATGCTTCTAAAACTTGTAGCTGCTAGGGGTCCAGCTAACCAGCAGCGGTGCCGCCAAGGCCCTCATGCGCAACCTCCTGATATCAGTTCTCCTGGTCAACCCGGTATGGATGTGGCTGCATCGGCTGGGTGGGCCGGGGCTGATCCTGCTGGGTCTGGCAGACAACTCACTGATTCCGCTGCCCGGCAGTGTGGACGTGTTTGTCATCCTGCTCTCGGCCCACCGCCGGGAATGGTGGCCCTATTACGCCTTCATGGCGGTAGTGGGAGCCGTCATCGGCGGCTACCTGACCTACCGGCTGGCAGAAAAGGGAGGCGAAGAGACCCTCGAAAAGAAAGTCGGAAAGCAGCAGGTGCAGAAAGTCTACAAGAAGTTCGAGAAACGCGGCTTTATAACGGTATTTATTGGCTCCATTCTACCGCCGCCGTTTCCGATGGTTCCTTTTCTGATGGCAGCGGGTGTCCTGCAATACCCGCGCAAGAAGTTTCTGTCTGCCCTGAGCGCGGGGCGCGGAGTGCGCTACTTTGCCGTGGCCTGGATCGGGCACGTGTATGGGAAAACCATCATCGGCGGCTTGTCTCAGTATTACCAGCCGGTGCTCTATGGGCTGATTGCGCTCGCGGTACTGGGAGCCATCGCCGCACTGCTCTACTTCAAGTGGTACCGCCCCAGAGTGCAGCGCCAGGAGCGGCAACGGGGGGAGAAGGTAGAAGAGTTTCCGGTCCCGGGACGAAAGCGGAAGGGTTCGAAGCGGCAGAGGGCGTGAAAAATAAGCACTCAGCATTCAGCAATCAGCATTCAGCCGGTAAATGCCGGTTTGGGGCTGAATGCTGGGACTGCTGAATGCCATAGGGCGTTGCATTACAATATTCTGTTGGCAACTGCGCCATGTCTCTCACCAAAGCCCAAGCCCTGGAGTTGTTCAATTCGCCCGACCTGATCGGAATCGGCATGGAGGCCGACGCGGTGCGGCGCAAGCTGCACCCGGAGCGCGTGGTCACCTACATCATTGACCGCAACATTAACTACACCAATTTTTGCACCGAGTACTGCACCTTCTGCGCCTTTTATCGGCCGCTGAAGGGGCCCAAGGCTAAGGAAGGCTACATCCTGGATTTCGATACCATCTACGAGAAGATCCGGGAGACCGTGGAACTGGGCGGCACGGGCGTGCTGATGCAGGGCGGCCTGCATCCCGACCTGAAGATTGACTGGCATGAGCAGATGCTGCGCGGAATAAAGCAGCGCTTCCCGCGGGTGCACCTGCACTGCTATTCCGCCTCAGAGGTGATTGCCATTGCCGAGTACAGCGGGCTGACGATTCGCGACACGATCATTCGCCTGCGCGATGCGGGGCTGGATTCCATTCCCGGCGGAGGCGCCGAGATTCTGGATGACGAAGTGCGTTACAAGATTGCCCGCTTGAAGTGCCTGACCGACGACTGGCTCAACGTGCACCGCACCGCGCATCAACTGGGCATGCGCACCACCGCCACCATGATGTTCGGCTGCGGGGAAAAATCCGAGCACCGGGTGAACCACCTGCAGCGGCTTTACGATTTGCAGGAGGAAACCGGTGGCTTCACCGCGTTCATTCCCTGGAGCTTCCAGCCGGCCAACACCGCGCTGGGCGGACGGCACTGGGACGAAGCGACGTCGGTGGAATATCTGAAGACGCTGGCCATTTCGCGACTATATCTTTCCAACTTCCTCAATGTGCAATCCAGTTGGGTGACGCAAGGGCTGAAAGTCTGCCAGCTAGGCCTGCGCTTTGGCGGTAACGATGTGGGTTCAGTGATGCTTGAGGAAAACGTTGTCAAGGCTGCCGGAGTGAACAACTGCACCACGGAAGAGGAGTTGCGGCGCATTATCCGCGACGCCGGCTTCCGTCCCGCCCAGCGCGACACGCTCTACCGCACGTATTTCCTTAACTAAACAGAAATAGTGTTGGCACGGGGCTGCGCCCCAGGTTGAGCGGGGCAGAGCTCAGCCCCAAACTCGGGTACAATGAATGGTTTACGCACCCGTGTGCGTTTGCAGTCGTGGAGGTTATGTTTGTTGGCGGAGTTCATCTTCGGGCTGTTCCTCGCGCCCCACGGGATAACGAATTACGTCCGCACGCATCTGCTGGATACGACTTTTAAGGGCCTATACCAGGCGAACGCCTTCGATCTGGCGCTGCTGATTCCCTACTTCATCGTTCTGATCTGGCTAGCCTCCTACGGCATCCACCGCTATACGCTGGTCTATCTCTACTACAAGCACCGCAAAGACCGGGTGCAGGACCCGCCCGGACATTTT
>DATFDP010000087.1:0-10826 GCA_035252015.1 Terriglobales bacterium
TGCCCGGCGGTGAGCTGGTCAAAATCCACCCGCGCCCAGGAATCAACCACTCCCGGCTGGCCGGAAAAGCGCAGCGACTCTACGCCTTTGGGCAACTGCACCCTTCCGCTGGCCGCGTATGCGTTAACCTCCTGCTCGGTCATAACCGTGGTCAGGGGCTGGGGCTGGGCCTGCTCGCCGTTGCTTTGAATGCGTTCAAGCTTGCGCTGCATACTTTCAACAGCAGAATTATTGGCGTCCGGTGCGTTCGGCCAGGCGGCAACGGCAGCAAAGGCAAAGGCCATGCCCAGGAAAATAATCGCGGCGAGTTTCATTTGGTCAGCGCGGCTTCCGTCTGCGGGTGAGACACAGCCGTCACCCGGGGCGCGCCCAGTGTTCCGTTGATATCGAAGGAATGAGAACTGTCGCGCACCAGCTTGATATTCAATTTGCTGTCGAGCAGAGCTGTTCCACTTACCTCATAGATGCCGTCCGAGGCCAGCAATTTGCCTGTGCTTAAGGTGAACTCGCCGTTCTCCAGCGCTAAACGGCCGGTGAAGCGGCGAAGCCGCAGCGGTTTGGCGGCGCCCAGGCTCAGATGGCGCATCACCCCGTCACGAACATCAAAATCCGCACTGGAGGCCAGCGAGGCTGCCAAATCGGTCTTGCTCCAGCCCGCCGCTTTCAGCCGGTACTGGAGGGAAAGCAAGCCGCTGGCCCAATCATCCCCCATGGTCTGCGCTGCATCTGCCAAGGCCGCGTTCGCCAGGGCGCCGGCGCCACTGTACACGGGCTGGCGGCCGGAGAAGTCGAGTATCCATTCGCCCTCGTGCTGGCCGCCCCAAATACTGGCGCGCGCCTGCGAAAGCCGCAACTTGCCATCGTCAATGCTCAGGCGGCTATTGAAGTGACTGGCTGTCAGGCGCCCTACAATGACACGAGTTGCGGAGAGGCTGCCCGTGACCAGGAGTCCGTCCAGTGGTTTCTCGCGATTGCGCCGTAGCAGGCGATACCAGGGACGGCTTCGGCGTGGATCGAGCTGGCTTACCAGTTCGGCCGCGACCAACTGATCGGCATGCAGATTCACCTGCGCCGGGCAAACTTCGCCTGCCGGACAGTGCCTCTGTAACAGCACGGATCCAGAAAGGTGCGTGCCGCTCCCGGCGAGGCCAGCCACCAGGTTCTGCACGCTGAGCTTCTGGGGCGCAAGCAGAAGCTCGGCAGAGGAGATCTGCAGAGGCGCAGCTACGCCCTTCAACTCTGTGTTGACATTTCGCAACTGAGCCTTGCCCGTCACCGCCGGAGCGGGAAAGCCGGTCCAGAGGCCGGCAATCTGCAGGTCCAGCCGGGCCGTTCCTTTTTTCACATGCGGAGGCGCGTGTACGCCCAGAGTGCGCGCCACCTGCTCCAGGCGCGGCAGTTGCGCTTCCCCCTGCAGGTTAATTTCATAACCGCTGCGCGAAAGCCAGGCATAAAGCACCGCCGGCGCGCCCCCATCAAGTTGCAGCCGGAACGGACCGAGGGCCAGGCGCAACTCCGGCGCAAGGCTTGGCATGAGGCGGCGCCTCCGGCCGCGCGAAGGCAGCATCCCTGTGCCGCCCACGATGGTGAAAGGAATTGACCCAAGCCTGAGCTGATTGCTGGTGAGATCGGAGGAGAGTACGAATTCAGTGGTTTGCCCGTCACCCGACCAGGTGCGCCGCCAGCCAGTCTCCGCGGACTTGGAAACCAGGAAGCTCGCGTTCAATACGCCCCCGGCGGTCAGGTCTTCCGGCAGGTCGCGCTTCGAGTGGCGCGCCGCCGCCACCAACGACTGCATCGGAAGCTGTTGTGCCACCATCTTGAACTGATAGGGGCCGCCGCTGAGCGGGGCCACTGCGTTGCCATTCACCGTCAGCAGTCCGTCCTGAACCGGAGCCCGGCAGGCGACATTCGACCAGCTCTGGTCAATGGAACTGAAACGGGCATTACAACCCGCCCGCAGTTGAAGAGAGCCGGGAATGACAATGTCGTAGCGCCGGAAGTCTTGCACCCGAGCGTCGGCGCGTACCGCCAACGACGCCGGCGTGCCGCTGAACTCCGCGGAGAGGTCCAGAGCCCCACGCCAGCCGCGATCGCGCCCATAGATCAGCTCAGTCAATTGCCCCAGCTGCCCGTTCTGCCAGTCCAACTTGATGTTCAGAGGAGTCTGGCGCAGCGAAGTGGCGCGCTGGAATGAGCCCTCAAGCGTAAGCGTGCCGGTATCGCTCAGATTTTCGTCGGTGCGCACCGGGCGCGCCGCCACCCGGAAGTTCCATTTGTTTTCTGCTTCCTGCCAGAGTGCGAAATCGGCGTCGGTCAGCGCGTAAATCTTTTTCTCCGCACCAACTTTGAAGTTTATGCGCCCGCTGTCGGCTTCAATGTAAGGGAAACGAGGCCGGGCCTCAGGCTTGCTCTGAGCGGTGGGAGCGGAAGGGATTTGCGCCGTGCGTTCCAGCAGGGCGTAAACGTTCCAACGTCCATTCGGGCCGCGCGCCAGGTTCAGACTGGGGTTCTGCAGGCTGAGTCGGGCGATCTCCAGGCGTCCCCGCCACAACGAACTGAGTCGCAGGTAAGCAGTTACCTCGTCGGCCCGCAGCACGGGTTCCGCACTGAAGGAGGGGTCATCCGCCACCACCAGGCGCTGCAAGTCGAATCCGGGCTGGGGAAGCAGGCGTAGATTAACCGCACCGATACTGACTTGCCGGCCCAGGGCCCGCGCGATGGACTGATCAATGCGGGCGTGAAAACGCCCCATGCTGATCAGGGGCGGGACCGCGAGGGCCAGCAATACTAAAGCCGCAATGGCGCCCGCGAGGTTGCGAGTGGTCCGCTTCATCGCACAATGTGTAGCATGCGCCCCCAGCGCGTCTGATCAAAGAAGTGGAAAATCACGTGGAAGATGAAGCCAATGCGGTCGGCGGCGCTGCGCTTCAGGTACTGGCCGGAAGATTCCACGAACGACCAGTAGATGAACAGCGGGCGGCCGATAATGTTCTCCCGCGGAACAAAGCCCCAGTAGCGGCTGTCGTAGCTGACGTCGCGGTTATCGCCCATGACGAAATAGCGGTCCGGCGGCACCACCAGGTCCTCGCCCTGAATATGCGAGCTCAGGGTCAGGCGCCACTCCGGAGTCACGCTGTTGGCGTCGCTGGCGGAAATCGCGGGGAAGTTATCCCGGTAAGGATTGTAACTGCCGTTGCGAAGCACGTAGCCCTGCTCATTGAGCGCCTGGCCGTTGCGGTAGACGATGCCGTCCCGCAGATGAATACGGTCGCCGGGCACGCCCATAACGCGCTTCACTACATACAAACCAGGCTCAGCCGGCGAGAGAAACACCACGATGTCGCCAGCTTTGGGGTCGTGGTAGGGAAGCAGCGGCCCCAGGTAGTGCGAATCTGGCGCGAACCCGATTCGGTTGACGAAGACGTGGTCTCCGATCAGCAGCGTGTCCTCCATGGAGCTGGAGGGAATTTCAAAGGCCTGCACAATGAAAGTAATAATGAAAAGCCCTACTACCAGCACCACGGCCAGCGAGGCCAGAAATTCAACCGTGGTCTCTTTTTTCTTTTCTTCCTTCTTGGGCAGCTTCTTGGCCGGAGATTTCGTTTTGGTCAGCGCGGTTGCCATTGGTATTAATTTACCCGGTTGCACGGGATACTGCTAATTTACCAGCCGAAAGGTGCGGTGCCAGCGCGTGGCCTGGAAAACGTGCGTCATCACGTAAGCAAAGTGCGACAAGGTGTCGCCGCCCGCGCCCGCCATGCCGGGATCATCTTCCGGGGCGCGAATTGACCAGTAGATAATCAGCGGCCGTCCCACGATGTTGGCTTGCGGCACGAATCCCCAGAAGCGGCTGTCGAGGCTCTCGTCCCGGTTATCGCCCAGCACAAAATATTGTCCAGGCGGGACCACCAGCTCGCCATCGTGTACCAGGTTGCGCATCTGCAGCCACCAGCGCGCCTCCACCCCTGCGGCCACGAAGTCGGTGTTGGGGAAGTGGTAGTGGTAGGCGTCATCCGCCGCTGAGCGGTAGATGGCGTAGTTTTCCTTCAGCGGCACGCCATTCACCCACACCTGCTTTCCGCTCATGCGGACGTGGTCGCCAGGCACTCCGATCACACGCTTCACAAAGTGCTGATCGGGGTGTACGGGATAATGAAACACCACAATGTCGCCGCGCTGAATCTTGCTGTAGGGCAGGACGTGGCCCCAAATTCCGCTATTGGCGTAATCCACCTTGTCCACCAGCAGGTAATCGCCAATGAGCAGCGTGTTTTCCATGGATTCGGAGGGGATCTGGAAGGCCTGCACCAGGAAAGTGATGACAAACAGGGCGATGACCACGGTGACCAGCAGCGACTGGAGGGAGGCGGGCATGCCGGCGCGCAGCGTCCGCGGCCGCTCCGGGGCGGCCGGGCCGGGTTGCGTCTCCGCTGTGGGCTGCGGGCTTATTTCTTCCGTTACTGGCTGTTCACTCACTGGCTCTTCTCAGGCGCTTTGCTCTTGCCGTTGGGCGCCGGCAGCGACCACAAATATTCCAGGGCCTGGCGCGCGGCCTCCTGCTCAGCGCGTTTCTTGGTTGGCCCTGCCGCCTGGGCCACAAACTCCGGCTGGTGGTCGGTCTTACCCTTATGCAGACGCGCTTCCACAGTAAAGGTTTTCCTGTGTTCGGGGCCTTCCTCCTTCACCAGAACATAGGAAGGCTGGGCGTGCCCCGTGGAGTGCACCATCTCCTGCAGCGTGGACTTGTAATCCGTGATGGGTACGGCGGCGCCCCCGGGAAGCTCGCGTAATTCGGGAAGCAGGATGCGCTGCAGGATCAGCTCCCGCGCTTTTTCCAGGCCCGCATCCAGGTATATGGCTGCCACTACCGCTTCCAAAGCATTCACCAGCAGGGCAGCCTTGCCGCGCCCGCCGCTTTTCTCCTCGCCCCGGCCCAGAGCCAGGTACTTGCCCAGGTCCAATTCGCGGGCTACTCGAACCAGGTGCCGCCCGCTTACCAGGTGGGCGCGCAGCTTGGAAAGGTGGCCTTCCTCGAACTGCGGATAACGCCGGTAAAGCTCTTCGCTGGTTACGAAGCCCAGGATGGCGTCGCCCAGGAACTCCAACTGCTCGTTATCTATAATTTTACCGCCCGCGGCGGCTTCCTGCTCGCGCGCCCGCGAACTGTGGGTCAGCGCCCGGTGCAGCATTTCCGGGCGCTGAAAGTGGTGTCCCAGGAGGGTTTCCAGTGCGGCTATGTTCGGCTTCTCCATGACAGACCAGCGGGCGCCCCCGCCTTGTCAGGCGCCCTGCCGCGCGGCACGTTGACCCTGGGCCTAGTTGTGCGGTGTCTCCGGCTGCGGTGAAGTCGGCGCCGGCGCCTTAGGCTGGTTAGCCGGAGCCGGACCGCTGCCCGACAGCTGCTTCAGCCGGCTCTGCTCCTGCCGCGAGAGCTGACCCACGGTGGTGTTTTCCTGGGTCATGCTCACCGCCTGATTGGCGGTGGACAGGGCTTCCGCGTATTTGGCCTGATTGTCCAGTGCCACCGCCAGGCGCAAATAATTGACCGGATCAGGCTGGGTCTTGCCCATATCAATCGCCTTCTTCAGGTTCTGTTCCGCGCCGGAATAGTCCTTCTTCACCATGGCGATGTTGCCCAAGATGGCGTAAGCCGTAGCTCGCAGCCAGTCTTTGGCCGCCTGCACCTTATCCGGCGGCGCATTGGCCGCGAACATCAGGTCAGAATCAATGGTGTCCAGAGCGTGGCTGGCCAGCTTGGTGGCCTCCGCGGTCTTCTCGTTGAAGTCCAGATCGGTGCTGCGGGTGCGCTCGGAAAGTACTTCCGCCACCTCGATCAGCGCCTGCGGATCGTTGGGATCAATGGCCAGAATCTTGCGCCCCATCTCCACCATCTTGTCGGCATTGTTGGCGTTCTGATAGCCGTTCATGGCCTGGCGATAGAGCAGGACGCGCAACTCGCTCTCGGGAAACTTGGTGGCGAAGTCGTCCGCCGCCTTCTCCTGCGCGTCCGGCGTTGTGGCCGCGGCCGCGGTCTGGAAGGCCTTGAACTCTTCCTGCGTCTTGGCCTGCGGCGGGCGCTTGGTAGTCGGGGCGGGCTGGCCCGCGGCTCCGGGCTGGCCTTGAGCTCCGGGCTGCGCTTGCGTTCCCTGGGCGGGCGGGTTCTGGCCCTGCGTGCCCTGCTGATTGCTGGTCTGCGCCATGGCCCAGCTTGCGACCAACAGCGCGGCTGCAAATATGATTACTCGCTTCATGCTGTCTCCTTGCCTCTTAGGCGGACTGTTGTCTTCATTTGGCTGCGTGCGAACTCATTGCGTCCGCTCCGGCGGCGCATATGGCTGCTTCAAACCTTTTTCGGCGGCGGCTCGCACTTGTGGATCCAACTCCCCGCTGTTCAGCGCCGTGCGGTAGTGGTCCAGGGCTGCCTGCCGATTATCCTGCAGATCGAAGATTCTTCCCAGATAGATGTGCGACCAGGCCAGCACCCGGGGCTCGCGGCTGACTTCCACCGTGCGCGCAAAGTACTTCTGCGCTCCCGCCATGTCGCCCTTCATGGTAGCCGCCCGCGCCAGAATAAAAAAGGCACGTCCGGGGTCGTCCTTTTTCTCAGCCAGGGCCTGCTCCGCCAGTTGCTGCGCCCCGTCTACGTTTCGCCTGACCAGGTCCTTTTCGGCTTCGTCGAGCAGAGAAGGCTTGGGTGGCGTCACTCGCACCACTTCCGGATGCGCGCTCTGCGCGAACTCCAGGTTGCGCGCCACCTTCTTCTCGTGCTCTATGTCCATGTCATAGAGCCAGTTAGGGAAGGCGTCCTGCAGGCCCACTGGCTCTTTTTCGAACTTGGGCAGCTGATTGTAAAAATACTGGGTCAGGACGTAGCCCTGCTTCATAGCAGCGTCCACCGCTTGCTGGCGCTGTGCTTCCGCTTCCTTTTCCTGCTCTTTGCCTTTGCCCTTGGCCTTGATCGTGCGCGCCTCAATGGCTTCGATCAGCGACTCGGTGCAAAGCAGGGTGGCATCGTGCTTGAAGACTTCGTCCATCGGCGCAGTCTGCACCAGCGGCAGCAGCGGTTCCAGGTGGGCCATGGCCGTGGGCCGCTTCATGGCAATGGGATCAAGCACATAGTGCAGGTAAGTATGGCGGATCTGGTTGTACTGCAGCGTGCCGCGCGCCGGGGTGAGCACAATGTGATAGTCGCTGCCGTAGTTGCGCGCGTTCACCTGCCCCGGCGCGCCCAGGGGCGCCAGGTAAATGTTGAACTTGCGCCCCATGTAGCCGGCGATGGGCAGCCGCAGATACAAGTCGGTGGAATTGAGCAGCTTGGCGATGGGCGCGTGAAAGTGGTTGATCAAGCCTTCGTACTGGGCTTGGTGACGCTCCCAGATGGTGTGCAACCCGGCGTTCCTATAGAAGGACGGCAGCAGAGGCACCAATCCGAGCACGTAGCTGGCGTCGGGCGGCAGGTCGGCTTCCTTCATCTCCGGCTTAAAGTCGGGTGGCGGGCCCAGCGTGAGCGCCAGCGAGAGGTACTGCGCCAGGTCGTGGGACTGGTCGCCCTGACGATGGTCGGTATAGAACTGGCAGATCTGGCGGGTCGCGGTGGCCGCATCTGGCGAAGCCTCGGTGGCCCGCGCCAGTTCGCCGCGAATTTCCTGGCGCACCGAGTCGGATTGCGCCAGTTCCTGGTCATAGCCGCAGGTATTCATGGCGGCCAAGACGGTAAAGATGCTCTCGCTGGTATCCACCGTGGCCTTGGGGGTCATCTGGGCCGCAGCGGGGGCGAACAGCACCGCGGTTAGGCAGGCTGCCAGGCACACCTGGACGAGCACGCCCAGACGCGCGACGCACCACCAGCGCCGAAACCTTAGCTTCAGGAAAGGGCCTCCCACAGACGGGCCACAAAGTCGGGGAACGCTTAGGTAAGTTTAAGGAATCGAGGGCGGGGGGTCAAACCAGGGACGGGATAGGAGACAGAGCGCTCCAAGACCGGCCCGCCATATGTAGTGTTGCCTGATATCACGGCCACAAGTACCCGAAAACGGAACACAGGCCGGGCGCGGGACCAGGCTGGCTGCGCGCTCACTGCGCTCGCGCAGGCGGGAGGCGATAGCCAAGTCGCAGCGGTGGATTGAAAGCTCCGACCCGTGGTGCTTTCGACTGTTTACTAGGAATTTGCCACAGTCCAAGTGTTTCTAGTGCCGCTGTCCGTCGCCTAAAGCAAGCAGGCGTCCATTTGTGATGGCATTCCCCAGACGGAATTAAACTGCCCGCAATTTGGCCGCTGGCACTATCTTCGAGGGCTGCGCTTGCGAGGGAACTTTCTCCAGTGTCCCGGGAAGTGGCAACGAATAATCTCTTGCCATCGGCCCGTACAATCCAAAAGATAACCCCGCCAGCCCTCTGATCTTTAGAAAAACAGAGGGATGACCAGACGTTGACCGCGCTCCAGTACGCCTTTTTTTTAGTGGGTACTCTCCCGGAGGGAAGCATCTCCTTGTTGACCATGAAATTGAACCGGCAGACCCATCCGTTTGAGGAGAGAGACAAACCGCGGGTCGGAGCGTAAGGGATCGAACGTGGGGTCAACGCCCAGGTACGTGATGCCGAAAGATCTTGTTTTAACGGCCTCTTCTAGCCATGGCATGGCTTTGTCGGCGTCCCCGGCGTAGGTGTAACCCAGGGCTGCATCAAAAGGTCCAATGTACCCCTTGGCCATGCTTTCTGGCGTGAAGCGGACCAATGCCTGCCAGTAACCTTTGAGCCCGCCATCTCTCGCACCCGCTTGGGCGGCGGCAATCATGTGGGGTGGGGCTCCGGCGCGCTTTAGGGCTTCCAGGAATGACGACACGGCCTCGGACTCCATGCCCTTGGCAGCGTAAACATCTCCCACAATCCAAAGAGAACGCGCCGAATTCGAATCCAGGTCCATATTAGCTTTACATTGGGCGAGTGCTTCATCGTAGCGTCGGGCGAAGGTAAGCTTCCGGCAGAGGTCGTTGTTTACGATCGAGGCCAACGGATCCAGGTTGCGGGCTCGTTCCGATTCGTGAACCGCCTCCTGCAACTGGCCGACGGTGGCATAGTAATCGCTCAACCCCTGGTGGCTTTCGGGAGAATTGGGGCTCAGTTCGACGGCCCGTTTGAACTCCGCACCCGCCGACGCGAAATCGAGATCGTACAGCAGCAAGCCCCAACCCTTTCCGGAGTGGGCTGGGCCGAAATCAGGATCGATTTCCAGAGCCTTGCCAACCAGAGCCTTGGCTTTCATGTTGGCCACCCTTAAAGGGAGAGTGCCCATGTTTCCCAGTATTCGATAGCAGCCGGACAGTTTGCAGTAAGCAGGAGCATAATCGGAATCCTTCTCGATCGCCTGCTGGAAATACTTCGCTGCCTGCTGAAGGGACTCACTCGTGAAGCGATTCAGGTAATACTCGCCGCGCAGATATAGCTCATACGCGTCCAGGCTGGCTGGGGCGGGAATCCCCAGACGAACCTGATCGCCGGGAAGGAGTGTGCTGCGGACCTGCTTCGCGATGGCATTGGCAACCTCGCGCTGCAAGCCCAGCACGTCTCTGGCATCGCTTTGGAAGCTCTGCGCCCACAGGTGACGGTCGTCGGAGACTCGAATCAGCTGCGCATCAATCCGTACCTTATCCCCGGAGCGGATTATGGTACCTTCCACTATTGCATCCACATGCAGCTCGCGCGCGATCTGCGGCAAGGGCTTGCGCACTCCCCGATATTGCATGGATGAAGTACGGGAGATCACCCGCAAGTAGTTAAGCTGACCGAGATCTGTGATCAGCTGATCGGTCATGCCGTCGGCGAAGTAGTCTTGCGTGGTATCGCCTGAGAGGTTTTCCAGAGGAAGCACAGCCAGCGACTCGATGCTGCCCCGCCCTGCACCGCCATTAGATAAGCGAATCCAGCCGGCAAACAAAGCCAACAGAATTACCAAAGGCAGGGCGATGGCCAAAGCCTTCGCGGACATGGGCCAGGAACGCCAGGCACTCCACGAACTTGGCGCCGGAAAAACCGATTGCAGCTTTTGCCGGTTTTGGTTTGGCACTGCGTCCACTGAACTGGCAGCGGAAATTGTTGTCACCGAGGCGATAAAACGATACCCCCGGCGCGGCAGGGTTTCGATGAAAATGGGATTATCTGCAACATCTCCCAGGGCATAGCGCAGTTTCTTTAGTGCGCTGTTCAGGCTGAGATCGAAATCGACGAATGTGTCGGCTGGCCAGAGGCGCTGCCGCAGTTCTTCCCGTGTGACCACCGTTCCCGGACGCTCCAGCAGAATCAGCAGCAGTTGCAAGAGGCGTGGTTGTAATCTGACTCTCGCCCCTGCCTTGCGCAACTCTCCGGATGGCAAATCAAGATCGAAAACTCCGAACCGCAGCACTTGCGGCGAATGGGTTGACTGCGACATCTACGTGCTCTCGCCAAGCGGAAGTTTACCACTGGGTGGGCCAATAACACTGAAAATTTTGGCCACACCAGCTCGTATTCAGTTGAGGACTCGAGACTTAGAAGGTCACTATCTATCCTCTGACTGGTCACACCCAGTCCATTGCCAGACCTGTGGGAATCATTGAAAGTGCGCCTGCAAAGCGGTCCGGAGGAGAGATCGGACACGCCTTTAGAGGTTTTCCCTTTGCATCGAGCACTCGATTATCAGGGTCGTCCAACGAGGCCGATCCGGTTTTTACTCTCATGCGTTGCAGCTATCGTCTTGTGCACAGGGTTTGGAACTCCTGCCCATTCGCAGCTCTCGACTGAAAAGGAAATCCCCTTCGAGAACAGTCGTGCGTTCGATCTGATGCTCG
>DATFDP010000088.1:0-3053 GCA_035252015.1 Terriglobales bacterium
GTTTGCCGGTAAAGAACGGGTGGCAGGCGGAGCAGATTT
Source organism: Terriglobales bacterium (assembly GCA_035252015.1). Taxonomy (GTDB): domain Bacteria; phylum Acidobacteriota; class Terriglobia; order Terriglobales; family Acidobacteriaceae; genus JAICWP01. The sequence goes on from DATFDP010000088.1 coordinate 40, forward strand.
CCACGTGGACATCTCCCCGATGGGTGGAGCGGGTAGTAAAGGTGTTACCGCAGGCGCAGTGCACGCGCACTTCGTGATAATCGGGATGGACGGCGGCTTTCATAACTCTCCAGATGCTTTTCGCGAAAGAAAGATTCTACAGGAGGGTTGCGGAAGCGGGCAAATGTGCCCGGGTTGGAACGTTCAGCCTTTCTTTTTAAAGTGTTTGCTTAGCGCCAAGCCCTGCTGCTGATAGTTGGAGCCGATGTTGACGCCGTAAATCTTGTCGGGGCGGGTGAGCAGGCGCATATAGGTAAGGCGGCCAATGATTTGCCCGTCCTCCAGCAGGAAGGGCACGCCGTCGGCACGAACTTCCAAAACGGCCCGGGTCCCTTTTATGTCATTGCTGCCGTAGCCAAAACCGGGATCGAAGAAACCGGCATAGTGCACGCGGAATTCGCCCATGGAAGGATCGAAGGGCACCATTTCAGCGGCATAATCGGCGGGCACGCGCACTTTTTCGCGTGAGGCCAGGATGTAGAAGTCCCCTGGTTCCAACACTAAGCGGTTGCCACCGGGCTGACGGATGGCATCCCAGAAGTCCTCTGGTGAGTAGTAATTCACGTTAGCCAGGTCTAGGGCTGGAGCATTTTTCTTGGCTTTGTAGGCGACTATTTCCGAACTGTCGGTGGCACGCAGGTTGACGGAGATGCGCAAGCCATTGTCCACCATGGCCTTAATGGGAATGTCTTCCTCGCCATGATAGACCAGCGCCTTCTCTTCATCGAGAACGGTGATGGTGCGGTCACCGAAGGTAGGATTGCCACGCAGGAAGCGTATCTGATTCAGCTTCATGCCCGCCCGGAGAATGACGGGAAACGTCCGCGGCACGATTTCAGCATACAGCTTGCCTTTATAACCCGCGGGCCCGCGCTCGAATTCGACGCCGTAGTCGGTGATGAGACGAGTGAAGATGTCCAGGCGCCCGGTGGAGCTCTTGGGATTCGCCTTAACCGAGATAGAGGAGGGGAGATTCAGCTCCTCCTGCAAGGGAATGATGTAAACGCAGCCTTTTTCCAGGACCGAAGTCTTGGTGAGGTCAATGCGGGCCATGCGGATCTGGTTGAGGCCATCGGCTACAGTGCGGGATGAGCCCGGCAGAAAGCTTGCCTGGACGCGATGCGCCATCTCACCCAGCCGCAAGTCCAAGCTGGCGGGCTGAATCTGGTCTTCGCTGATCTCCTGGCCGGCGAAAACGCGCTTAGCCGCGATCAGCTCACGAATGTCCTGGGAAGGCAGGACGCCGGTGCGCGACGCGGAAACGTCGCTTTCGGCCAATTCAGGGAAAAGGGCCGGTTCGGGAGCACCTACATCACAGGGCATTGTGGCACCAACCTTAGCAGAATTCCGAAGGCGGGTCGCTGAGGAACTCCTGTGGAAACTGGGGCTGTGGGCTCATGTTTTTTTGCCTTTAGGGAAACTCTGATTAAGTACGACACAAACGCAAGGTCCCTCGACTCCGCTCGGGATGACAGAGATGAACTTAATCAGAGCTTCCTTAGCTTTTAGCTCCTAGCCCACGTCCTCGTTCCAGTTCTCCAGTGTCTTCTTAATCAGGGCCATGAACTGGTCGGCGACGGCGCCGTCAATCACGCGGTGGTCATAGCCCAGGGACAAGTGCACCAGGGAGCGGATAGCGATGGAGTCGTTGCCCTGCGCGTCCGTGACCACCACCGGAGCCTTGGCGATTCCGCCTACGCCCAGGATGGCCACATTGGGCTGGTTGATGATGGGCAAGCCAAAAACTGCGCCAAAAGTGCCGGGGTTGGTGACGGTGAAGGTGGAGCCCTGAATGTCGTCAGGCGAGAGGCGCTTGTTGCGGGCGCGCTCACCCACGTCGGTGATGGCGCGCTGCAGGCCGAGGAAATTCTTCTCTTCCGAGTTCTTAACAACGGGGACGATCAGGCCCCAATCGAGCGCGACCGCGATTCCCATGTTGATGTGCTCGTGGTAGCGGATGCTTTCGCCTTCCACCGAAGCGTTGATGATGGGGAACTGCTGCAGGGCGATGATGGCGGCGCGTACAAAGAAGGGCATGAAGGTGAGGCGCGCGCCGTGGCGCTGCTCGAAACCCGCCTTGGCGCGGTTGCGCAGGTTCACGATGCGGGTGACGTCCACTTCAAACAGGTTGTGAACGTGGGCGCTGGTGCGGCGCGATTCGACCATGCGCTGGGCGATGATCTTGCGCATGTTCGTCATGGCCACCAGCTCGCCGGGTATGGGCGCTGGCTGGGGAGCTGGCATGGACGGCGCCGCGGCTCCCGGCTGATAAGAGGGCTGACCCTGGGCCGCCGCCGGACGCGCCGGAGCGGCGGCGCCCGCCGGGTGCTGCGCGATAAAGGTTTCAATGTCCTGCTTGGTGATGCGCCCGCCCAAGCCGGTGCCGGGCACCTGAGCCAGGTTGACGTTGTGTTCGCGGGCGATGCGCCGCACCAGCGGGGAAGAGCGGATGCGCTCGCCTTCTTCCTCGCCTTCCGAGGGAAACTCGATAACTTCTTTGGGCCGTGCCGGGGCTTCCTGCGGCTGAGGACGAGCTGAGGGCTGCGCGGGACGGGCGGCCGCTTCGGTTGGCTGCGGCTGGCGGGCGCCGCCATCGGCCTGGGGAGCGGGCTTAGGCGGCTGCGCGGGGGCCGGAGTTGCGGTGCGCGGTGCTTCCGGCTTCGGCGGAGCGGCGGCAGGAGCGGGAGCAGCTGTGGCAGCGCCGGCGCCATCGGCGTCTATGACGCCCACCACGGTATTCACCTGCACCGTAGTGCCTTCAGGAACTTTGATCTCTTTCAGCACGCCGGCCGAGGGCGCGGGAATTTCGGCGTCCACTTTGTCGGTGGAGATTTCAAACAGCGGCTCGTCGCGCTGCACCTTCTCGCCCGGCTTCTTCAGCCATTTGGTGATGGTGCCTTCAAAGATTGATTCCCCCATCTGGGGCATGATGACGTCAGTCGGCATAGGTCCCTTTCGCAGTCGAGCTGGTAGGA
>DATFDP010000089.1:0-29441 GCA_035252015.1 Terriglobales bacterium
CTGGTCTACGCGTTCAATCACGATGAAGCGGAGCACTCTTTTCAGCATGCCGCCGAGCTCGATCCCACCATGGCGATGGCGTATTGGGGCATTGCGGAAGCTGTGGGTCCCAACTACAACGATCCCGGCAACGAACCGCGCCGCATGCAGGCTTATGAGGCCATCCAGAAGGCCAAGCAGCTCTCGGCGAACGGTCCCGCCCATGAGCGCGGCTACATTGACGCGCTGGCCCAGCGCTACTCCAATGACCCGCATGCGGATTTGCGGCAGCTGGCCGTCAATTACGCCAATGCCATGCGCGATGTGGCCAAAAAGTACCCTGACGATCTGGATGCCTCTGTGCTTTTCGCAGAATCGCTCATGAACCTGCATCCCTGGGGACTGTGGAAGGCCGACGGCAGCCCGGAGGAGAACACGCCGGAAATTGTGAGCGTACTGGAATCGGTGCTACGGCGCGACCCCAATCACCTGGGCGCGGTGCACTACTACATTCACGCGGTGGAAGCTTCGCAAAATCCTGACCGCGCACTGTCCGAGGCGAACCGGCTGGCGGCGCTGGCGCCCTCTGCCGGACACATAGTGCACATGCCGGCGCACGTGTACATCCGCACCGGCTACTACGAGGATGCCATTCAGACCAATGAAAAAGCGGCCGCCGCCGATCGCGCCTATCTGCAAAGCAGCGGAGCGCAGGGCATTTACCCCATGATGTATTACAGCCACAACCTGCACTTTATCGCCATTTCAGCCGGCATGACGGGGCAGTATGAGGAGGCAAAGAAGGCGGCTGACCAGCTCGCCGACAACGTCCGTCCGCACGTGAAGGAAGTTCCGCCGCTGGAGGCGTTCCTGGCCATTCCCATTGCCGTGCAGGTGCGCTTTCATCGTTGGGCAAGTATTCTGCAGATGCCGCAACCCGACGCATCGATGAAGACGGTGACCAGCTTCTGGCATTTCGCGCGCGGCCTGGCTTTTGCCAACACGGGCAAGCTGCAGGAAGCGGAAACGGAGCACAAGACACTGGCCGAGATTGAAGCGGCAACACCCGCGGACGCAATCTTCTCCATGCCCTTCAACAACAAGAGCCGCAGCATTCTGCGTATTGCGGACGACGTGCTGGCGGCGCGCATTGCTTGTGCCAAGAAGGACAATGCGAGCGAGGTACGCCTGCTGCAGGATGCGGTTGCCACTCAGGATGCGCTCAACTACGGTGAGCCACCGGACTGGTTCTACCCTGTACGCGAGTCCCTGGGAGCGGCCCTCCTGGAAGGCGGGCAAGAGCAGGCAGCGGAGAAGGTTTTTCGCGCCGACCTGGAGCAGAATCCGCGGAATCCGCGCTCGCTGTTCGGTCTGCTGACCTCGCTGAAATCGCAGGGTCGTACTTACGACGCGGATATGGTGCAGCGTCAGTTCCAGGAAGCGTGGAAGCACGCTGACATGAAGCTCACGCTGGCGGAATTGGGGACGTAACACACCTGTTCTCTGGGAATATCATCCTGAGAACCGGCCGATTCGCGTACGGAACAGCCTGTGGCGCCGAAGCACCTCGCGTCTGATCGGCTGCCGAAACGCAAGGTCCCTCGATTTCGCATAGCCATTCTCTCGCGAAGCGCCATGCTGCGCTCGGACGACAGGAAAAGGAAGAGCAGACAAAACAGATCAAGCGCCGGCGGGCAAGTTCACCTCACCCACTATAATTTTCAGTGATGGCTACAGCTGCCGAGAAGGACCTAAGCCGCCGCGTCGAGGAACTGCGCGAACAGATCCGCTACCATGAGCACCGGTATTACGTGCTCGACGACCCCGAACTGAGCGACGCGGATTTTGACCGCCTCATGCAGCAGCTGAAAAAGCTGGAGGCGGCGCACCCCGAGCTGACCACCCCCGATTCGCCTACCCAGCGCGTGGGCGGCAAGCCGCGCGAAGGCTTCGTCAAGGTACTGCACTCCACGCCCATGCTCTCGCTGGACAACGCCTACAACGAGCAGGAACTGCGTGATTGGGAGCGGCGGGTGCACGAACTCAGCGGCCGCAACACGGTGGACTATGTCTGCGAGTTGAAACTGGACGGGCTCTCCATGGCGTTGCGCTACGCCCCAAATCAGCAGGACCATGGCAGCTCGCGGCTGGTGCAGGGACTGACGCGCGGTGACGGCTCCATCGGCGAAGAAGTCACAGCCAACGTGAAGACCATCCGCTCGGTGCCGCTGTTCATTCTCGCGGCTACGCTCAAGAAGGCCGGCCTGCCGGCAGAGTTCGAAGTGCGCGGCGAAGTGATCATGCCCACAAAGTCTTTTGAGCGCATGAATGAGGAGCGAGAGCGGCTGGGCCTTTCGAAATTCGCCAATCCGCGCAATGCCGGGGCGGGCGCCGTACGCGTACTCGATCCCAACATCACCGCCCAGCGGCGACTCGATTTTTACGCCTACTTCCTGCTGAAAGACGGTCGCGCCTTTATGCCCCGCCAGTCGGAGGCTCTGGAAGCCCTGCAGATCGCCGGTTTCAAGGTGAATCCCAACTGGCGGCGGGCGCAGAATGGGGAGGAAGTCTGGAAATTCATCAACAGTTGGGAGCCCAAACGCGACACTCTACCGTACGAGATTGATGGCGTGGTGGTAAAGGTGGACGAAACCCGCCTGCAGCGCGAGTTGGGCTACACCGGGAAGGCGCCACGCTGGGCGATTGCTTACAAGTACGCGGCCCGTTCCGAAATCACAAAGATTGAAGACATTCGCGTGCAGGTGGGCCGCACCGGTAAGCTCACGCCCGTGGCCTGGCTGCAGCCGGTGGCCATCGGCGGTACTACCGTGACGCGCGCCACCCTGCACAACGCCGACGAAATTGAGCGACTGGGTGTCAAAATTGCTGATTGGGTGGAGGTGGAGCGCGGCGGCGATGTGATCCCCAAGGTCACGCGCGTGCTCGATGACAAAGACCACCCGCGTGGCCACCAGCAGTTCCATATGCCCGAGCGCTGCCCGGAATGCGGCGGCCACGTGGTGCGCGTGGAGGGCGAGGCCGACCATCGCTGCGTCAATGCCAACTGTCCGGCCAAACTGCGCGAGACCATCCTGCATTTCGCCTCGCGCGGGGTGATGAACATCGAAGGTATGGGCGATGCCCTGGTCAACCAACTCACCGATCGCGGACTGGTCAAGAGCGTGGCCGACATCTATCAGCTCAGCAAGCAGGACTTGCTGGGTCTGGAACGCATGGGCGACAAATCGGCGCAGAACGTGCTCGACGAAATCGAGAACTCCCGCAAGCTGCCGCTGGAGCGGGTGATCTATGGTTTGGGTATCCGCTTTGTGGGCGAGCGCACGGCCGAATTCCTGGCCCAGCACTTCGGCTCGCTCGATGCGCTCATGCAGGCGAGCGTTGAGGAACTGCAGGAGGTTAATGAAGTTGGCCCGCGTGTGGGGCAGAGCATCTACGAGTTCTTCCAGGAGCCCAAGAACCGCGAACTGGTGGAACGTCTGCGCAAGGCAGGCCTGACCTTCACCGGCAAGAAGCGGGAACGGGGCACTAAGCTGTCGGGTAAAACCTTTGTTTTGACCGGCACGCTCGCCAACCTCAGCCGCGACGAAGCCAAGAAGATGATCGAAGACGCCGGCGGAAAGGTGACCGGATCGGTCAGCAAGAAGACCGACTACGTGGTGGCCGGCGCCGACCCCGGCTCCAAGCTCGACAAGGCGCGGGAGCTGGGCGTGAACGTAATCGGCGAAGAAGACTTGCTGCAGCTAGTACGCCGGTGAACTTCCCGGACGCAGATAAACGCGGATTAACGCCGAAGGTAGCGCCGCCGTCCCGGCGGCTGTGGATGCGGGCGTCTCGCCCTCATCGGCGAGGGCGGGACGCCCTCGCGACAGTCGGCCAGAGGCCGGCGCTACCTCAGACAAGTTATGCCACGTCGCGTTTCTTCTCTGGTGCGGGCGCGCATTGCGGGCAACTGGCCTGAATGTCTACCCGGTTGCGCCGCAGGTGCTCCCGAAAGGCCGACCAGCGCGAGCTGAGAGGATCTTCGCTGTAAGCCGCGTTCTGCGCGCGGTCAATGGTCCCGCTGGGATGTTCGGTCAGCTTGCCGCCGCCCGGCATGGGGGAAGTGAATTTGTCGTGAATGGGCTCCGGGTAAAGCTCGGCCGCAGTCAATTCGCGATCGCGGGCAGGCGGCGTGGAGGTCTGCGCGCCGGCAGTTTCCGCCGGTGTCACATTCCGATCCGAGCCGTGATGATGTTGCACCGGGCTATCATGCCAGCCGTTGTCATACGCATCCTGAAAACCCTTCCATTCCTCATCTGATTCCAGGTGCTTCTCATCGTAGGCGGGGAACTCCTTGATCTGTTGTTTGGTCACGCCTACGACGAAGTTGCCGGGATTCTTGGCGTAGGGAAAAATGCGGTCGGCCGGGACCAGAAACTTGTGGCTTTTGAGCCAGCCGCCGCTGTCCACCACGGCGTACTTAACTTCACCGGTGCTGTGGTCGAGGATAACGTCGTCCAGCTTGCCGATCTTCTCGTCTTCCAGGCCGTAAACGGTGGTGCCGCGTACATCCGCGGCGATGGGTAACTTGAAACTGCTCAGAGTGCCATAGTGCGCCATGAATGTTTCTCCTCCTTGGTCTGCTCCCATGCTTAAGATGCGGTGCGGGACCGCGGTGTAAGCCAGCAGTGAACTCAACCTTGTGGACGCCAGGTACCGGAAGCTGACTTTCCGATATCATCGGAAGGCATGAGCGAAACCGCAGCCACGGTGCTGCCCTTCGAGGGAGCTCGCGCTCGGGTGGAGAAATACGCCAACAGCGTGTCGCCAACTGAGCCGAAGCCAGTGGACCTGGCGCACGCGGCCGGAAGGGTACTGGCCGAGGCGCTGGTCGCCGACCGCGATTTTCCGCCCTTTCCACGCTCAGCGCGCGATGGCTACGCGGTACGCGCTGCCGACATTGCCCACGTTCCGGTCAAACTGAAGATAATCGGCGAGAGCAAAGCCGGCGCGGCGCCTGCAGAAGCGCCCGCGCAATTGCGCAGCGGGGAAGCCGTCTTAATCATGACGGGCGCGCCTGCCCCCGAAAGGGCTGACGCCGTGGTCATGGTGGAATACACTTCGCGCGACGGCACGGTGGTTGAAATCCAGAAGAGCGCCGCAGCCGGAGAAAACATCGTGCCCCGAGGCAGCGAGGGCCGCGCCGGAAACGTGCTGCTGCAGCGTGGCGATCGCCTGGATGCCGCAGGAGTTGCTGTGGCGGCTTCGGTGGGCAAAGCCAGCCTGCTGGTACATGCGCTGCCCCACGTGGCCATTCTGGCTACGGGCGACGAGATTGTGGACGTCGCCGCCGCGCCCGGCCCCAACCAGATTCGCAATTCCAACAGCTACTCCATTGCCGCCCAGGTGCGCGCCGCCGGCGGGCTGCCGGTGCTGCTGCCCATCGCGCCGGATGAGCCGGAGCAACTGCGGCGCTTGATCGAACAGGGATTGCAATCTGACCTGTTGCTGCTGGCTGGCGGTGTCTCCATGGGCAAGTACGACCTGGTAGAGCAAGTCCTGGGCGAACTGGGCGCGGAATTCTTCTTTTCCGGAGCGCTCATCCAGCCGGGGCGGCCGGTGGTGTTTGGGCGCACGCGAGAAAAATACTTCTTTGGCCTGCCGGGCAATCCTGTTTCCACCATGGTGACCTTCGAGCTCTTTGCCCGGCCCATGCTGGAAGCGCTGGGCGGCGCCAAGCCGCGGCCATTGGCATTCTTCCCCGTGCGCTTGAAGAGCGAAATCAAGGTCCGAACCGGGCTGACCCGCTTTCTTCCCGGCCTCCTCACCGGCCAATTTGGCTATTTGGAAGTTGAGCTGGCGCGCTGGCAAGGCTCAGGCGACATCGCCGGCGCCGCGCGCGCGAATTGCTATGTGGTAGTCCCGCCCGACCGCGAGCGCATAGCTGCCGGGGAGACGGTGGCGGTGTGGACGAAAGCTTAACCTGAGCGCTGGAGGACTCACGTTGTACCACTTACTGATGCGTTGATAAACATCAACTTGCATAATAGAGACGTTCACACTCTTTTACCATGGGGCACCCGCCAGCTGACTTCAGAACGTACCAAGCCACGCAAGCAAGCAGCGCACTCACAAGTGTCACCCCTGCTGTAACATGGGGCGTAGCCTGCACATGGCCAAGAAGCTCTCCCATTACGATTCAGCAGACAAAGCGCGCATGGTGGATGTCAGCGCCAAGCCGGCCACCAAGCGCGAAGCTGAGGCCCGCGCCTTTGTGGCCATGTCGCCGCAGGTGCTTGATGCACTGCCGCGCAATCCCAAAGGCGATCCCCTGGAAGTAGCTCGTTTGGCGGGAATTATGGCCGCCAAGCGCACCGCCGAACTCATTCCCCTGTGCCACCCCGTACCCCTGTCGCACATTGATGTGCAGGTACGGCTATGCGAGAATGGCGTCGCTATTAGCTCCCAAGTAACTACCACCGCCCTCACCGGAGTGGAAATGGAAGCGCTGGTGGCCGCCAGCATCGCCGCCCTGACGGTCTACGATATGTGCAAGGCCCTGGATAAGGGCATTGAGGTGCGGGAAGTGGTTCTGCAACGTAAGTCGGGCGGCAAGAGCGGCGAGTACAGGCGCGCGCGCAGGAATTCAGGCTGAGATGCCCGCCAACGTCAAAGTGCTGCTGGTGGACGACAATCCCATGGTGCTGGGGATGCTGCACCAGGCTCTGTCTCCCCTGGCCACGATCAGCACTGCCACGGACGGTGCTGACGCGCTGCTCAAGGCTGTAGACGACCCGCCCGACCTGCTTATCAGCGACTACCAGATGCCCGGCATGGACGGGCGCCAGCTGGTGGAAAAGCTGAAAAGTCGCCCTGCCACCGCCTCCACCGCCGTCATCCTGCTGGCCAGCAAATCCGACATCGCGGACAAGCTCAGCATGCAGGAGCCGGTGGACGACATGCTGGAGAAGCCCTTCTTTATCAAGGAAGCCACTACCCGCATCAAACGTGTAATTGACAAGATCGCGCTGGAGAAGATGGCCAAAGAAGCGCCCGGAGGCAAGACCTTGCGTGGCAGCCTGGCGCAGATGAACGTTATTGACCTGGTGCAGTCGCTGGAAATGGGCCGCAAGAGCTGCTCTCTCATCATCACCCACCAAAACGACCGCTGCGAGCTGTTCTTCGTGGAAGGCCAGATCAAGCATGCTGCTTACGGCAGCCTGGCTGGAGACGCGGCGGTTTACAAAGTGCTTTCCTGGACGGAGGGTAACTTCCAGATTGATTTCGAGGGCCGCAGCAACGTCAAGAGCACCACGCTCTCCACTCAAGGGCTGCTCATGGAAGGACTGCGCCTGCTCGACGAAGCCAACCGGGGCGCGGAAGACAATGTCCTCGACCGCTGAGCCGGGCGCGCGCAGCGCAGCCGTGCTTACCGTAAGCGACTCCGTAGTGGCCGGCTCGCGCCAGGATGGCTCCGGGCCGGCTGTAGCCGAAGCACTGGAAAAAGCCGGCTACCAGGTGGTAGCGCGCGAAACGGTTCCCGACGAACGCAATCACATTGAAAACGCGCTGGTGCGCCTGTGCGAGCAGGCCAGACTGGTGGTGACTACCGGCGGCACCGGCGTAGCCACGCGAGACGTAACACCGGAAGCGACACTTTCGGTGTGCGACCGCGAGGTGCCTGGCATCGGCCAGCGCATGCGCGCCGAAGGAACGAAGAAAACGCCACTGGCCGCGCTCAGCCGCGCCGTCTGTGGCACTCGCGGCGCTTGCCTTGTGCTCAATCTGCCCGGCAGTCCCCGGGGAGCCACCGAATCACTGGCCGCCGTGATTGATGTTCTTCCTCACGCTCTGGACCTTCTGGCGGGCAAGACGGCGCACAGCGAACCCAGCCAGGACAGGTCTTAACAGGGGTAAAATTTCTGGCAACCGGCCCCGGCAGCGCATCATCACTTGGCTGCGTAGGAGATTCAGCGACAAGCAGAGGGATTGAGGAGGTTGGCCGCATGCGCCGTTCTGGCGCGCCGGGCGCCCGAAGTTACTGAGGGGCAAACCGGCCCCACCGGGCTTGACGCTGGGCGGAAGAGATTCTAAAAGATTATCTGAGGGGGAGTCGTTATAGGTGGGAGGCATTTATGGTTCTCTGTCCAGAGTGCGAAACCGATCTCGACATAGAGGAAGACGAGGTGGACGAGGGCGAAATTGTTTCCTGCCCGGAGTGTGGCACCGACTTCGAGGTTGTCACCACCAATCCACTCGAGTTGAACCCGATCGAGGAAGAGGAAGACGCCGAAGAGGAAGAGGAAGAAGAGGACGGCGACTACTCCTAGCACTGCGCCACATGGCGCTTCGAGCGCCGCCTCGTAAACCCCATTGCATTCAGCACAACCAGCCCGAAAACGCAAGATGAGCACAGGAGTCATAGTGTGCCTGTTGCTCAGCGGCGTCGTGCTGGCTTGGCTGGCGGCACCGCGCGATAAAAAAGCGGAGACCAAGCACGATGGCCTGATCTTTGGGACCGTTTGGGATCGAAACAACCAGCCGGTCGAGGGCATGCGTGTCAAAATACGTCCTTCCCGCGAAAACAAAATCCGCTGGGAGGTCTATTCCAATCATGCCGGCGAATTTGAGCAACTAGTGCCCGCGGGCAGGTACGTGGTCTGGGCGGATGTAAAGCGGCCTAAGAAGGCCAGGAAGAGTGACCGAGGTAACCACTGGAGCCCGCCCCAGGTTACCGTCCAGGTGCAAAACGACGTTCGGGTAGACATCGGGTTGCATCTAACAGAGTAGAAGCTCAAGCTGGAGAGAGATAACTTAGGAGGTCTTTGTGAAGAAGACCTTGGCTGTCCTGGCAGGCATGATGTTGGCGGTGACGGTAGCTGCTGCGCAGTTGCGTGCCCAGCAGTTCCATCAGGTCAAAGACAAGGCCCCACAAACCCGCACCCTGACCGGCCTGGTCAGCAACCAGCACGGCAATCCGCTTTCCGACTCAGTGGTCTACCTGACCAATACCCGCACCATGGGTGTGAAAACCTACATTGTGGGCAAAGATGGCATGTACCGCTTCCCTTCGCTCTCGCCCAATATTGACTACCAGGTTTACGCGCAATATCAGAGCCACAAGAGCGACACCAAGACCTTGAGCTCCTTCGACAGCCGTCCCAATGCGGTGATCAACCTCAAAGTGGAAGTGAAATAAATTTAGTTTCTGCTGATGAGCGCAGATTTTCGCCCTTAGAAAATACCAAAGGGCCACCGAGGCGGCGGCCCTTTCGCGCATTAATCCGTGTAAATCCGCGGCGAACGAAGTTAACCTTGATCATTCCCCGCACGTTTCCACGACATCAGTTCTTCAATCGTAGAAGTCGCGCTGGAAACCGGGTGCTTGTAGGCCTCCACATCGGCGCGCGTAGCTTCCTCGCCCACCGCGCGGATGCTCAATCCGACCTTCTTCTCGCCCGGGTTCATCTTGATGATCTTGAAGTCAAACTCCTGGCCGGGCTCGAGATGAACCGGCTGCCCGTTGTCGTCCACCGCTTCCGAGTTGTGGCAAAGACCCTCGATGCCATCCGCGATCTCTACGAACGCCCCGAAGCTGGCCACGCGCAGCACTTTGCCGTGCAGCACGTCACCGACGCGGTGGGTCTGGAAGAAGGTTTCCCAAACGTCCGGCTGGAGTTGCTTTACTCCCAGTGAGAGCCGCCGCTTGTCCGGCTCGATGGCCAACACGATGGCTTTTACCCGGTCACCCTTCTTCAACACCTCCGAAGGATGCTTCACACGCTTGGTCCAGCTCAGGTTGCTAACGTGCACCAGACCGTCAATGCCGTCTTCAATCTCAATGAAGGCGCCGAAGTCGGTCAGGTTCCGCACCCGCCCCTCCACCGTGGAATTCACCGGATACTTCTGCACCAGCGACTCCCAGGGGTTCGGCTCCAGCTGCTTCATGCCCAGCGAAATGCGGCGCTCCGCGGGATTCACCGCCAGAACCTCGGTTTCGATGTTGTCACCCACGTTGACCAGCTTGGAGGGGTGCTTCATGCGCTTGGACCAGGTCATCTCGCTCACGTGTACCAGGCCCTCAATACCCTGTTCCAATTCCACAAAGGCGCCGTAATCGGTAACGCTGATCACCCGGCCTTTCACGTGCGCGCCGACGGGATAGCGCTGCGCCGCGTCCAGCCAGGGATCGGGCGTGAGCTGCTTGAAGCCCAGCGAGACCCGCTGCTTATCCTTGTCGAACTTCAGCACCTTCACCTGGATCTCGTCACTCACGTTCACGAGGTCGCGCGGATGAGTGAGCCGGCCCCAGGACATGTCCGTAATGTGCAGGAGGCCGTCAATGCCGCCCAAGTCGACGAAGGCGCCGTAGTCGGTCAGGTTCTTCACCGTACCAGTGAGCACCGCCCCTTCGTGCAGGTGCTCCATAATCTTTTCGCGCTTGGAGGACTGTTCCTCTTCCAGCAGTTGCTTGCGCGAAACGACGATATTGCCGCGCTTCTTGTTGAGCTTGATTACGTGAACCTCAATCTGCTGCCCTTTGAAGCCCTCCAGGTTGCGCACCGGCCGTAGATCCGCCTGCGAGCCTGGCAGGAAGGCATGAGCGCCGTTGATATCAACCGTTAGGCCGCCCTTGATGCGGTCCACTACTACCCCGCGGATCGGACGCTTCTCATTGTGCGCCCGCTCAATTTCATCCCAGGCCCGTAACCGCTGCGCCTTCAAATGCGACAGGTTGATGTAGCCTTCCTCGGTCTCGCCCTTCTCCACCATCACATCAATGGCGTCACCGGCCTGCACCTTGGGCTTGCCCTCGTGGTCCAGCACTTCAGCTATGGGCACCATGCCTTCCGATTTGGCGCCTATGTCCACAACCACGTGACTGGGCGTGATCTTGAGCACCGTCCCTTTAAGGACATGGTCCTCTCCGGAAGCGGGCTCGGGTTCAGGAGTGAAGGTTTCCAGTGCGGTGGCAAAATCGTCAGTTGTCATGTTTTCTTTTTGAGGCTGCGTGGATTGAGCGGGCTGCGAGGTCATTCGCGCTTCTGATTCCGAGGACTCAGATGCAAACCCGGCGTGCAGGTTGCTGGTGACTGTGTCTTCGAGCGCCATAATGATACCGGTGCACCCGAAAGCCGCGGGGGTGAACGAGCTAGGCAGATGAACTGCTGGCTTGTATCTCGGTGTGGTTGATCCGTCCTACACAGCGCTGAACACTACTTTCAGCCGGCGGATCATCTAACGGGAACCCGCGTCTCTACGGAACCCTTCGACTATAGCAACCGCTCGCAAAAAGTGTCAAACCAGCCGAAAAAATTTCGCTTTGCCGGAACTGCACTGGCGCGTGTGCATGGGTATTTACAGCGAACGCGCGCGGCTTGACTCGGAAAACCCGCCTTCTTCTGCTACTCTCGGCGGCATGGACTATCTGTGGACGCCGTGGCGCTATGCCTACGTGAGCGGCGCGCGCAAACCCGCGGGATGCATTTTCTGCGAAGCTCCCAAGCTGGCGGATACGACAGCCGGAATCGTTTACCGCGGCTCGTTGTGTTACGTGATCCTCAATGCGTTTCCTTACACTTCCGGGCACGTGATGATCGTGCCCTACGAGCACCTCGATGAGCTGCAGAAAGTAAATCGCGAGGCGACCCACGAAATGATGGACATTGCGCAACGGATGGAGAACGTGCTGCGCCAGGTGTACCGCCCCGATGGCCTGAACCTGGGCATGAACATCGGGCAGGCCGCCGGAGCGGGGGTTGCCGGCCATGTCCATATGCACCTGTTGCCGCGCTGGTCTGCCGACACCAATTTCATGACCACCACAGCGGAGACCCGCGTCCTGCCGGAGGCCCTTGAAACCACCTACCAACGGCTGCGCGAGACGCTGGGAGCATAGGATTCATCAGCAATATCAGTAAGCCGGCCACCCTGAACCTGCTGCCACGACGATTCAGAACTCGCGAAAGAAATTCGGCTTTCCTGTGTGCCTCTGTATCTCTGTGGTGAATTCGTACTTCAGCGCTCGACTTCCAGTTCGGTTTCGCCCGCCGGTTCCTGCTTGGGCGGCTCGGGTGGCGACTCGGGAGGCGGAGGGCCGGCCAAGTCAGCCAGTTCCAAACGCAGGTTGCCCGCATTGGTGGCGTAGGAAAGGCCGGTTTCCATGTCAATCACGCCGGCGCGGATCAGCTTTTCGATTTCGCCGTCAAAGTGCTGCATGCCATCCTGGCTGCCGGTGCGCATGGCGTCGAGCAGTGTTTTACCGTCGCGCTCCCCTTTCTCTACGTATTCGCGGGTGCGGAGGGTGGAGGTGAGAATTTCAATGATGGCTACGCGGCCGCTGCCATCTTTGCGCGGCAGCAGGCGCTGGGAAACGATGTAGCGGAATGACCGCGCGAGGCGGTTGCGCATACCCTGCTGCTCCGACTGGGGAAAGACGCCGATGATGCGCTCCACCGTCTTGGAAGCGTCAATGGTGTGCAGCGTAGAAAGCACCAGGTGGCCGGTTTCGGCAGCCTCCAGCGCGATCTCGATGGTTTCGCGGTCGCGCATTTCACCCACTAAAATAACTTTGGGCGCCTGCCGCAGGGCGGCGCGCAGCGCCAGAGCGAAACTGGGCGTATCGCTGTGCAGCTCGCGCTGGTGGATGGTGGATCGCTGGTGGGTGTGCAGGAACTCGATGGGGTCTTCGATGGTGATGATGTGGTAGGCGCGCTCCTGGTTCACCCGGCCCACGATGGCCGCCATCGTGGAAGACTTGCCTGAGCCGGTGGGCCCGGTGATAAGCACAATCCCGTTTTTCAGTCCCACGATTTCGGCCAGTTGTGACGGCAGGTGCAAGCCGGCGAAATCGGGGATGGTGTTGGGGATCACCCGCATCACAATGGCGCAGGTACTGCGCTGAATGAAGATGTTGACACGGAAGCGGGCAGAGCCGGGCAGGCTGTAGGAAATGTCGCAAGCCCCCTGCTCGCGCAGCTTGGTCACCGCCTGCTTGTTGTTGCCGATTAGGTCACCGGCAATGCGGCGTGTGTCATCGGGAGTGAGCGCATGCAGGTGGTCTACCGCGGTAAGCTGGCCGTTGAGCTCCACCTGGGGCGGGCGGCCAGGAGAAAAAATAAGGTCGCTCACCTTGTCGGAAACTCGCAGCATGTTGGCCAGCAGGTTGTTGGTGGCCGCGATGGAGCTGGCCGACTGCTGGGTGGCGGGATCTGGCGCTTGAGCCGGGGTAGCGATGATGTCCTCCGGGAGCACATGCCGGCGCGCTTGCTATAGCCCGGCGATTTAGGGGAAGAAATCAATCTACCTGAAAATCGGCACTATCGGCTATGGCGAAGGGCGCATCTGTCCTGCACGATGGTGCATGAACGCTGGGGCGGTCCATAAAAGCAAGGGGCGGCACGAACGCCCGCCCCTGGTTGGCTGCTGCCGAAGAATTACTGGCGTTTAGACGTCGTCTTCTTCTTGGATTTTCCGAAGCTGGTTTCCACCGTCGCCCCAATGCTGGATAGCATCTGCTTCGCGGCATCCGCGTAGGTGCCCTGCGGCGACAATTCCAGGTACTTATTGAATGCCTCGGCGGTACCCTCAGGCGCGGTCATCTTGCCGGTCTTGTCGGTGGTCGCCTTGCCCAGCAGGTTCACGCCCTTCCAGTAGTAGGCGTCGGCTTTGGTGGGATCGGCGGCAATGGCCTTATCGAAGGCCTGCACCGCATCATCCACCTTACCGCTGTTGGTCAGCACCGCGCCCAGGTTGAAGTAGTACTGAGCAGCATGGGTGGGATCGGATTGCGCAGCCTGGGTAAAGGTCTTGATGGCATCGTCCGTCTTGCCCGCCTTCGCCTGTACATCGCCCAGGTTGTTCAGATAGGCGCCATCGTTGGGCTTTATGGTGAGCGCCTTCTGGTACGCGGCAATGGAGTCGTTGTACATCTGGGTCTTCTGCGTGGCATCGGTTTGCTTTGTGGCTGAGCCGCGCAGGGCGTCGCCCAGCTTGAACCACAGCAGGTCGCGGTTGGGATCAATAGTGGTGGCTTCTTTCAGCACCGAGACCGCCTGGTCGTAGTTACCCGCCTGCTCCGCCGCCGACGCTGCCGCCAGCTTTTCATTCAGCGTCTTGATGGTAGCGTTTTCCTTCTGGACCTTTTCCTGCTGCGCCTTTTGTTCCGGGGTCAACTGTGATTCAGCCCGCTGCTTGGCCGCGGCCTGCTCTTTCTGCAGGTTGAAGTCGGTCTCGTTTTCCTCCGAACCGAGCTGTACCTGCACGCCGTTGAAGTAGAACAGCACCTGGCCGTTCTGAATGAGCGTAATCTTGTACTTGCCCGGCGCAACACCCAGGGAGAAGAATTCACCTTTCTTGTTGGTCTTCAAGCTGTACTTCTGCCCGCTGTCCTGGTTGGCGTATTCTACCGTCGCTCCTGCGATTGGTTTGCCTTGAGCATCGAGGCACTTACCTTTTACGGTCGCCATGCTCTGCGACCAGGCGGGCGGAAGCATAAGGGCCACCGCCAGCACTGCCATCACGCTAATAGTTAGACGCTGCTTCATGTCAGCCTCCCGGCTCAATGCCGAAATTCAATTGCCAAACTCTTCGTGGTCGCCATCAGTCCTGTACCGCCGGGGCCATGTAGGCGATGGGATCGCGTGCGCCGGCATTCTGAAAGGCACGCAGGCGCAACACACAGCTATCGCACACACCGCAGGCGCGATCCTCGCGGCTGTAACAGGACCACGTTAAATCGAAGGGCGCGCCCAATTCAAGGCCGAGGCGCACAATCTGGGACTTGCGCATACCGATGAGCGGGGTAGTGATTTCAATGCGACCCTCGCGGGTGCCCGTGCGCACGACATCGTTAAAGGCGCGGTAATACTCCGGGCGGCAATCGGGGTAGCCGGAGCTATCCTGAGCCACCGCTCCGATATAGACTTTATCCGCTCCCAGCACCTCCGCCCAGCTCACCGCCACGGCCAAAAAATGGGCGTTGCGAAAGGGCACGTAGGTGATGGGAATCTCGCCGCCAATGACCTCAGCAGCAGTCGGCACCTGCAACTCCGGATCGGTTAAGGCCGAACCGCCGATGGCGTGCAGCGCGTCATTGCGGATGAGCAGGCGCTTGCGGATGGCCAGTCGGTCGCAGATGGCGAGGAAGGCCTCCCTCTCGCGCTTTTCCGTGCGCTGTCCGTAGCTGATATGCAGGGCGGCGGCATCGCGGTCGCGCGCGGCCAGCGCTGCGCACACACACGAATCCATCCCCCCACTCAGCAGGACCACTGCTGGGGATTTGTAGCCACGGTCTGCCATGCGGTTGTGAACGTCAGCCATGTAAGATGCAATTTCAAGGCGGCTTTGCCGCCTGTTAGCTGCTGGCTCCAGCTACTGGCCACTAGCTCGAGATTTGGAGCAAGTAGCTCTAATCAGACTCCTTTCAGCGCCGGATCCCAGATGAACTTGTGAATCTGTAAACCCAGCCGCGCCGGCAAGCCGTCTTCCAGCATCCAGGCCGCTAACTCTCCTGCATCGAGCAGGCACTGAGAGGCGTCGCGCGCCCCGTTGGCGTCCTTGCGAAACGCCGGCGAGAGAATTACCGAATGTACCCGCCCTGCAAGCTCATATTTACACATGAAATCGCGAGCGAACTCATAATCCGCGCGGTCGCTGAGCACAAATTTGACTTCATCTCGCGGTCCCAGCGCCTGCAGGTTCTCCATGCGAAACGTGTCCGCCGCGCCTGAATGCGGGCACTTTACGTCCACGACCTTCACTACCTGGCGCGGCACGTTGCATAGAAGGCGCTCGCCGCTGGTTTCCAGCAGCACAGTGTAGCCGGAGTCAAGGAGCCACTGCGTAAGCGGCACCACCTCGCGCTCCTGGAGCAGGGGCTCGCCGCCGGTAATCTCTACCAGCGGCAGCGGACCAGGGCCGCTCAGCCGTTTTACTTCTGCCTCCACCTGCTTCAGGGACATTTTCACCCCGCCAGTGAAGGTGTACTCGCTGTCGCACCAGGTGCAGCGCAGGTTGCAACCGGTGAGGCGCACGAAGACGCAAGGAAGCCCGGCCCACGACGACTCCCCCTGCAGCGATTTGTAGATTTCAGTGATCTGCATGGAAACAGCATTCAGCGGTCAGCACTCAGCTCAGCCGCAACGCTTTGGCGGAAATTCTGAGGCTGACGTTGCTATTCAAAATAGCGCGCGGTGGTCGTGTCCGTCTCCCACACCGTCACGTCTTTTACCCGAACTCGACCATTGGTGGCGGCGTGCAACTGCGCATTGGTCTCCCGGTAGAAGTACCGGGCCAGGTTCTCCGCTGAGGGATTCAGGTTCTTAAAAGGCTCCAGGTCGTTGAGAAACTGGTGGTCAAGCCGGTCAATCACCTCTCCCATAGCTGCTTTCAGGTCCTTGAAGTCGTAGAGCAGGCCGATGCGATCCAGTTCCTCTCCCGCCAGGGTCACGCGTACCCGGTAGTTATGGCCGTGCGGGTTTTCGCACTTGCCCCGATAGCCGCGGAGAGCGTGCCCAGCGGCAAATGTATCTTCCACGGTGACTTCGAACATGCCTTCCCTTCGGCGGGCCGCACAAATACTTGGGCTGGCGCGCCTGCGTTAATCATCTATTCTACCTTGCGGCAAACCTATGGACGAAATCACCATTCGGGAGGCGGGGCAGCAGGATTTGCCGGTCATTCTTCACCATCGCCGCGCTATGTTTGAGGATATGGGGCAGAGAGATGAGGTGGCGTTGAAGGCTATGGAGGCCACCAGCCGTATCTTTTTCGCCCAGGCTCTGGCCGAGGGCTGGTATCGCGGCTGGCTGGCCCAGAACGCGGCGGGCGAGGTAGTGGCCGGAGGTGGCATCCTGATCCTGCCCTGGCCCAGTCACCCCCGCGATTCGCAGACGCGGCGGCCAATGATCGTCAACGTTTACACCGAGCCCGAGTACCGTCGCCAAGGCTTGGCCCGGCGCCTGATGGTCATCATGCTGGACTGGCTGAGGCAGCAGGGCTACGGCACCGTCTCTCTGCACGCCAGCGACGACGGTCGAACGCTGTACGAGTCTTTGGGGTTTGAGCCCACAAATGAGATGCGGCTGCAGTTGAAATCTTAAACCCAACGATCGCAGCTGATGTGGCTCGAGGGAGGCATTATTCCGCGAGCTCTGCGTTAAAGGCCTTTTCGGTTAAGCATTGAAAAAGAGCTCTACTTGTGCAATGTCCGTTGTTCGCCGGTATGCCGGCAAGCTTTCTACGAACACGCGTCCGTAAGCTTTCTTCAGGATGCGGTTGTCGAGCAGCGCCAGCAGCCCGCGATCGTGCAAGGAGCGGATGAGCCGCCCGAAACCCTGCTTAAGCGTAATGACCGCCGACGGCACCTGGTATTGATAGAAGGCATTACCGCCTTCGTCGGCGATGGCATGCACCCGTGCCGCCACCACTGGGTCGCTGGGCACCTCGAAGGGCAGGCGGTCAATGATCACGCAGCTCAACTGCTCGCCCTGCACATCCACGCCCTGCCAAAAGGACGAGGTCCCGAAGAGCACGGCGTTGGGCGTGATGCGGAACTCTTCCAGCAGCGCCCGCTTGGGCGCGTTGCCCTGCAGGAGCATGGGATAATCCAATTCGCCCAGCAGTCGGTTGTAAATCTCATTCATCTGGGCGTAGCTGGTAAACAGGCAGAAGGCGCGCCCACGCGTGATCTCCAGCAACTGGCGAATGCGTCCGGTGGCACGCTCGACAAATTGCGGCGTGCGGGGGTCGGGCAAGTCGGGCGGCACATAGAGAATCGCCTGGTTCTCGTAATCGAAGTGCGAGGGCAGCACCAGCTCGCGGGCGTGTTCCATTCCCAGACGCCGGCGGATGTATTCGAAGCCGCCGCCCACCGCCAGCGTGGCTGAGGTGAGCACAGCGCATTCCAGCTTGTCGAACAGGCAGGAGCGCAGGATCGGGGCAACATCAATGGGCGTGGCCTGCAGAAACACGTGTCGGGCGCTGCGTCCGCCGGTGCCGCGCGGTTCACGGCCGCCACGGCGCTCAATCCAGAACACGGTGTTGCGGTCGTTCGATTCCATCAGGAACGAAAGCTGCACCCGTAATTCGTCCACCCGGCGAATAAAGTTGAACACCTCTTCCGGCTTCTCTTTCATGCGCTGCAGTTCCGCGCCCAGCCGCCCCAGAGCCTGCATCTGGCCCAGATATTCGTCCCCGTTCTCTTCCAGAAACTCCTGACGGTTGTTGAAAGGCAGACGTCCTTCGCCTCCCGGAAGGAGGGAGAAGAAAAGCTGCGCGCGCTCGCGCATGCTACCCAGCGCGCCAGAAATGGCAGCCGACAGCCCCTTGGCCCGCTGCAGGGAACTTTCTACGTCGCGGGCCAGGTCTTCAATACGCCAATTGCTGACCGTTACCCCGAAGTAGCTGCCGGCCACATTTTCCAGTTCGTGGGCTTCGTCGAAGATCACCGCCCCGCAATCGGGCAGGATGCCGGCATCGGGCGCGCCCTCCGCAGATTGCTTGATAGCCAGGTCGGCGAAGAACAGGTGATGGTTGACGACAATAATGTCGCTCTCCAGCGCCCGCCGGTGCATCTCGGTAATGAAGCAACGCTCCCACTGGCTGCACTTCTGTCCGAGACATTTGTCAGAGCGCGCGTCCAGGTGCGGCCACAGCGCGCTCGACTCGGGTAGCTCGGAAAGCTCGGCCCTGTCGCCGGTTTCGGTGGTCTTCTCCCACTCCGCGATGGCACGGTACTGTTCGATTTCTTCCAGTCCGCTCAGCACCGGCTGCCCGGTCAGGTCGTAGAGCTTCTTGCGGCACAGATAATTGTTGCGCCCTTTCATGTAGCAGACACGCAGCTTGCGCTCGCCCTCGGGAAAGAGTGCCTGTTCGAGAAAAGGAACGTCTTTATAAAACAGCTGCTCCTGAAGATTCTTAGTACCGGTGGAGATGAGCACGCGCTTGCCCGCGCGGATCACGGGCAGCAGGTAGGCCAGGGTTTTCCCGGTACCAGTGCCCGCCTCCACGATGAGGTGGCGCCTTTCCGTCAGCGCCTGCTCAACCGCCTGCGCCATCTGCAACTGCCCGCGGCGAAATTCGTACGCCGGGTGCGTGCGCGATAGCAACCCCCCAGGCCCAAAGAACTGATACAGCGTGGTGAGGGCAGTGGCGGCGGGCTGCGGCAGGCTGGACACGATAACTCTCTATAATACCCAGAGAAGCGAAGAGTAGCGCCGGCATATTGCCGGCTGTCGCGAGGGCATCTTGCCCTCACCGTCGGCCCGCGGCGCTCCAGGACAAATCTTGCCAAACTCGGTGACAATCACGTCACAGATAAAACAAAGGCCTGCTTCCGCTCCTCCTGCCCTCGCCATCGTAGGCCGTCCCAACGTGGGCAAATCCACGCTCTTTAACCGCGTCATTGGCCGTCGTCGGGCCATTGTGGGGGACGAGCCCGGCATCACCCGCGACCGCCTCTATGGCGAGACTACCTGGGGTGGCCGCCACCTGCGCCTGATAGATACCGGCGGCATCATCCCCGAAGATAAGCAACTGATCCCGGCAGAAATCTTCCGCCAGGCCCGCGTGGCCCTGGAACAGGCCGCGGCGATCATTATGGTGGTTGACGGGCGCACCGAGCTGGCCTCCCCTGACCTTGACCTGGCCCGCCTGCTGCTGCGTACCGGCAAGCCGCTGTTCCTCGCCGTTAACAAGGTGGACTCAGAAAAGCAGGAAGCCTCAGCTGAGGAGTTCCGCAGCCTTGGCATTCGCAACTTGTTTCCAGTTTCGGCCGAGCATGGCCGCGGCGTGGCGGAACTGCTGGACGCCATTGTCGACATCTTGCCGGCTAGGGAAACCAAAACCGCCCAGGACGTCGAAGAAGCAACCGAAGAACCCGAAGAAGCTGCTCGCGAAACGCGAGTTGCCATCATCGGTCGGCCCAACGTGGGCAAGTCAACGCTGCTCAACCGGCTCACCGGCTCCGAGCGCGCCATTGTTTCACCCGTTCCTGGCACTACCCGCGATGCGGTGGACGAAATCATCGAGCGCGAGGCCCGCCGTTACCGCTTTATTGACACAGCGGGCATCCGCCGCAAGGGCAAGACTCACTTGATGGCAGAGAAGCTTTCCGTGGTGATGGCGCGCAAGCACCTGGAAGCTGCTGACGTGGCGCTTATTATGATTGACGCAACCGAGGGCGTGACCGCGCTCGATGCCACCATCGCCGGTTATGCCCACGAGAGCGGGCGCTCCGTCATTATCGTGGTCAACAAGTGGGACCTGGTCGCGGGCAAAGAGCTGGAGAGCTGGCGCGGGCGCAAGCTGCCCCCGCAGGAACGTCGCGCAGATCGAAACCTCTACGAGCAACAGGTGCGCCGCTCGCTGAAGTTTCTGGATTATGCGCCCGTGATTTTCATTTCCGCGTCCTCGGGCAAGAACGTGGCCAAGATTTTCGCGGCGTTGCAGCAGGTGGCCGAGGAGCGCCGCAAGCGCATTCCTACTTCAGCCATGAATCGTTTTCTCAAGCAGGTGGATTTCGAGCGCGCCTCCGTTCCTATGGCCAAGCGGGTGAAGATTTATTACATGACGCAGGCTTCGGTGGCGCCCCCCACCTTTGTGCTCTTCACGGACCGCGCCGTCAAACTGCACTTCTCCTACCAGCGCTTCCTGGAAAACCAGATCCGGCGGGCATTTGGCTTTGTGGGAACCCCCATTCGCATCTTGACTCGCCCGAGTTCCTGAAAACCTTCAGCGCAGAGGTCGCAAGGCGATTCAGAGGAGAAACTGGGGGTTGGGAACAGGTGTTTAGCCGGTTCTCGCCATCTCGACTTTTCTATGCGCCCTCTGCGTCAAGGTCTTCAACCACACATCGAGTTCGCCCAGAGCCCGCTCGCACTGCAGACGATGCCGTTCGGCGCGGTCGCGGACCTTCCGCTCCAAGGGCGGAAGCAGGTCAAAGGTGATATTTGCAGGTTGGAAGTTCTTTGCATCGGCATGGGTCACATAGTGCGCCAGTGAGCCTAGCGCCGTTGCGCGCGGCGGAGGCGCAGTTTGCAAACCGGCCGCCAAGGCGGCCGCATGCATGCCCGCCATCAGCCCGGCGGCGATGGATTCCACGTATCCCTCGACCCCGCAGATTTGCCCGGCAAAAAAGACCTTAGGCCGCGACTTGAGCTGCAGGCATTGATTCAGCAGCGCGGGTGCCTTGATGTAGGTATTGCGGTGAATCTGCCCATAGCGCAGAAAGCGCGCATTCTCCAGCCCGGGAATCAACCGCAGCACGCGTGCCTGCTCGCCGTACTTGAGGTGATTCTGAAAGCCTACAATGTTATAGGAATCAGCGCGCAGGTTCTCCTGGCGTAATTGCACCACGGCAAACGGCTGCTTGCCCGTGTGTGGGTCGCGCAAGCCCACCGGCTTCATCGGCCCAAAGCGCAGAGTATCGCGCCCACGCCGGGCAATTTCCTCGATTGGCAGGCAGGCTTCGAAATAATTCAACCGTTCCCAGTCCCGTGCCTCCACGGCTTCGGCCGCGAGCAGCGCCTCATAAAAACGGCCGTACTCCTCGGCAGTCAGAGGACAGTTGATGTAGTCGGCTGTTCCTTTGTTGTAACGAGCCGCTTTGTACACCCGGCTCATGTCAATCGAGTCGCCCTCCACGATGGGACTGATGGAATCGTAAAAATAGAGGTGCGTGCCGCCGGTCAGCTCTGCAATTTCCAGGGAGAGCGCGTCGGAAGTGAGCGGTCCGGTGGCGATGATAGTGCCCCCTGTGCCCTCGTCAATCTGCGTGACCTCTTCGTGGCGTACGCTGATGAGAGTTTGGCGCGAAATTGTCTCCGTCACCGCAGCGGAAAACGCGTTGCGGTCCACGGCCAGCGCGTGGCCGGCGGGCACAGCGCATTGCCGTGCCAGTTCCATCAGCAGCGAGCCTGCCCTGCGCATCTCCTCCTTCAGCAGCCAGGGTGCGGTGTTCTCACTGTCCGACTTCAAAGAGTTCGAGCACACCAATTCAGCGAAGTTGGCGGTTTGGTGTGCCGGTGTGGAACGCGCCGGGCGCATCTCGCAAAGCTCAACCGGAATGCCGCGGCTGGCGATCTGCCACGCTGCTTCCGAGCCCGCCAAACCCGCGCCGATGATGCGAACGAGCTTCATTGACGATTGGCGATGGAAGACTGAAGATTGAAGAACAACAGCACGTCCTGGACTTTACAATAGCAAACCCCCTGCGTCCTCTGTGGTGAATTACAGAATTTCCCTGTGGTCGCCCACCCGCCGCGTCACCCGCTCCCGGTCCAGGTACTCCAGCAGAGGGATGGCATACTTGCGGCTTACTCCCGTCAGGTCCTTAAACTCGGCCACTCCGATCTTCGCCGATTTAGCCTTGTATGCGCTGACCCGCTGACGCAATTCCTCCAGCGCGCTGTGGTGAAACACCAGGTCATCTGAAATCTTCACCAGCACCTTATCGCGCAGCAGCAGGGTGACAATCTTTTGGGCGGTCGCTTTATCCACGCGCAGCCCGGCCAGCACATCTTTGAGGGCTGGCACCTTCAACCCGGCTCCGAAGAACGCCTGCTCGATAACGCGCTTGGACTGCGCTTCTTCATCCTTGAAAACCAGGGTGCGACCTGCCGACCGCACCTGCTCGCCGGCTACGGCAAGCCTTTTCTCTCTCAGCAATTCTTCCAAAACCGCGCTGAACACCTCTGCGCGCAGTCCCAGTTTTTCCCTCAGCTCTTCCTTGCTGATGCCCGCCACCAGCGGGTTGGCGCCATGAAACTCCTCTACCGCCCCCAGCGCCTCGCGTTGCGCCTGGGTGAAAGCTCCCTGCGCGATCAGCACATCGCCGAAGCGCAGCAGCTTTCCTTTAAGTGTCGCCGCCTGCGCTTCCACCTGCGAACGCCGCCAGCCGGTTTCCGCGACCGCATCGCTCAGCATCAGACCCGCTTTGCCGCGGCGGACCACCCGCGTCGCCAAGATCTCCTGCGTCAAGTCTTTAGCGAGTACACCCAGCTGGGACTCCGCACTCTCCTTCGCTCCCTGTCCAGCCATAGGCGTGGCATCGAGTACAGTCCCACCGCCGATGGTCAGCACCGGGGAAAACTGGCGAAGAATGAAGCGATCCCCCGGTATTAGCAGCATAGGCTCGGCGGTGCGCAATTGGGCATAGCCGGACTGGCCTGGCACCAGCTGCTTTGGGCCGTGCAGAACCACCTCGGCCACCGTTTCCGCGGTGTAGGCGTGCAGGTGGACGCGGGCGCGGTCCTTCAACGGGCGCGCGGAAGGCAGCAGGGCGACGGAAACATCCGCACGGCTGGTGGTTCGAAATGTGTTCGGCGGCGCTAGCATCATGCCGCGCGCCAATTCCTCCTTGCTGACACCAGCCAAGTTGAGTGCCGTACGCTGGCCTGCCGTGGCCCGTTCTGCCGCCTGCCCATGCACCTGCACCCCACGCACTCGCACCCGGCGTTGACCGGGAAAAACCTCCAGCTCTTCTTCCTTGGTAATGGTTCCCGCCAGCAGGGTGCCCGTCACCACCGTGCCAAAGCCTTTCATCACGAAGACGCGGTCAACGGGAAGGCGGGCGAGCGCGCTCGTGTCACGCTGCTTCACTTCGCCGGCGGTGTGCGCCAGCGCTTGCTTCAGCTCCTCCAATCCGGCTCCGCTCTTCGAGCTGATAGCTAAAATGGGCGCGCCTTCCAGGAATGAGCCGCGAAGAAAATCCTCCACCTCCAGCCGAACCACCTCCAGCGTGTCGCGGTCCACCAGGTCGGATTTGGTCAGTACGGTGATGCCGCGCCTTATCCCCAGCAACCGGCAGATGTCAAAATGCTCGCGGGTTTGCGGCTTGATGGACTCGTCGGCAGCGATCACGAGTAGCACCAGGTCGATGCCGCCTACGCCGGCCAGCATGTTGCGCACAAAACGTTCATGGCCGGGCACGTCTACGAAACCCAGACGCAGGGCTTCGCCGCCTGGCGGGGCTAGCTCCAGGTGGGCAAAGCCGATATCAATAGTGATGCCACGGCGCTTTTCCTCTTCCAGGCGGTCGGGATCGGTACCGGTCAACGCCTTGACCAGCGCCGATTTGCCATGATCTATGTGCCCGGCCGTGCCTACGACGACAGACTTCATCGCTGCCATGATATAGGCGTTGGCCAGGAAACTCGAACTTGGGGACGGAACCCGCCTGCCTTGAGCCTGGGCCTTCTCTCATGTGATAGTAGGCACTGTCATGGCGGACCGCCTGATTACTGTAGCCAGCTTCCGCGACCTGCCGCAGGCGCTGGTGGCCAAAGGGGCTCTTGATTCCACCGGCATTCCCTGTTTCCTGGCCAACGAGAATATCGTGCGTCTGGATTGGTTGCTGGCCGGCGCCGTGGGCGGCATTCGCCTGCAGGTGCCCGAGGGCGATGCGGAGAAGGCGCTGGAAGTGCTGAATGACGGCATTCCGGCTGTATTCTTTTCGGAAAAAGGCGAACTCTACGAGCAGCCCCAGTGCCCGAATTGCGATTCCCTCAACATTTCCTACCTGGACCGCAATCGCTGGGTGACATTTCTCTCCTGGCTGATGCTGAGCATACCGCTGCCCTTTCCTAGGGAGCTGCGTTGGGTGTGCCAGAAGTGCGGCTACGAGTGGGAAGGGGAAGAACCCGGTGCCTGACCCCACTGGGGTGCCCAGGGATCCGCTGGTTGACGGCTCCCTGAGCGTGTCCCGACTCAGTATCAGGACATCATTACTATCCTTTTTTGATGCGACCCGCGCACTTAAAGGTTTCCGCTGTACCGTCAGCGATGACGCTATACCGTCATCGCTGAGATGACCGTGGCGCAGCCCTGCCCCTGCGAGAAGCTCACGGTCATCATGCCGTTCACGACAAATTGCCCCGCCACATTGCCGCAGAAAGCGAGGCTTTCCGCCAAGCCGTTCTGCGGGGCCGGCAAGAGAAATGTCACCACCGTGACAGGCGAACCGGCTGAGCCAGTCACCTGAACGATGCTGACAAATCCCGTAAGCGAGAGGAATGCCGTGGGGAAAAGCGACACGAGGGTCGAGCAGCCCGGTCCTTGCGTGAAGTGCACGGTGGCGAATGTGTTCAGAAAGAACTGATTGGCCACATTTCCGCAGAACGTAATGCTGGTAGTGGGAGTGCTTTGCGGAAGCTGGGGGATGAAGGTCACAACCGTAACCGGAGAGTTGCTGCCGAAGCTGGTGGCGGATGTCGTCAGCTGAATCGCGTTCACGAATCCGCTGACCGACAGAGGCGCGGCGTTGATTCCTGAGACTGTCAATGAGCGGTGTGGATCTGCGCTGCATCCGAGCAGCCCAATGAGAAGCAAGGCATACAGACCTTTCATAGGGGGCTCCTCAGGACGGTCGAGGTAATGACCGCCTACTTAGCGGGTAGATGCCGGCCGGTGCAGCCAAGGGACAAGGTTTCGAGCCGAAACTCACATTTCCCGTGTACGCCCAAAACCGCTTCCAACTTCCCTTGTCGCTTGAGTGTCGGACAGCCTGCCTTTTCACGCAGTTCTGGTGTGCTGGCCAAGATGCGACATTCAGCAGCGCGGCCCCCTTCTCCGTGAGAAAATAGAGCTTCCGCGAGCCACAAATGAGCCCTGTCCTGAGCCCTGCCGTCATTACGCCTGAGGTCGTGCGCGAGCACGGCCTTACCGCCGAGGAGTACGACAAAATCCGCCAACTCCTGGGCCGCGAGCCTACTATCACCGAGCTGGGCATTTTCAGCGTGATGTGGAGCGAGCACTGCTCCTACAAATCCTCGCGCGTGCACCTGCGCCGCCTGCCCACCCGCAGCCGCCGCGTGGTTCAGGGGCCGGGGGAAAACGCCGGCATCATTGACATCGGCGACGGTTGGGCCTGCGCCTTCAAGATTGAGTCCCACAATCATCCCTCTTTTATTGAGCCCTTCCAGGGCGCTGCGACCGGGGTGGGCGGCATCCTGCGCGACATTTTCACCATGGGCGCACGGCCGGTAGCGGTGATGGACTCGCTGCGCTTTGGGCCTATCAAAGGACGCACGGGGCACAGCCCCGTGCCCACTCAGTCCGTGCCCACACAGACTGAGGTTCACAGGAACCACTCCATCCTCGAGGGCGTGGTCAGCGGCATCGCCTCGTACGGCAACTGCTTCGGCGTGCCCAATCTGGGCGGGGAAACCAAGTTTGAAGACTGCTACTCCCGCAATCCCCTGGTCAACGCCTTCGCCCTGGGCCTGGTTCGCCGCGACCAGATCTACTACGCCAAGGCTGCCGGCGAGGGCAATCCCGTCATCTACGTGGGCGCCAAGACAGGCCGCGACGGCATCCATGGCGCCACTATGGCCAGCGAGGAATTCAGCGAGGCCTCCGAAGCCAAGCGTCCCAACGTCCAGGTGGGTGACCCCTTCCTGGAAAAGCTCCTGCTCGAAGCCTGCCTGGAAGCCATGCAAACCGGCGCTGTGGTCGGTATTCAGGACATGGGCGCCGCTGGCCTCACTTGCTCTACATGCGAGATGGGCGCTCGCGGCCACGTCGGCCTGGAAATCGAGCTTGACCGCGTGCCCCAGCGCGAAACTGGCATGAGCCCGTACGAAATCATGCTCAGCGAATCGCAGGAGCGCATGCTGCTGGTGGCCGCCCAGGGCCGCGAGCAGGAAGTGCTGCGCGTTTTCGAAAAATGGGGCCTGGATGCGGTGGTGGTGGGCCGCGTCATTAATCAGGACACCATGCGCGTGCTGCAGCACGGCCAGGTGGTGGCGGAAATTCCCAATCCCGCCCTCACGGATCAGGCCCCGGTTTACTCTCGCCCCATGGAGCGCTGGGAGCCTCCCGTCCTGCGCGAAATGCCCGAGCATATCCGCTTGGGCGACTCAGAGGACCTCACGCCCCAGCTGCGCCGCCTCCTGGCCAGCCCCAATGTCTGCTCCAAGCGCTGGGTGCACGAGCAGTACGACTCCATGGTGCAGGTCAACACGGTGGAAGGACCCGGCGGCGGCGATGCCGGCGTCATCCGCGTGAAGGGTACCCGGCGCGCCCTGGCCATGGCGCTCGACGGCAATGGCCGCTGGTGCTACCTGGACCCCAAGCTGGGCGCTATGCACGCCGTGTCCGAATCGGCGCGCAACGTGGCCTGCAGCGGCGCCACCCCCGTGGCCGCCACCAACTGCCTCAATTTTGGCAATCCCGAGAAGCCGGAAGTCATGTGGCAGTTTGCCCAGGTCGTGGATGGCATCACTCGCGCCTGCGAGGAACTGGAGGTGCCGATTACCGGCGGCAACGTCAGCTTCTACAACGA
The DNA here is from genome assembly GCA_035252015.1 of Terriglobales bacterium. GTDB lineage: Bacteria > Acidobacteriota > Terriglobia > Terriglobales > Acidobacteriaceae > JAICWP01. The sequence goes on from DATFDP010000089.1 coordinate 27,263, forward strand.
AACCCTGGGCGAGGCCATCTATCCCACGCCGGTGCTGGGCGTGGTTGGCATTCTGGAAGACGTGGAGCATGCCACCTGGCCGCATTTCCGCGAGCCCGGCCGTGCTGTGCTGCTGTTGCGCGGCTCCGAGCCCGGCGACCTGACCGACGCCCAGGCCGAGTTCGGCTCTTCCGAGTACGCCAAGGAGATCCTGGGCGAGCTTTGGGGCTTTCCTCCCGCGCTGGAACTGGAAAAGGAGGCTGCCCTGCAGAAGTGCCTGGTGGAGGCCATTCAGGCGGGTCTGGTTGAATCCGCCCATGACGTTTCCGAGGGCGGCTTGGCCGTGACCATAGCCGAATGTGGCTTCCGCAACGGGGTGGGCGCGCGCCTGGATCTGCCCGGGAAAGATCTCCCTGCCGAATGCGTACTCTTCGGCGAAGATGCCAGCCTGGTAGTCATCTCCTGCGACGCGCAGCAGGTTCCGCGAATCCAACAATTGGCGCAAAATTTCGGAGTCGCGGCCGACCTGATCGGGGCTACAATCGCTGGCAATCTGGAAATCTTGGTGGATGGCAAGCCGGTGGTGTCGGCTCCGGTAGCCGAGCTGCGAGAGACCTGGGGGACAGCCCTGGAGCGCGCCCTGCACACTGAAACCGAGGAGCGCCTGGTGCCGGGAGCGCTGCAGAAGAGCTGAGTAGCTTCTAGCTATTAGCTTAAGGCCAAACCAATACCGCAGAGGACGCTAAGCACGCAAAGGGTTTTGGGAATTCACAGGGTTCAAGCTAGCAGCCAGTAGCTAGAGGCTAAGTGCCTAGATTTCTGTGGCTCCACTTAGCGGCGCGGCCCCTCCGGCCGCCGCGCCGCGCGATCAGAAGCCTAAACGCGGTTAGCTGAGGGCATAAATGTCCAGCGGTTTTGACAAATTTAAAGACGAGTGCGGTGTAGTCGCCATCTACGCTCATCCTGAAGCGGAAACGCTGGCCTACCTCGGCCTGCACGCCCTGCAGCATCGCGGCCAGGAATCCGCAGGCATCGCCAGCTCCGACGGCGTGAATATCCGCGTTCACAAGGCTATGGGCCTGGTGGCTGATATCTTCACGGAAGAGGTACTGGCCAAGCTGCGCGGCTCGCTTGCCATCGGCCACACCCGCTATTCCACGGCGGGCGACTCCGCCCTGATGAATGCGCAGCCTATTATGGCGCGCTCGCACAAGGGCACCATCGCGCTGGCTCACAACGGCAACCTGGTCAACGCGCTGGAAATCCGTACCCGGCTGGAAACCCAGGGCTCAATTTTCCATACCAACAGCGACACCGAGGTGATCGTTCACTTGATGGCGCAGTCGCGCGAGCACACGCTGCCGGAAGCCATCGCCGATGCGCTGCGCCAGGTGGAAGGTGCCTTCTCGCTGGTAATGGTCACGCCCGATCGTATTCTCGCTGCCCGCGACCCGCGCGGTTTCCGCCCGCTGGCCATGGGGCGCATTCCGTCCCCCGGCCCCGATCGGCAGGACACCATTGTTTTCGCTTCTGAAACTTGCGCCTTCGACCTGATCGGCGCCCGCTACGAGCGCGAGGTCAAACCCGGCGAGATGGTGGTGGTAGGACCTGAGGGCGTTTCTTCGAAGTTCTATGCGCCTGCTCAGCCGCAGTCCGCCTGCATCTTCGAGCACGTGTATTTCTCGCGGCCCGACAGCCTGGTCTTTGGCCGGCCCGTGGAGATTAGCCGCGAACAACTGGGGCGCACTCTGGCGCGGGAGGCGCCTGCCGATGCCGATATCGTCGTGCCCGTCCCCGACTCCGGCGTCAGCGCTGCCATGGGCTATGCCGCCGAAAGCGGTATTCCCTTCCGCTTCGGCCTGATTCGCAACCACTACGTAGGCCGCACCTTCATCGAGCCGCAGCAGCACGTGCGCGACTTTGGCGTGAAGCTCAAGCTCAACCCTGTGCGTAGTGTGCTGCAGGGCAAGCGGGTGGTTCTGATTGACGACTCCATCGTGCGCGGCACCACCAGCCGCAAGATCGTGCGCATGGTCCGCCAGGCCGGCGCGAGCGAAGTCCACATGCGCATCTCCTGCCCGCCCACCATCTCGCCTTGCTTCTACGGCGTGGACACGCCCTCCAAGCGCCAGCTCATAGCGGCTAATAAGTCAGTCGAGGAAATCCGCGAATACATTGGCGCCGATTCGCTCGCCTATCT
>DATFDP010000090.1:0-34008 GCA_035252015.1 Terriglobales bacterium
TTCGTCACCCAACCCAGGATGAGGCAATTCATGAGCAGGCCGAGGTAGATGGCGCGAAAGCCGCGCAGGAATGCGGCGGGACGCCCGGTGTAGCGCATTTCCGCAAACTGAACATCGGTAAGCAGCCCGGAGCGCCGCCACAGCCGGGCGAATAGGAAAACAGTCATCATGCCCGAGGGCAGCAGGCACCACCACAGCCAGTTGCCGGCAATACCCTGGCTGTAGACCAGTCCGGTGACCACGAGCGGCGTATCGGCGGCGAAGGTCGTGGCGACCATGGAGGTTCCGGCCAGCCACCAGCTGACGTTGCGCCCGGAAACGAAATAGTCGTCAACGCTGCGCCCGGAGCGGCGGCGGAAGTAGAGGCCCATGGCCAGCGTGATCACCAGGTAGGCGACGATGGCTGACCAGTCCAGAAAGGTGAAATTCATCAGCTCTGCCCCGCGGGAGTAGTGGTGGACGGCGGCCGGTGCCGGCGGGCAGGCAGCCGCAGTGTGCCGTGCTGGAGTTCTTATCCCGTGTACTGCAATTCGACCACGGTGCAATCGTCAGCCAGCGGGGTACCCGCACAGAAGTCGTTAACCGCGGCGAAGATCTGGTCGAAAGAACTGTGGGCCGCAATGTCCTGCAGGCGTGAATCCTCGAAGAATTCACCTTGCGCGTTCTCCGCCTCGGTAACGCCATCGGTCACCAGGAGGAGGCGGTCCCCGGGATTCAGCTTACAGGAGCCGCCCTGGTAGCCGGCATCAGCCAGCAGGCCAACGGGAACATTGGATACTTCCGGCCGTAAGACGCTGCCGTTGCTGACCAGCAGCGGCGGCACATGCCCGCAATTCACGTATTCCAGATGGCCATTGTTGCTGAGCCGCACGATAACTACGGTGGCGTACTTTTCGCCGATGTGCTTCTGGCAGAAGAAACGATTGACGACGTTGGCAATATCGGGCAGCGGCATACGCGCCACCAGATGAGAATAGACCATGCCCTGCAGCGTGGAAGCCAACAAGGCAGCGGTAACTCCCTTGCCGCAGACGTCAGCGATCACCACCGCCAGTTCGTCGCCGGTGCGCACCGCGTCGAAGAAGTCGCCACCAATCTCCTTGCAGGAGATATTGCGGGCCCGCAGAGCGGCGAAAGAAACTTCCGGGATGGTGACCGCCATCAGGCCCTGCTGGATGGTGGCGGCAATGGCCATCTGCTGCTCGTAGCGGCGGTTGGCTTCTTCGGCCTCCGCCAGGCGGGCATTTTCCACCAGCGCGGCCGCTTCACGCGCGATGGCGTGCAGCACATCGTGACCAACGCCCGAGAGATTACGCGAGGTATAGCGCGCATCCAGGTAGAGCGCCCCCAGGACCGCCGGCTGTCCGAGAGCAGTATCAGTGATGCGCGCAGCCTGCACCTGAGTGCGGCGCATGGGTATGCAGATCACAGTGCGCAGGTCATAGGCAATCACGCTATTTCGTACCGCCATGTCGCTGGACTGGCTTGTATCGGATACTAGGAATTCGGAGTTGGAATGGATAGCGTCGTCGAGGATGGAATGAGAAATCGTCTTGTCGTCGAGCAGCGCGGCGCCGGAGGAATTGCGTCCTGCCGCCAGCCGCAGTTTGCCTCCCGCCTCCAGGAGAAAAACGTAACCTCGTTCGGCACCGGTCAGCCGCAGCGTGGATTCGATGAGCGTGACCAGGATTTCATCCAGCACACCGGTGGTATTGAGTTTGCGAGCCGCCTCCAGAAAAAGGGTCAGCTTTTCCAGGTCGGTGGTCTGAGTGGAGATGTTCAAATCGGAAATCTGATGCAGGAACTCGCGAGCAGTGCTGGTGGCGGGCTGGGCCGGTTGGAAGACCACGTAGACAGCATCGCGGGCGCCGAACTCGATGCGGTCGTTGGGCTTCAGCTTTACTCGCTGCACGCGCTCGCCATTGACGTAGGTGCCGTGCTTGCTGCCCTGGTCCACCACGGTGAATTCGCCGTTTTCGGAAAGAATTACGGCGTGGTCGCGCGAGGCCCGCGGATCGGCGATAACCAGGTCCTTGTCAACCTTGCGGCCTACGGTGAAGGGTGAATGATCCAGGAGGATGGTGCGGGTATCGTTTCCCTGTACCACGAGAAGTGTGGGAAATGCTCCAGTTCCAGGTTCGGCGGCAGGAGTGGCGGCGCTATGCAGAGCCATGATTTTGTGGGTCCCGGGGTAGTTTCCCGCTGGCCGTTAACCCCGGAGTGGCGGGCGCTCTACCGATAATTGTGGCAAAAGCGTAATCCCTGAGCCCGCGAAAATGCAAGACAGAACATGACTTCATAGCGCGGGCAGAGTTGCATCGCGGCGGGCGGCGTCAATTCCCAGCAATGCCATGACTCCAAAGGGGATGAGTATGGAGGTGTAGAGGGGCAGGGTCCAGCCGCGCTGCACCACAGCCGGTGGCTGCAAAAACCAAGCGGCGCTCAGGTAAAGGCTAGCCAGCCAGGGCCAGATGACGAGGGCCGCAACCAGCAGGTAGAGAAGCCGAGAAAGCGGACCGAAGCGGACGAGGCGGCGCCAGTCCCGGACCAGCAAGATAAGGGCTGGCAGCAGCAGCAACTGGTTATAGGGCGCCCAGGTGGGAATTATGACCACGGTCACAGCTAACACCAGGCTGAACAGGAGGTTGAAAGGGGGCGACCCCGCGGGCGCCCGGCGCAGTTTCCAGCCCAGCATAGTCAGAGCCAAGAGCAAGCCCGCGGTGAGAATTACGCCGCCCAGAGGGGTAAGCAACGCCGTCAGGATGGAAGTACCCTCTGTGTATTGGCGGTAGGCGGCCAGGGCGCCCATGAATTTCCCTAGCCAGCCGGGGAGGACCCATTGGCTGGCTCCCAGCAGACAAGCCATGGCAACGCCGAAGCTGGCCAGCAGGGGCCAGCGCCGAGGCCAGTCGCCAAGCACCCACAGGAGCAGAAAAATCAGCAGCGGAACCACCAGCTGTGGCTTGATGGTGGAAATCGCCAAGAGCAGGCCTGCTAACGACAACCAACCGGCGGCAAGTGCCGCGACAGCCGCCGCGAGCACGGCGCTGACCAGAACGGTCAATTGCTGCAGCTTGATTCCCTGGGCGGCGGGGAAACTGCCGATCGCCAACAACACGAAGATCACTTTCCCGCTCGCTGAAAGCTGCCAGCGCAGCGCCCTCGCCCAGAGTAGCACGGTGGCCACGATCAGCCCGGCCAACACCCACGTAAAGGCAGTGCGCAGTGGGGCAAAATCCAGATGGAGAAAAGGCGACAGCAAAAAGGCCACATAGACAGGGTAGGCAAATCCCTGCTGGTCTTTGGGGTCGTTGGGGCGGGCGGGATCCAGCAGCCTGCCGTAGTAGCCCACCTGAATTTCGCGGGTTACCTGCTGACTGTACGGATCTCGGTGATGCAGGAATAACTCCTGCGAACCGAGCCAGCGGGGATAAAGGTCAGAAAGATTGCCGCGCGGACGGGAGTAGCGGGCGGCATCCGCCTCCTGGTACGGAATCAGCACGCCTTTCACGTAGAGCCACATGCTGGCCGCCAGCAGCAGCGCCAAAGCCACGCCCAGGGGATGCCTAAGGCGGCGTGGCCGGCGATTGAAGGCAGTCTGCACCTGGGGGTCAGGCGAGCGCGCCGGGCGCGGAGCCAGCACGCCAAACATTAGTCCGGCCGCAAAGGCGGGCATACGCCGCTCACAAAGTGGAGCCATGCGCGATAGCTGTATCTTCTCACAAGCAGGAGTTCTGGCAGGAGAACTTGTTTTCTGAGCGGGCCAGGGTTTTTGAGCAAAACTACACTTGTGTGAGGGAACACCGTGCTTCAATGCGAATGGAGCTCACCGATAGAGTGAAAGAGGAATCCGTTATCTGTTTCAGGCACACGGGCTGCGGCTGGCGTGACCCGCGATATAAGACGAGCGTCTGGCGGTGCGTGCGGCCTTTTGATCATCCAAACACCATTTCGATGCTTGAAAGACAGGCGCAAGTCGCACAGCCCTCCACAGCGGCGAATGGACTTTTTAGTGTAAGCTAATGCCCGTTTAAGGCCAGCCGTTCCCATGAAGAACTCTCGGCGCGCTCACACCAGGTCCACAGACCGGCCGCGCAAGGCGGAGGGTGAGACATCCGCAGTTTCACAGGAACGCTCAGCCGGGCAGGGGCAAAAGTCAGGCCGGCACTCCTCCTCCAGCCAGGCGCGGATCGAGCTCGCGGCCATCGTCGAGTCCTCCGATGACGCCATTCTGAGCAAGAACCTGGACGGAATCATTCACAGCTGGAACAAAGGGGCTGAGCGCATCTACGGGTACTCAGCGATGGAAATGATGGGACGTCACGTATCCTCGCTGGTGCCGCCGGGCTACCCGGATGACACGCCAGAAATCATGCGCCGCCTGCGCCTAGGCGAGCGCATCGAGCACTACGAAACCAAACGCCAGGCTCAGAATGGGACGGTGCTGAGCGTTTCACTCACCATTTCACCGGTTCGCGATGAAAAGGGAAACATCATCGGCGCTTCCGCCATCGCGCGTGACATCACTGAGCGCAAGCGCTCGGAGCAGGAATTGCGGCAAAGCCGCCAGGCTTTGCAGGAAAGCGAATTGCGCTTCCGTTCCCTGGTGCAGAATTCTTCCGACATCATCACCATATTGGAGGCGGATGGCACCATTCGCTATGAGAGCCCGTCTATCGAACGCATCCTGGGTTACAAACCGGAGTATCTAGTCGGGAAAAATGCCTTTGACCTCGTGCACCCTGATGATCGGGCTCGGGTGATGGCGATCTTTCAGGAGCACTTGCCGGTTCGCGGCTCCATTGCGCCCCTCGAGCTGCGCTTTCGGCATCACGACGGGAACTGGCGTACCTTGGAAGCCACCGGCAATAATCTCCTGCACGAGCCAGGGGTGGCCGGTATTGTCGTTAACTCGCGCGATATCACTGAGCGAAAGCGCACCGAAGATGTGTTGCATGCCACCGAGAAGCTGGCCACCACTGGGCGGCTGGCCGCGGCCATTGCTCACGAAATCAACAACCCTCTGGAAGGCGTGACCAACCTTCTCTACCTGCTGGAGAACCACCCTTCGCTCGATGCCAGCGCCCGCCGCTACGCCCGCATGGCCCAGGAAGAAGTGGCGCGCGTGGCCCGCATCGCCCGCCAGACCCTTGCCTTTTACCGCGAGCCCACGGTGCCGGTGCCGGTGGATGTGGCTGAGCTTCTGAACGGACTGCTGGAACTGTACGCCCACAAATTGCACACGCAGAAAGTGAAGTTGGAGAAAAGGCTGGAAGATACCGCTCCCATCATTGCCTCACCGGGAGAAGTAAGGCAAGTGCTCTCTAACCTGGTGGGCAATGCACTCGACGCCGTCCCGGACGGCGGCGCCATCGCGGTTCATGTGTACCATTCCCGCGACTGGCGTCATCCCTGGCAGGAGGGAGTGCGCATCAGCGTGGCCGATACCGGGCATGGGATCCGACACGAACATCTGGCGAGCATTTTTGATCCCTTCTTCACCACCAAGGGTGAAAAGGGGACCGGCCTGGGACTGTGGGTAAGCCACGGCATTGTGCAGAAGTACGGGGGTACCATCCACGTGCACAGCAGCGTGCGCCCCCAGCACAGCGGCACCTGCTTTTCCGTTTTCTTCCCCCAAACGGCGGTTGTGGAAAGTCTGCGCAAGCCGGTGCGCCGGGCCAAGTCGCACGTATAATGATTCCATGACTGAATGATTGAATGATTTAGTCACGCAATCGTTCCCCGGTTTCGGGTCGTTTCGCCCCAATTACCCTCGTACATACACCGCAGGCACATTTACCCTCCTCTACCCCAACAGTAACCTACCTACTCCGGCGCGAACTCCCCAGGCCTGAGTTCCCCAATTGGAGCAGGACATAAATGGCAGAGGCGTTCGACCAACTTTTACTGCCGGAACGCAAAATTAACTGGCGCACGCTAGCGGCCAGCTTCCTGGGCCAAGTGGTGCTGTTGTTCCTGCTGGTGGAAGCCGGGCTGATAAATCCGCAGCGGCTGGTAATTGCCACGCAGCACCTCACTTACACGCCGCTGGTGGAAAAGACACGGCAACCGGAGCAGTTCCGGCCGAAGCTGAAGGCGCATCTGCTTCCAGCGCCGCCTTTAAACGCGCGCCTGATCGTGCCACGCGACGCGCAAATGCACACCCCTGAAGCGGCGGTGGTGGCGCCGCCTAAGGTGGTCTTCGCCGCCCCCAAGCTGGCCCCGGCGCTGGTACGGCCCGGAGGAGCGATGCCGGCAATTGTGCACACGGGGAGTTTTGCGGGTAGTTCGGCCGCGCCGACCATCGTTCGTCCGGTGGAGAGAGTTCAAACTGGCAGCTTTGGCGATCCGAACGGCGTTTCAGCGCAGGGAAAAGGGCAAGGGCAGTTGGTGCTGGCCCGGATGGGTGGATTCGATATGCCGGTGGGCGCAGGCAGCGGCAACGGCGCAGGCGGAATGCGAGGGGCGCGCGGAACCGTAGCCAGTGCCGGTTTTGGCGGTGGCATTGCCACATCCGGCAAGGGAGATGGGTGCAGCAGCGGCCGAGGCAATGTACAAGCCGGCGGATTTGGGGATGTGAATACGCAGAGCTCGGCCCCGCAGCAGCGCACGGCGGTGAGCGCCCCGGCCACCACTCCGGTGGAAATTCTTTCCAAGCCGAAGCCGGTTTACACCGAAGAGGCCAAACGGCTGGGATTGCAAGGAGAGGTTCTGGTGCAGGTGCTGTTCGGGGCAAATGGCCAGGCACAGGTACTGCGGGTAATGCGGGGTTTGGGACACGGGTTGGATGAAGCGGCGGTGAATGCAGCTAACAAAATTCGTTACAAGCCGGCGCAGCAGAACGGGCGGCCGGTTGATTCCACAGCCGTGGTCCACGTGGTCTTCGAGCTGGCGTACTGAAAGAGGATAGACATCATGCGAATCGCAAAATGGATCATGGCGGGCGCATTAGCATTTAGCTGCGCAGCTTTTACACAGGAACCACCCCAGGCGCCGGCAGCCCCCGCAGCGCCGGTGACGATGGACCAGGTGGTAGACCGGCTTGTTGCCAGCGAACAAAACCTGGTGAAGAATCTGGACAACTACAGTCCGGTGGTGGAGACCTACTTCCAGGCCATGAAGCCAGACCCGGAACTGGGCATGACGCCGGCGGGGGACAAGTATTTCCTGGGGCGCCTGGACCTGATGCACGCCAGCGAGGCCAGCTACCTGGGCACTTCCTCGCGCCTGAAGCGCTTTCTGGGAACGCTGACTGAAACTTACTCCTTGCGGCTGAATCCGGCGGGATTTGCCTGGATGATTTATGCCGACCGCGATGAGTTCGACCGCGAACACTACGACTTCCGCTATGTGCGGCGGGAATTTTTGGGCGACCTCCGTTGCCTGGTTTTTGACGTCCAGCCTAAGCCGAAGACCGGGGACGGCCGATTTATCGGACGCATCTGGGTGGAAGATCAGGGATATAACGTTGTCCGCCTAAACGGCACCTACTCCAACAAGGGGAACGGCAAGTACTACTTCCACTTTGATAGCTGGCGACTGAACCTGCAGCCGGGATTGTGGCTTCCCTCTTACGTCTACAGCGAAGAAAGTGACATGCATTACGGGTTCGGGCGCGCCACCAGCTTCAAGGCGCAGACTCGGCTCTGGGGCTACAACCTGAAGCATGCATCGCACGAATCGGAGCTGACGCAGCTGACCGTAGATTCCCCGGATGTGCAGGACCAGAGCGCTGCGGCGCAAGATGCCACGCCCGTGCAAAGCCAGCGGCTGTGGGAACAGCAAGCAGAAAACAACGTCGTGGAACGGCTGCAACAGGCCGGACTGCTGGCGCCGCGCGGCGAGGTGGACACGGTATTGGAAACGGTGGTCAACAACCTGGTGGTTACCAACAATATCAATCTCCCCTGGCCGGTACATTGCCGGGTGATGCTTACGGAACCGCTGGAAACCTTCCACGTCGGCCACACCATCGTGATCAGCCGTGGGCTGCTCGACGTGCTGCCCGACGAAGCCAGCCTGGCGACTGTCCTCAGTCACGAATTGGGACACATTGTCCTGGGCCAACAGACCGACACCAAGTTTGCCTTCGTCGACCGCATGCTGTTCTCAGATCAGTACACATACCAGCAGCTGGGTTTTGCCCACAACGTGAATGACGAGGCCTCGGCCGACAAAAAGGCGATGGAGTTGCTGCAGAATTCTCCCTACAAAGCCAAGCTGGCCAGCGCCGGCCTGTTCCTGAAAGCCCTGCAGGAGCGGTCAGCCGTGCTGCCGGCATTACTGACGCCCCACTTGGGAAATCCGTTGGCGGCTCGCGACCGCATCTTGCGCATGCCCGATCTGATGGGCTCGGCTCCTGCCCTAGAAATGAGCAAGCTGGACCAGGTGCCTGCTCTGCCCCTCGGGGGACGAATCAAGGTGGACCCATGGAGCGACCAGGCGGAACTGGTGAAGTCGCCTTCCATCCCGCTGGCCTCTGCCCGCGAAAAGATGATTTTCGAGGTTACCCCGGTATTCCCGCATTTGGCTCGGGAAGCGGCGGTTGGGACAGCAGCCAACATCCCGCCGCAAACACCGGCCCAATCGGTAGCGGGGACTGAGGCCAATCCACCGCAACCAGGCGCCGGTCCACAGCAACAGCAACCGATGGCTAGTCCACAACAATCTGGTGCTGCTCCGCAGCCAGCGGGTGATACCCCCCAGGCACCGGCCACTAATCCACAACCATAACGGTTCGCCACAAGTTGCAGTAAGCAAAGCCGGGAGTGGGCCTAGGCAAGAGAGGCCTCCCGGCTTTTGCCATTCTGTCGGGCGCCCTGCCGGGGAAAGCTACCGGCCGGCGGCTTTCTTTACATTATTTTGGCGGACCGGCTCGGCAGTCCGAACATCGAATGAGATGATAAGTAAGTGATTACATGCGAGTACCGGGAAAAATGCGGCAACGTCAGATCCTGACGGCCGCCACGCAGCTGTTTTCGCGGCGTGGGTTCGACGGCACCACTACTCGGGAAATCGCGCGCTTGGCCGGGGTCAATGAGGCTATCATTTTCCGTCACTTTACGTCTAAGGAAGAGCTGTATTGGGCTGTAGTGTCAGAGCAGGCAAAGACGCGAGGCAACACCAAGCGTCTGCGCCAGCATTTCCGCTCCTCAGGAAGCGCCAGGCGAGCCGTGGCCGGCGCGGCAGAAATTCTGCTTCACAAACGTGAAGAGGACGGGGCTTTTACCCGTTTGCTGCTGTTCAGCGCGCTTCGCGATGGTGAACTATCAAAAAAGTTCGTCCATAATTACCTGATGGAGTCGCGGGATCTGATATCGGATTACATTCGCGCAGGCATGAAGCGAGGCTGGCTGCGAGAAATTGATCCAGCCGTGGGAGCGCACGCGTTTGTAGCCATGGTCGCCGGTCAAAACCTGCTGCAGGAACTGTTTGCTGGCGACCGACATCTCGAGTACAACCATCGCCAGCTGGGACAGCAACTCGCAGACATCTGGCTGAACGGAGTCCGCGCCCGCAGAGCCCCAGCGCGCCTGCGGTCCGACGGTTCAGCGAGACTCATGCCTGAAACCATCGGGAATGGCAGCAAGCCGGCGAGGAAGCCGGCCAGTGTTTCCCAACGGGCACGAAGTCATGCCGTGACGGCCTGAGGCAAATGAAACGTACTATTCACGCTTTCGCCATAACAGTGGTACTGAGCACAACCTCCCTATTTTTCGCATGTGGGGGAAAGCAGCAGCAAAACAACGCTCGTCCCGCATTTCCCGCCGCTCCCGTCACCGTGGCCCTGGCGGAGCAGGCCCCAGTGCCCATTGAAGTGAACGCTATCGGCAATGCGCAGGCCTACCGCACGGTACAGGTAAAGTCCATGGTGGACGGGCAGATTGAGCGCGTGCTGTTCAAGCAGGGGGACGATGTTCGCGCTGGCCAGCTAATGTTCCAGCTGGATAAGCGGCCCTTCCAAGCGGCGCTTGACCAGGCAGAGGGCAAGCTGGCGCAGGACGAGGCCACAGCAGCGAACGCCCGGGCACAGGCAGCGCGCAGCGATGCGCTTTTAAAGGCTGGCGTACTGGCGCCGCAGGATGCCCAGGCCCAGGAAGCCCAAGCGGCAGCCTACACCGCAGCGGTTAAGGCGGACAAGGCGGCCGTGGAAACCGCGCACGTGAACCTCGGCTACACGGATATTCGCGCTCCCATCAGCGGCCGCGCCGGCGCCATTCTGGTCAATTTGGGCAACCTGGTGAAGGCCAATGACACCAATCCGCTGACCACCCTTAACCAGGTCACGCCCATTTATGTGGCCTTCAACATTCCAGAGGCGCAGCTGCCGGCGGTGCGCGCCCGTGAGCAAGTGGGTCTGCAGGTGCAAGCTTTCGTGCCCAATGATCCGCAGCCGGAAGTGGGAACTCTGAGCTTCATTGACAACGCTGTGGATCAGACCACCGGCACCATCAAGCTGATGGGCACGTTTCGCAATCAGTCTCGGAAATTGTGGCCCGGGCAGTTCTTCAATGTGCGGCTGGTCCTGGGTATCGACCCGCATGCTGTGGTGGTGCCTGCTTCCGCGGTGCAGAACGGGGAAAATGGAAAGTACATCTACGTGGTGAAGTCCGACGGCACGGCGGTGATGCAACCCGTGACTTCCTCCCGAACTTACCGTCAGCTCGCCGTGGTCGATAAAGGCATTCAGGCGGGCGAGCGCGTAATCGTTGATGGGCAGTACCGGGTAATTCCCAACAGCAAGGTGCAAGTTGTGCGTACGGTGCCGGTCACGCCCAAGCAAGTGGCCGATAACGCTCCCGCTGCCGGAGATCCGCAGTGACAGGTCTGTTCATTCGCCGTCCCATCATGACCACGCTGGTGATGGTGGCGATCGTCATTTTTGGTGTGTTCGCTTACCTGGCCCTTCCGGTAAGCGATTTACCCAACGTTGACTTCCCTACTATCCAGGTGAATGCCGCTCTGCCGGGGGCCAGCCCGGAGACCATGGCGTCATCCGTCGCCACGCCTCTGGAACGGCAGTTCACCACTATTGCGGGCATCACCCAGATGACTTCCACCAGCCAACTGGGATCTACCAGCATCACCATCCAGTTTGACCTGTCGCGCAACTTGGATGGAGCCGCGGTGGACGTGCAGTCCGCGATCGCAGCCGCGGGCGGCCAACTGCCGCCCAACATGCCCACCCCGCCGACCTTCCGCAAGGTGAATCCCGCGGAGTCGCCCATCCTCTATCTCGGCCTGACCTCCAAAGCCATGCCGATTTACTCCGTGGACGAAGCCGCCGAGACCACCATGGGCCAGCAGCTGTCCATGATCCCCGGCGTGGCCCAGGTGCAGGTGTTCGGAGCCTCCAAGTTCGCGGTGCGCGTGGATGTGGATCCCAACAAACTGGCGGCCCAACAGATTGGAATTGATGAGGTGGCCCAGGCTATCCAGGCGGGCAACACCAATCTTCCAGTGGGCAGCATCTACGCAACCGATAAGACTTACACCCTGCAATCGAATGGACAACTGCTGAATGCGGCCCAGTTCCAGCCGCTGATTGTGGCTTACCGCAATGGCGCGCCAGTGCGTCTGGACCAGCTCGCCACCGTGGTCAACGGCACTGAGGACAAGTACGTCAAGGGCGCCCTGAACAATCAGCGCGCCGTGGTGCTTGCCATTCAGAAGCAGCCGGGCACAAATACGGTGGAGATCGTGGACGCTGTCAACCGGGTGCTGCCCCGGCTGGAGCAGCAGATCCCGCAGTCCATCCAAATCACCACCCTTTATGACCGCTCCGTATCCATCCGCAAGAGCGTGAATGACGTGAAGTTCACGCTACTGCTGGCTATCGTGCTGGTAGTACTGGTCATATTCCTGTTTCTGCGCAATGCTTCCGCAACCATCATTCCCAGCCTGGCGCTTCCTATCGCGATCGTTGGCACCTTCTCCGTGATGTACCTGCTGGGCTACACGGTAGACAACTTGTCACTGATGGCGCTCACGCTCTCCGTGGGCTTTGTCGTGGACGACGCTATCGTGATGCTGGAAAACATTGTGCGCCACATGGAGATGGGGAAAACGCCGCTGCAAGCGTCGCTGGACGGCGCCGGAGAAATCGGCTTCACCATTCTTTCCATGACGCTCTCCTTGGCTGCCGTGTTCATCCCCATCCTCTTCATGGGCGGCATTATCGGACGGTTATTGCACGAATTTGCCGTAGTCATCACCGCCGCCATCCTGGTTTCCGGCGTTGTATCGCTGACTCTGACGCCCATGCTGAGCAGCCGCTTCCTGCGCCCGCCTTCGCAGGAGCGGCACGGCTCGTTCTATAACGCTACCGAGCGTATGTTTGACGGCGCGCTCAAGTTCTACGACTGGTCGCTGGCCAAAGTGCTGCGCCACAAGCTGGCGACCCTGCTGGTCAGCTTTGCTGTTGTCGGTCTTACTCTATTCCTTTATGAAAGTGCGAAAACGGGATTCATCCCCAACGAGGATGCCGGCCTGCTCTTCGGTTTTATTCAGGCGCAAGAAGGCATCGGCTTCGACCAGATGGGCCAGAAGATGCAGCAGATTGCCAACATCACCATGGCCGATCCCAATGTCGAGCTGACCATGACTTTCTACGGAGAACCGGTCAATCAGGGACGCGTCTTCATGCACCTGAAGGATGTGAAGAAACGGGCCAACCAGATGAGCGCTGACCAGGTGATCCAGGAACTGCGCGATAAATTTCTGAAGAACGTTCAGGGCGTATATGTATTTCTGCAGATCCCGCCGACCATCAACGTGGGCGGCAGCCTGACCAACGCGCAGTATCAGTATGCTTTGCAATCGCCCGACATTAAGGAGCTGTACTCCGACGCCCCCAAGCTCGAAGGAGCGCTGCGCCGCATTCCGCTGCTGCAGGACGTAAGCAGCAATTTGCAGAACCACAACCCGCAACTGGATGTGAAAGTAGACCGCGACAAAGCCTACGCACTGGGATTGACCGCGCAGCAGGTTTCCGACGCCTTGTACTCGGCCTTCGGTCAGCGCGAAGTCAGCACCATTTACGCTCCCAGCAATGAGTATTACGTCATCCTGGAGCTGCAGCCGCCTTATCAGAACAATATCCAGGCGCTCAACATGATTTACGTGCGGGCCAACGACGGCAAACTGATACCCTTGAGCACTGTGACCCAGGTGGTGCCTGACCTGGGGCCGCTCACCGTCAACCACCTGGGACAGCTTCCCGCGGTTACGCTCAGTTTCAACCTCAAGCCTGGAGTCTCACTGGGCGAAGCCACCAAGGCGGTGGAGCAAGTAGCCAACCAGATAATGCCTGCGACTGTGCAGCGCAGCTTTCAAGGGACGGCGCAGGCATTTCAGCAATCGTTCCGGGGACTGGGATTGCTGCTGGTGGCCGCTATCCTGGTCATTTATATCGTTCTGGGAATTCTGTATGAAAGCTTCATCCACCCGCTAACGATTTTGTCCGGCTTGCCCTCGGCCGCAGTAGGAGCGCTGGCTACCCTCATCGTCTTTCACCAGGAGCTGAACTTATACTCCTTTGTCGGCATCATCATGCTTATCGGCATTGTCAAGAAGAACGCCATCATGATGATTGACTTCGCCCTCGCCAACGAGCGCGAGAAAGGCGAAACGCCTGAGGAATCTATTTATCAGGGCGCCCTGGTCCGTTTCCGGCCCATCATGATGACTACCATGGCCGCGCTCATGGGCATGGTGCCGGTGGCAGTGGGTTCGGGAACAGGCTCGCTGCAAGGGCTAGGCCTGGCGGTGGTGGGCGGCCTCATCTTCTCGCAGGTCATCACGCTCTATATCACGCCTGTCTACTACGTCTATCTCGACGAGGTACAGAACTGGCTAAACCGCAAGTGGTCGCGCTTCACCGGACGGCGCAAGCGCGAACCGCTGCCGCACGAGCCAGTACCCGCCGATTGAAAAGTGTACCTGGATTTTCTCCGCAAAGTAGCATAGATTGCTCGCTCAAATATATCTATATATCAGGCCTTGTTACTCCCCATGCTTAGCAAAGTAATGCTGAGTTACTGCAGTCTACTCTCCTGAGTAGCAATAATTCACGTTTAAGGCGTATGATGCATAATCAGTTCATTAGTGTAATTAGTGCAGTTACCTTAGTTGCATGGAGAAAGGAACTCGAGATGGCGAATATTTCCGGGGTAGTAACTCAGCTGCGCCAGGAACGGGATCGTCTATCGCGCGAACTTGACCGCCTTGACAATGCGATTGCCGCCCTTGGCCACATTGATGGCCGGCACAATAACAGAAGGGGTGCCGCCACTAGGCGCGGTCGGCGGCCACACCGCAAGCTTTCGGCAGCCGCGCGCGCGAGGATTGCGGCCGCACAGCGGGCGCGCTGGGCAAAGGTAAAAGCAAGGCAGGAAAGAAAGGCCGCCTAAGAACCGCTGACAAACGCTCCGCCAGGTGTCGCGGACTAGTGAATGCTTTCGACATAATGAGCGGGCAGGCCTAACTGACGCGCCAGAGTACGCAACTTACTTGCGTATTCGGAGTTGGCCTCCTCCGGACCTGGGGGTACGACGAGATTGAAGCACAAGGCGGGAAGGCGCGAACGGTCGCTAAGTTCAGTTAGTACCGCCTCGGGCCGGTAGGCGCGTACACTTGCTTCGGAGTACAGTTGCTCGATCTCGTCGTGAGTTAGTTCCATCAGCATGCCGTACGAGCGAGCCTGGTTATTCTCAATAAGTGTAGCCCGCTGGCCGATGCGAAGCGCATAACCGGGAACGCACGCTAGTCGGATATTCACCGGGTTAGCCCCTTTCGCGCGCAAAAGACCGGCATCCATGAACAGCCCGTAGAAGAAGACATTAATTCGGCGTGGCGACATATGTTGCAAGCTCTCGCGACAATTGTTGTCAGTGCTATGACCCAATTGCTGAAGCATTCCTTAAAACGATTCCTCGAAACCGGCTCACTCTTGAGTGCACATATAACTCGTCTGTCTCAAGCTTCACCCGTTTTGTGCAGATACCATCCTCCTCAGAGCTATGTCGTGGAATTAAGTTACATGTAACGCCGGGTACAACAGGTGAACCACATTGGCAGCGGGGCAGGAGGTTCGTTCCCTCAACCGTCAGCATAATTCATAAAAGACTTTTAGCTGGTTGTGCTACCGCCGACCCGGGAGCAAGTTTCCGTGTACACTGGCCTGCTTTTCGTGGGAGCTCCAGCAGATGAAGATTTGCTATTGGGTAGTGGCCGTGTGCACGCTTGTCTCTATTTCCACTACCGCCGGCCTTGCCCAAGCTGACCCAAGCGCCTATAGCTCACTGGGCTGGCGGCTCATAGGACCGTTCCGCGCCGGACGCATCACTTCGGTCAGCGGCGTGCCAGGTGACCCCGCGCTGTACTACGCGGCCACACCTAACGGCGGCATATGGAAAACAACCGACGGCGGACGCGAGTGGAAACCCATCTTCGATGCCGAGCATATCGCTTCCGTCGGCGCTGTAGCCGTCGCCCCTTCTCAGTCCGACATCGTTTATGCCGGCACCGGCGAGCAGGGGCGCGGCAATGGTGTTTACAGGTCCACGGACGCGGGCGCCACCTGGAACAACGTTGGCTTAGCTAACACCCACTTCATCGCCAACGTGATTATTGACCCGCGCAGCCCCGAAGTTGTTTTGGTGGCGGTCAGCGGCGATGCTGAGCCCGGCCCGAATCGGGGTGTGTTCCGCACCACGAACGGCGCTAAGACGTGGAGTAAAGTTCTGTTTCGCGATAACGACACCTCCGCGGTGGACATCGGCTTCAATCCCGACAACCCGCGGGAAGTATTCGCGGCACTGGAGCGCCGGCCCCCGCAGGGCGAAAAAAAGCCGCCCGCCGGGCCGGATGCTTGGATCTACCGCTCCAAGGACGAAGGGGCTACCTGGCAGGTCGTGCCGGGCCAGGGTCTGCCCGAAAAAGACCTGGGCAGAATCGGCATAGCGGTGGCGCCCGCCATAAAGGGCCAGCGTGTATTCGCCATCATGAATCAAGGCCTGTTTCGATCTGACGACGGCGGCAACACATGGCGGCAGATTACCAGCGATCCGCGCGTGACGGGCAACGGCTACTTTAGCCGCGTCTTTGTGGATCCCAAGAACCCGGACATTGTCTATGTGGCGCAAACCTCCATGTACCGCTCCAACGACGGCGGGGAGACGTTTCAGGCGTGGAACGGGGCGCCCAGCGGCGATGACGTGCACGTGCTCTGGATCAACCCGCGTGACCCACGTCACATGATCCTGGGCGTGGACCAGGGCGCTATTGTCAGCCGCGATGGCGGCCTGACCTGGTCCTCGTGGTTCAACCAGCCCACCGGCCAGTTCTACACCGTCACCACCGACGACCAGTTCCCCTACTGGATTTATGCCGCCCAGCAGGACAGCGGCACCGTCGCTACCCCCAGCCGCAGCGACTTCGGCGAGCTCACCTATCGCGACTGGTATTCCACCGGTGGCTTCGAGGTGGCGCACATTTTGGCCGACCCGCTCGACCCGATGAACATCTATTCCAGCGGCTGGTATGGCACGCTCATGCGCCTGGACCGGCGCACCGGCCAAATGGTGCACGTGTTCGTGCCTGGGGACAAATACCGCACCTGGGTGATGCCACCCATCGCTTTCTCACCCCAGGACCCGCACACGCTGTATCTGGGGGCGCAGAAGGTGCTCGAAACCAGCGATAGTGGGGTTACGTGGAACGAACTCAGCCCCGATCTTACGCGTGGAGTGCCGAAAAAGGCGGAGCCGCAGAGGAGGCCGACCAATCGCCTCACGGCGTTGGCGGTTTCGCCCGTGGAAGCGGGCGTGATCTGGGCGGGCAGCGGCGACGGCCTGATTCATGTGACACGCGACGGTGGGGCGAGTTGGCAAAACGTCACACCGGCCAGCCCCGCCGCCAAGACACCAGAGGGCTCCAAGGCGCCGACCTACCCACTGGTGGTGGAACTGGAAGACTCGCATTACGACACAGGCACCGCTTACGCCATTCTGCAGGTACCCCGCGAGTTCAAACCCTACATCTTGCGCACTCACGATCTCGGACACACCTGGACCAACGTCGTGCGCGGCCTTCCTGCAGATTCTGTAGCCTGGTCAGTACGGGAAGATGCCAAGCGCAAAGGCCTGCTCTATGCCGGAACCGAAACCGGCGTGTTCGTCTCCTTCGATGATGGCGAGCACTGGCAATCGCTGCAGTTGAATCTGCCGGTCTCTCCGGTGCGCGATCTGGCAGTGCACGGCAACGACCTGGTGCTGGCCACCTTCGGGCGAGCGCTATGGATTCTGGATGACCTCACTCCTCTGCGCCAGCTCACGCCTGAGGTGACGAGCGCCACCGTCCATCTCTTCCCGCCCGCTGATGCGGTGCGCGTGCGTTGGGACGAAAACCCGGATACCCCGCTGCCGCCGGAAACGCCTGCCGGGGCGAACCCGCCTGACGGCGCCATCATTGACTATTGGCTGAAAGGCGCGGGGCCAACCTCCATGACTCTGGCGATTTATGACGCACACAATAACCTGGTGCGGAAGTTTTCCACCACGCCCGAGACACCGCCGCCTCAGCCCGCCAACGCGCCCGAGTACTGGTTTGCGCCGGAGCCTGCGCTCACCACGCATGCGGGACTGAACCGCTTTGTGTGGGACTTGCGCTACCCGCATCCTGAGGCGCTCACCTATGGCTACTTCGGCAAGCATCTTGATTATTTCGAGTACACGCTGCCCGACCATGCTATTCCCGGACAGACGCCGCGTTACCAGCCGCAGGGGCCGCTGGTTGTGCCAGGGCAATACGAAGTGGTGCTCACGGTAAACGGCCACGATTATCGGCGACTGATCACCGTCCGGCCCGATCCGCGCGTGCACGCCTCATTAGGCGACATGCAGGCGCAGTTGGCTCTGGAGCAAAAGCTGGCGCAAGCCATGAACGCCAGTTACAAGGCGTGGCAACAGGTGCACGACGCTCACAACACTTTGGCTGAAGATCAGAAAAGTCTGACCGCGAAGGAGACCACCGATTCCGCCAAGAAGCTGGATGACGCGCTGAGTGCGCTGGAAGACGGCAAGCCGGATAAGCCGGGCTTCGGCCCTCTGAACCGCGACCTGGGCCGTCTGCTCACCATGGCCGGCACTGGCGATGCTCGTCCGGCGCAAACTTTGTACTCGGCGGCGCAACAGGGATGTGACAATCTGAACCAGGCGCTGACACAGTGGCAGAATTTGAACCAGCACGAGATCGCGGCATTCAATGCCGTGCTGCAGAAAAATGGGAAGCCAGTGCTGCCTGCGGCCAAAGCGCCCTTAGGCTGCTCGCCATAATGCAAGTCTCGACCCTATGTTTCATCGTCCGGGGGACCGGCCGCGCCCGCGAGGTCCTGCGGCTTGATTTTCTCGGTGTTGAATCTGGCCGCGCGCTCGCGCATAGTCTTCAGCACTTCTTCCAACTCGGGCGGTTCGCCCTTAATCCATCGCAGCGGGTTAATACGCGCGACCACAAACGACCGCAAATAGGGGCTGACCAGGCCACGCTCTTTTAATTTTTTCACCACGGCCGCGACCTTCTCTTCCAGATCGAGCACCATGGCGGCGCGCTTCTCATGCACCTTGATGGCGGCCCGCAGCGGTTCATCGTTCAGAGTCTCAAGACGCCGGAGAATGGAATGGTAGGCGCCACCGCCGAAACGCGGCACACGTTCATAGCACACGCCGAGGGTGACAAACGCCGCCTCGTCAAGGTAGAAAGTAAACTGCGACTCCAGCCGCGAACCATCTTCCTCCAGCAACCCGCGGTAGATACGAATCACCTCCAGCGACTTCTCTTTCAGGTTGTGCGCTTTCTCGGTGTTCAGAGCCAGGATCTGCCAGGCCACTTCCTGCTCAGCAACAATCAGCGCCGCGATGGACTTGGCGCCCAGGCGGCGCATGGCTTCCAAACGGTGACGTCCGTTGGGCGTCCAGAAGCCGTTGCCGTTCGGGGCAGCCACCGCAATCACAGGATCAAGGAACCGACCGGTTCGGTTGATAACATCTGCCAGCCGCTTATGGTGTGTGTCTGAAAGGTCACGCTGGAAAGGTGTAGGTTCGATTGCGCCGATTGGAAGAATGGAGAGCAGCACCGGGTGCCCACCCAACGGTTCCTTGTATGTCCCAACCACGCAGCCGCCGGTCTTTTCGACCAGATCGGCGGCGATGCGGGCCGACCCTTCCACCTTTTCCAACCGGCATTCGTCCGCTGCCAGACCTTTGCTGCCTGCCTTGGCTTTACGCGGACGCCGCCGCGCCGCTGCGCGCTTTACCATGCGCACGATTCTACTTTATTGATAGCTGCATAACGAATGTCAGTGCATTATGGATTGCGCCTGTCATCGCGAGCGAGCGCGACCGAGTGCATACGAGGGGAGTGCGAGTCGAGGGACCTTGTGTTTTCTCATCCCTATAACCGATTTGTACCGGCTCGAGTCGAGGCATGGCTCCTTTGCTTGTTGCTTGGCTGTTGCCTTATAGTCCACCAGCGAGACTGATTATGAGCGAATTAGTGCAACTGACGCAGCAAGGCGATGTCGCCGTCATCACCATCAATAATCCGCCGGTTAATGCGCTTGGCCCGGGCGTGATCGAGGGCCTGGCGCAGGCCCTCCGCCAGGCAGAAGCGGATAAATGCGCTAATGCCGTGGTCATAATCGGCGGTGGGCGTACCTTCGTGGCCGGCGCCGACATCCACGAGTTTCAAAGGGTCATGTCGGGCGAGGCGCCGCGTACGGAAGGCCTGCTATCCTTGCTGCCCGCAATTGAGGCTTGGCCCAAGCCCGTGGTGATGGCCATTCATGGCAACGCCTTCGGCGGCGGCCTGGAGCTCGCGCTCGCTGGACATTACCGGGTGGCAACACCCGACGCGCAGGTGGGCCAGCCGGAAGTCAAGCTGGGATTGATTCCCGGCGCCGGCGGCACGCAGCGGCTGCCGCGCCTGGCGGGAGTGGCCCTGGGGGTCGAAATGTGCGCAACGGGCAATCCTGTCTCCGCCGCCCAAGCGCTGAACTCCGGCATCATTGACCGGCTGATCGAAGGTGACCTTCTTGCTGGCGCCGTCGCTTTTGCGCGGGAAGTTGTCGGCCAGCCACTCCCCAAAGCTCGCGACCGCTCTGAGAAGCTGGGCACGCCGGAAACCAACGCACGCATTTTTGCGTCGGCACGCGATGCCGTCCACAAAAAGCAGCGCGGCTGGAAGTCGCCGCAGGTCGCGATTGAACTGGTGGAGGCCGCCACGCGCGTTCCTTTTGAGGAAGGCTTGAAACTGGAGCAGACCCGCTTCCGCGAGTGCCTGTTTTCGGATCAGTCCAAAGCGCTCGTTCACGTTTTCTTTGGCGAACGCGAAGTCGCCAAAATCCCGGATATTCCCAAGGACACGCCCGCTCTTCCGGTTAATTCGGTGGGCGTGATAGGCGCCGGCACCATGGGCGGCGCCATCGCCATGGTTTTTGCCAATGTCGGCATTCCGGTGTTGCTGCGGGAAGTGGATCAAGTGGCGCTCGACCGCGGGCTCGCTAACATTCAGAAGAACTACGCTACCTCCGTGCAACGCGGACGCTTCACTCAGCAATTCGTGGCCGAACGCCTGCGCCTGATCAAGCCCACCCTCACCTTTGACGGCTTCGCCGGTGTGGACATGGTGGTCGAAGCGGTCTTCGAGGGCATGGCGCTGAAGAGGGAAGTTTTCGCCCAGCTCGACAAGGTGTGTCGTCCCGGCGCCATCATGGCCAGCAACACCTCCACTCTCAGCATTGACGAGATCGCCTCCGCCACCTCGCGTCCTGAGGCGGTGATTGGAACGCATTTCTTCAGCCCGGCCAACATCATGCGCCTGCTGGAAATCGTTCGTGGCAAGGCCACCGGCAAACAGACCATTGCTACCTGCATGCAGGTTGCTAAAAAGGTCGGCAAGGTGGGCGTGCTGGTGGGCAATTGCCGGGGCTTTGTCGGCAATCGCATGTTCCACCCTTACCGGCGCGAGGCGCAGTTTCTGGTGGAAGAAGGTGCGAGTCCGGAAGCAGTGGACCGGGCGCTGTACGATTTCGGTATGGCCATGGGACCGCTCGCCACCGGAGACCTCGCCGGCCTCGACGTGGGCTGGCGCATCCGCAAGGAGTATCGTCACTTGGAAAAGCCGGGAGTGCGGCAGCCCCTGGCCGAAGATCGCCTTTGCGAAATGGGTCGCTATGGGCAGAAAACCGGCGCTGGCTGGTACAAATACGACGAAAAACGCCGCGCCATCCCCGATCCTGGGGTGAATCAGTTGGTGCGTCGCTGGGCGGCTGAGGCCGGCCTTGAGCAGCGCGAAATCTCGCCCGCGGAAATAGTGGACCGCTGCATATTCGCGCTGATCAATGAGGGCGCGCGCATTCTGGAGGAAGGCATCGCCTTGCGTGCTGTGGACATTGACATCATTTACCTGAACGGCTACGGCTTCCCTGCCTATCGCGGCGGCCCCATGTGGTACGCCGATACCGTCGGTCTAAAGAAGATTTATGGCCAAATTTGCGAATTCCGCGAACGCCAAGGCGAGCTGTGGGAACCGGCGCCGTTGCTGCAAGAACTGGCGGAAACGGGCGGAACCTTCGCCGCGTTCAAAAAGCCACAAACAGCCGCGGCATAAATCAAGGATCAGGAGGAGCGGTGCCCGGTAGCAGCGCCAAGGCGGAGTCCCCAGCAGCGTACCGCGATACCGCCCCGATTCGACCCGGCGAAGAACTAAACCTAGCGGAACTCGCCCGCTATCTGCGAGGAAAACTCGCAGGCGCCGAGGGCGTCATATCCGTAGAGCAGTTTCCGAGCGGCCACTCCAACCTTACATATCTGTTGCGCGCAGGCGAACTGGAATATGTCCTCCGGCGCGGTCCCCTGGGCCCGGTGGCGCCCAAGGCGCACGACATGGCTCGCGAGTACCGCGTGCTACAGGCTATCCATCCTCACTTCCCGGAGGCGCCGAAGCCTTACGTCCTGTGCGAGGACCAGAGTGTCCTCGGCGCCGTGTTCTTTGTGATGGAGCGGCGGCGAGGCTTAATTTTGCGAAATGAGATTCCTGCCGAAGTTGTGCGCCTCGCGAATTATCCTCGTGTAATCAGCGAAGCCTTTGTGCAATGCTTGGCTCGGCTGCATGCCATTGACGTGGTGCAGGCCGGCTTGCTGGCACTGGGCAAGCCAGCGGGATTCCTCGAGCGCCAAGTTCAGGGCTGGGCTCATCGCTGGAATCGCGCCCAAACCGAACCAGTTCCTCAGATGGATGAAGTGGCGCGCTGGCTGGCTGGGCGTATGCCGTCATCGCTTCCGCCGACCATGGTGCACAACGATTTCAAGCTAGACAATGTGATGCTGCGGGTCGCCTCGCCCGATCAGATAGACGCTGTTCTGGATTGGGAAATGGCTACGCTTGGCGACCCGCTCGCCGACCTCGGATTAACGCTCTGTTATTGGTGCTGGGCCAGCGCTCCTTCCTTAGGAGTGCGCGCACTTCCTGCTTTGACAGCTCAGCCCGGGTGGTACACGCGCGACGAATTCGTGTCCCGCTACGCGGGGTTGACCAGCCGTGATCTCACACATCTTCCCTGGCACGAAGTACTCGGCATTTTCAAACTGGCGGTGATTCTGCAGCAAATCTACCAAAGGTTTCAACGCGGCCAGACGCAGGACCAGCGCTTCCGTGATTTCGGCCACCGCGTGCGCGGCCTTGCGGAAGTGGCAGCCGCCCTGGCGGAGAAGTCGAGTTGAGCCGCATCTACCTTGTCCGCCACGGGCAGGCGGGCACCCGCGATGCCTACGATTCATTGTCCGGCCGCGGGCGCCAGCAGTCGCGCTATTTGGGTGAATACCTGGCCGGGCAAGACATTCGTTTCGCTGCGGCCTACACTGGCGCCATGCTGCGCCAGCAGCAGACGGCACAGGAACTCAGCCGAGGCTATGTGCAAGCAGGCGGCGATTTTCCTGCCATTACCACAGACGAAGACTGGAACGAGTTTGACCTTAGCGGCGTTTATGGCGAGCTTGCGCCGCTACTCTCGGCCGCAGACCCCGACTTTCGCCGCGAATATGCCGCCTTGTGCGAGCAGGTGCGGCAAAACGCCGCCTCGGTTGATGCCCCCGTGCACCGCGAATGGCTGCCCTGTGACACCAAGCTGGTGGACGCCTGGATCGCCGGCCGCTTCCCTTTCCCTGGGGAAAGCTGGGAGCAATTCGTGCGCCGCATTGGCGGCTGCCGCCGCAAGCTGCAATCGGCAGGAAGTCAGGACAACATCATCATCTTCACTTCCGCGGTTCCAGTGGCCATCTGGGCGGGACTATCGCTCGATATTTGCGACCAGCGGGTCATGCGCCTCGCCGCCGTCTTATACAACACCTCGTATACCATCCTGCGTTTGCAGGAGGAGCAAATGCGACTCTTCGCCTTCAATGCCATCCCGCACTTGCTCACACCCGACCTGCGCACGCACCGGTGATTTAGACGTAGTACCGCACCATCCACTCGGCCACGCAGCACGGCTTCTGCTCGCCTTCAACCTCCACACTGACGGCGTACACTGCTTCCACGCCGCCGCCTACATCCTGTAATGACTGCAGATTGAAACGAGCGCGGATTTTCGAGCCTGCCCGCACGGGCGCCGGAAAGCGTACGCGATTAAGACCGTAGTTGATGGCCAGGCGAACGCCCTGGACGCGAACTGCCTGCTCCATCATTTGGCTGATCAACGATAAGGTGAGAAAGCCGTGAGCGATGGTAGTTCCGTAGGGCGATTCCCTGCGCGCCCGTTCCGAATCGGTGTGAATCCACTGTCGGTCACCGGTAGCCTTTGCGAATTTCTGAATGCGCGCCTGCGTGACCTCGAGCCACTCGCTGACCGCGACTTCGCGGCCGACGTATTCGTGGAGCCCTTGTGGAGTCGGCACTAGGAAGGAATTCGTCATTCTCGGCCCTTAGCGCTGTTTTCCCGAAACACTCCCCTGTGGCCGCCACCTTGTTTCGCAGCATGGCCGCGCGCGTCCAGGAAGATGTAGGTAACAATTGCCGTGCCAATCAGCCGACCTTGCTCGTCGGCGAGTTCCACGCTGCCCACAGACAACGTAGAACCAACTCGCAGCAGGCGTGAGCGGGCGAAAATGTCGCCCGCCGTCACCGGCTGGAAATAATTAACCTTCATCTCCACGGTCGTAATCCGCCGCCGGCCGCCAAAATGCCGTTGAATGGCGATTCCAACCGCCGCATCCGCCAGCGCCGCAGCCACTCCTCCATGCGCTACTCCGGCGCTATTTCGCAAATCATTGCGCAATGCGCAGGCGATGGTGATGCCATCGCGGTGCACGTCCTCAACTCGCATTCCCAGCAAACGGTTGAATGGAACTTTGCGCAGCAGATTGCGGGTTTCCTGAATGGTGAGTTTGCGCTGATGCAAGCGCTCGATTTTAGCAGCCATTTCTAATTGCGCGCCGAGGACGCCTGCGGTTTGCCCCATTTCCGCAGTTCCAGCTTGGCAATCATTTCTGTGTGTACCTCGTCCGGGCCATCGGCCAGGCGAAGCGTGCGGGCGTGCGCCCACGCGCCGGCTAGAAACGTATCCTGCGAAACTCCGGCCCCACCATGCGCCTGAATGGCACGGTCCAGAACATCCAATGCCACATTAGGCGCCACGACTTTGATCATGGCAATCTCGGCACGCGCTTCCTTATTGCCTGCCGTATCCATCATGTAGGCGGCCTTGAAGGTCAGCAGCCGCGCTTGCTCAATTTCCATGCGCGAGCGCGCAATGTCGGCGCGGATGGTGCCCTGCTCAGCCAGCGGTTTGCCGAATGCCACGCGCTCCTGCACACGCTTGCACATCGTCTCGAGGGCCCGCTCCGCCAGCCCGATGCAGCGCATGCAATGGTGGATTCTTCCCGGCCCCAGCCTTCCCTGCGCAATTTCAAAGCCCCGCCCCTCCCCAAGCAACATGTTCGCAAGCGGAATGCACACATCACTGAAGGCAATCTCGGCGTGCCCGTGCGGCGCATGGTCATAGCCGAAAACGGTCAAAGCCCGCTCCACCTTCACCCCGGGCGAATTCATGGGAACCAGCACCATGGACTGCTGTTTGTGCAGCGGCGCTGAAGGATCCGTCTTGCCCATGAAAATCGCAATTTTGCAGCGCGGGTCGGTACCGCCTGACGCCCACCACTTGCGCCCGTTCAGCACATACTCATTTCCCTTGCGCACGATGCTTGCCTGGATATTGCTGGCATCCGACGAAGCTACTGAAGGCTCCGTCATGGCGAAGCAGGAGCGGATTTTTCCCGCCAGCAGCGGCTTGAGCCAGAGTTCCTTCTGCTCCGCGGTGCCATAACGGGCGAGCACCTCCATATTGCCCGTGTCCGGGGCCGAGCAGTTGAACACTTCCGGAGCCAGGTGGCTGCGGCCCATAATCTCGCACAACGGCGCATACTCCAGGTTGGTCAGACCGGGGCCAAATTCGTGGTCCGGCAAAAACAGATTCCACAAGCCGGCAGCCCGCGCTTTGGGCTTGAGCTCCTCAATTACCCGCGTGGGTTTCCAGCGATTGCGCTCGATCTCCTCGTAAAAGCGTTGCTCGTTGGGGTAGATATGCTCATCCATGAACGCCAGCAAGCGGCGCCGCAGTTTCTTTACTTTGTCGCTGAATTCAAATTCCATCTCGGTTACCTCTGATTTTGGCGCCACGGCCTTCAGGTGCCCGGATGAGGACAGTGAATTCTAACCGAGGCTTCCCTAGCTCCAATCTCCGGACTCCAGCCATTGGCGCGCTATTAGGCCTGCTCCTGCCACGCTAACAATTGTTGACACCCCCCCAAACGTTTGTTAGAGTCGCGCGGCGCCCAGGGACGTGCGCCGTGTGCTCTCGGCAAGCTGTTGTCGGAGCGGAAGATCGGTCCTGCCTGAACGGAGCGCCGCTAGATGGCGACCCAAAGACCCGGATTCCAGACATCTCTCGTTGATTTCGCCGCCAGCCTCTTCTCGCAGCGCGAAGCTGCCGCGCGCGCCCAACTCATCGCGGAGCAGGTAGTCGAACTCGACCACAGCTGCGACGCGGTGGTCTATGTCATTGAGGACCAAGAGAATCCCGCCTGGAGTCCCAAAGGGCTGCGGGGCGACATCCGGGTCGAACACGAGCAACTGGAATTCAACGCCGGAACTCTCGGCATGCTGGCCGAAGCGGGGGAAGAACCCGTGGTCCTCAACGGTTCGCACCTGAAGCGGGAGCACTACGCCCATCTCGACGTCCGCCGCACCGTTGCCTCTCTCGCCTATGTGCCGCTGCTTGCTGGGGGCGCGCTGGTTGGGGCTATCGAACTGATTACCTACGAACGCCCGCCCTCCAGTTCCCTGCTCGGCAGCGTAGCCAATGTTGCCCAGCTTGCCGCGCCGGCGATCGCCAGTGCCATCTCCTACGAGGGCGAACGCAACCGCAGCCTCCAGTCCATCACCCGGGTCACGCAAATGTACGACCTGGAAAAAGTGTTCAATTCTAACCTGGAGATGGACGAACTGCTGGCTACCATCGCCTCCAAGGTGCAGGAGGTAATGAATGTTCAAGCAGCCAACATCTGGATGGTCGATGGCGACTTCGTTACCCTCATGCAGCAGGAGGGTACGGACCCTACCGTGCAACAGGGCGCCCGGCAAGGGCCAGCAGATGGCGTGGCCGGGAAAATTTCGGACGACGGGGAGCCTGTGCTGATTGCCGATCCCAACGACGAACGTCTGCGGGCCCGCAACGGCAATATCGAGGACGACGCCGTCTTTTCTCTGCTGGCCTGCCCGCTTATGGACCGCGAATCCCTGGTCGGCGTACTGGAGGTGGTCAACCGTCTGGACGGCGAACCCTTCGATGAAGATGACCAGTTCGTCCTCTCCAACGTCTGCGAAACCGCCAGCAACGCCCTGCACAACGCCAGCCTGCTGCTGGCCGAACGCAAGCTGGAAATCCTGCATACTCTGGTCACCGTCAGCACCGAAATCACTTCCACGCTGAACCTGGACCGGGTCCTACAGACGGTGGTGAACGGGCCTTCCGCCGTGATCCCCTACGAGCGCGCCGCCATCGCCCTGGAAGAGCGGGGGCGAGCAAAGTTGCGCGCCGTTTCCGGTAAGTTGCAGGTCAGTGCTGATGATCCCGAGACCAAGAACTTGCGCGAAATCCTGCAGTGGGCGGAGTTCTTTGACTCGGATGTCTCCGCCGCTCAGCGCGACGATGAAATAAGCTGTTCTCGCGAAGACGCCAAGGAGAAATTTCGCCGTTATTTCCAAACCGGCGGCATGCGCGGTTTTTATGGCGTGCCTTTGCGCGACGAAGAGGGCGCGGTCGGCATTCTTTCCTTTGAGAGCTCCGATCCCGATTTTCTGACTGAAGCGCACTTCGAGATGATCCGCGTGCTGGCCGCCCAGGCCACGGTGGCCATCCGCAACGCCTCCCTTTACCGTGAAGTGCCCTTCATCAATGTGCTGGAACCGCTGATCCAGAAAAAGCAAAAATTTCTTGCCCTGGAGAAGCGGCGGCGGGCGTTATTCATCGGCGCCGCGGCTGCCGCCGTCATCTTTCTTGCTGTTTTTCCTTTCCCCATGCGAGTGGAAGGAGGCGCAACCGTCTCGCCGTCGCACCTGGCCAAAGTGGAACCCGAGGTCGCGGGCGTGATCCGCCAGGTTTTTGTCCGCGAAGGACAGCATGTTACGCAAGGGCAGGTGCTTGCTGACCTGGAAGACTGGGATTACCGCTCGGCCCTGGCCGGCGCCGAAGCCAAGTACCAGACCGCCCTTTCGGAGATGAATCGCGCTCTGGCTCACAACGACGGGACCGTGGCCGGAGTGCAGCGCGTGCAGGCCAATTACTGGGAATCGGAAATGCAGCGCGACCAGGAGCGCCTGGAAAGAACGCATTTGCGCTCGCCGCTGGACGGCTGGGTTACCACCCCGCACGTGCAGGATTTCGCCGGGCGACAGCTTAAGCCGGGTGATGATTTCGCAGAAGTTGCGGATAACTCCGCGGTCATGGTCAACGTGAGAGTGGATGAGCCTGACCTGCCGCTACTGCGCACAGGCGCACACGGCTGGGTCAAGCTGGATGGCTTCCCTGCCCATACTTTTCGCGGGACGGTGGACATCATCAGCCCGCAGAGCGAACTGGTGGGCGATGATCGGTTTTTCTACGCCCGGATCCAGGTTCCCAATCCGGAAAACGTGATTCGCGCGGGCATGGCCGGTCGGGCCAAGGTGGCAGTGGGATGGCATCCGGTGGGCTATGTCCTGTTGCGGCGGCCGGCAATGTGGCTCTATAGCAAACTGTGGTCCTGGTTCGCGTGGTAAGGAGGAGTAGGCATGCGGGTGGCGAGTAGCGCGATTTTGATTGCGGTGTTGGTTGCAGGAATGGCAGGCTGCGGCAGCTCGGGGCCGCAGGCGGTTACCCCGGTTCTGGCTGCTTCTGAACCGGCGCTCCCTCCTACACCTCGGACTGCGGTGGTGCCCGCCCGTGACACCGCTGTCGTGGCTTCCGGCCCGCTGCTGGTCGAAGATCAAGTGGATGTCGCCGCCCAACGCCCCGGGGTGCTGGCGCAACTACTTGTCGACGTGGGGCAACCCGTACGAAAGGGACAGCTGCTGGCCGCACTCGACGACCGTCAGCTTACTGCCGAACGCCAGGCCGCCCGCGCACAGGTCCAGGTTGCACAAGCCAATCTCAAAGATTGGGAGGCGGAAACCAGGATGGCGGAAGCCGATTTCCGCCGCGCTGAAGGCATGTTCAAGGCCCAGCTCAACACTCAAGAGCAGCTCGATCACGCCCGTTATAAGTGGGAGGGCTCCGTCTACGAGATTGATAAGGGCAAGCAGGAACTGCTGCAACGCCAGGCTGCTCTCCAGGCCGTGAGCCTGGAACTGGAAAAAACGCACGTTCGCGCTCCCTTTGACGGTGTCGTAGCCCGCCGCTACGTGCGCCTGGGGCAGGAAGTCGCGACCGGCGACCGTCTTTTCTGGGTCACGGCGATCAGGCCGTTGCAGGTGAAGTTCACGCTGCCGGAAAAGCTCATGGGCCACATCAAGCGTGGGCAGATGCTGAGTGTGAGCTGCCTGGATGATCCGGGCATCAAACATTCCGCCAAAGTTATTCAGGTCAGTCCGGTGGTGGATCCTTCCAGTGGCACCTTCGAGGTGCTCGCCCAACTCGTCAATCCCAGCCGCAACCTTCGTCCAGGAATGACAGCCAACATCCGCATTGAGAACGCGCAATGAATATTCTCGAAGCGCTGGAGGTTGCCCTGCCGGACCTCCCGGGACGTACCGGAAAGCAGCGCTATCCTCGGCTTGATTCATGCATTATCGCCCGCGAACACATCGAGCAGGGCGCTTCCGTGGTGCTGGCGAAAATGCCGGGGGCTGAGAATTTTATCCGCTTCCCGTCGTCGCAATGGCAATTGGTGCAGCTTTTCGACGGCCAGCGCTCTTACCAGGACATCAGTAACCAGTCCCGCTCCGTCGCCGGGGTGTTCTACTCCGAAGAAGAAGTACGCCAGGTTGCCAACTTCCTACAGGAGAATACCAATTTCTTCTACAAGACCCCCGTCGAGGAGAACATAACGCTGCACGACAAACTACGCAGCCAGCGCCAGCACCAGCGGCGTCGTAGCCGCTTCAGCGACTTGTCGGAGGTGCCCTTGTTGGAATGGAAGGATGCCGACAACTATCTCGCCCATATCCAGCCCAGGCTCAAGTTCATCTATACGCGCTGGTTTACGCTGCTGACTCTGGCCATGTTTGCTGTGATGGCTTTCCTGTGGATAGATCGTTTTCACGAAATCTGGTACGACAGCTTCGAATACTACAACTTTACGGATAAAGGGATTACTGACCTGGTCGAGTTCTGGTTTTTTTTCGGCGGCTTGGCGTTCGTTCATGAAACCGCGCATGGTCTCACCTGCAGGAACTTCGGCGGCAAAGTGGAAAAAATGGGCTTCATCCTGATGTATTTCGCGCCCACTTTCTACTGCGACGTAACGCAGATCTGGATTTACGGCGACCGCTGGGAGCGTTGCGCCACCATCATTGCCGGCATTTGGGCCGATCTGATGATTTGCGTGGTGGCCACCATCGTCTGGTGGGCCACCCCTGCCGGCATGCCCAGCCATGATCTCGCCTACAAGGTGATGATGCTCACCGGTATTGCGATCAGCCTTCTCAACCTGAATCCTCTCATTAAGCTTGACGGTTACTATCTCTTTTCCGAACTCATCGGCAAGCCGGATCTAAAGGAAACGTCCACCGCTTACGTTTCCTCCTGGGTGCGCAGGAATCTGTTTCGCCTTCCCGTAGAAGTGGAGTGGGTTCCCAGACAGCGGCGGGCCTTCTATCTGATGTACGCACTCCTCTCGGGTGTTTATAGCTATGGTCTGCTGATCGTGGTGGTTTTGTTCGCTTATCACGTACTCCAGGCCTATTCGCCGGAATGGGCCTTCGTGCCCGCGGTGGCGATCGCCTATTGGATGTTCCGAAAGCGTATTTGGAGTTCACTCGCGCTTGTAAAGACAGCATATCTGAACAAGCAGGAACAGCTCTGGGGATGGCTTTCACCTTCTCGCCTGGCACTTACTACGGCATTGGCAGCGGCAGTGTTGCTTGCCCCGATATGGCCAGAATTCGTGCGCGCGCAGTTCCTTATGGAACCGCTGCGGCGGGCCATCATCCGCGCCCAGGTTCCCGGGCAAGTGGAGCAGGTGTTCATTCATGAAGGAGAACAGTTGGCCGCCGGCGAGCCAGTGGCACAACTGAGCAACCTGGCATTGCAATCCCAGGCCGCACGCGTGCACTCTGACCTGCAAATCGCAACTGCCGGCACCGTGAAGGCTCAACTCCGTTATTCGGATATTGCGCCGGCGCAGCAACTGCGTGACCAACTGACCCAACAGGACCGTCTGCTCCGCCAACAGGTGGAGGCATTACGATTATTGTCCCCCATCTCCGGGGTGGTCACCACCCCTCGCCCCGGTGATCTGCGTGGTTCCTACGTGCGCCCGGGCCAGGACGTGGCTGAGATCGCCGACATGTCCACCATGCAAGCGCGTATCTTCGTTCCCGAGTTCGCTATGCGCGACATCCGCATCGGAGCCCCGGTTAAGCTTCTACCCAATTCGTCTGCCGCCCCCATCACGGGCACACTCGATGCCGTCGCTCCCGCTAGTACCCAGACGGACCCCAGCCTTCTGGCAAAAAGCAATCTAAAGGGTATTAATTTGCCCGACTACTATCTCGGCACAGTCCCCTTTCACAATGCAGGAATGGTGCGTGAGGGACTGACCGGAACAGCCAAAATTTTTGTCCGCCGCCGCAGCTTGGCCGGCTTCATCTGGGAGTATCTGCAGGATATGTTTACTCACCGCGTGTGGTAAGCGCTTTCCAAAACACAAAGGCCGCGTGCTTTGACGCGGCCTCGTCGAAGTGGCGATATGGTTAAATATTGGCCAATTTGGAGAGTCTGCCCTTTATGGCCACAGTGACCTTGGGAGCTGCTTTCGGCATCACCTGTGGGTTCAGCTTTACCTTCGCTTTCTTCTCTGAGTCCGGTGTGGCCACGATGGCCTTCGTCACGGCTGCGCGCTGGCTGATCAAAGACTTTTTCTGAACCGACATTTCCTTCTCCCTTCGATCTTAAGTTGTTGGTCCGCCACCGTGCCACTAGGCCAGCGTGGACGTACTTGCATAATGCACTGCACGTGCCAAACTCATCTATCTCTGGGAATTGGGCTGCTCTCGATTGTTTTCAGCGACTTACAACAGGACAGCCGCGCCAGGAGATACCAGCAATTGATTGCTTTGCCGAGTACGGATTAAATTTTAAACTGCGCTGCTATAAATTTTTAAACCTTCGGCCTTAAGGCATGAATTTTTAATTGCGGCCAACCCGATATTTGCGGCACAAATAATGCATCTTCTGCTTGTCTATCTGCAGCAGCCGAGCGGCTGCGATCTTACTGCCATCGCAACGGCGCAGCGCCGCCGTCAGGTAAGCAGCCTCAATGCGCGCTATCTCCTGGTCGAAGTTCACGCCCCCCTCGGGGATTAGCAGCGATTCCTGGCTCGCCGTGCTGTTGTACAAAATCCGCTGCGGCAGGTGGTTCACCTTAATGAACGGCCCGTCGACCATCAGCACCAGCCGCTGCACCAGGTTTTCCAATTCGCGCACATTGCCCGGCCAGGAATCCTCCTCCAGGATGGCCATCACCTCCGGATCCAACCGCTTGGGTTCCACTCCATTGGCGGCGCAATAGCGCCGCAGGAAGTGGTCCACCAACAATGGGATATCGCCCTGCCTTTCGCGCAATGGGGGCAGCATGACGGGCACCACGTGGATGCGGTAATACAAATCCTCGCGGAAGCGCCCTGCCTCCACCATCTCCTCTAAGGCCTCGTTTGTGGCGGTAATCAGGCGGAAGTCTATCTTTTTCGGACTTTTACCGCCTATGCGCTGCACTGCCCGGTCTTCCAGCACCCGCAGCAGCTTGGACTGCAGTGGAAGGCCTAGGGTGGCAATTTCGTCCAAAAACAGGGTGCCGCCGTCAGCCATCTCGATGTGCCCGGCGCGGGAGTTGCGCGCGTCGGTGAATGCCCCCTTTTCATGCCCGAACAGCTCGGCTTCGATCAGATTGTCGGGGAGGGCGGCGCAGTTCAGGCTGATGAAAGGCTTGTCCGACCGCGAGCTCATGGACACAATGGCGCGCGCCACCAGCTCCTTGCCGGTACCGCTCTCGCCGCGAATCAGCACCGTGCTGGTGCTGCCGGCCACCCGACGTATGGCGTCGTAGACGCGCTGCATGGGCTCACTCAGGCCGATCAGCCCGCAGAAGGAAGGTTGCGGCACGTCCTTGTCCTTACGCGAGCGGTACTCGATTTCTGCCAGCCGCTTTTCCAGCGCCCGGGCCAAAATGATCTGCACCTCCTGAAATTCAACCGGAGCCACAAAGTATTCGTCAGCCGTCGCCTCCATCGCCTTCCAGCGCAGGTGGCGGCTGTTGGAGCGCGTCATGGCCACCAGCACCAGGTCGGGATGGTTGCTGCGCAACTCGCGCAGTGCGGCCACACCCGCATCGCTATTTTCCCCTAGCGTGTCCAGGTCAAGCAGAATGGCGTCCAGGGAAATCTTCTGCAGCGCCGCTTGCAATTCCTGCCAGGTTTGCAGCATTTGCAGCTGGTAAGCGCTGTGCAGGTATTTGGCGGCTTCAGGGCCGACCAGTTCATCAGTCGTAACAATGGCGATTGCAGGAAGGACCGGCTGGGGCCGGCTAACGGCACGATTCATTCTTTCTCCGTGCTGAGCAGATGGCGCACAGCACCGCGCAAGGGCGCGGCAGAGCGCGCGCTATTATGTCAAAAATTCACCTCGGCGGGATGAAAATTTATAGCCTCGGCCCGCCTGCCCACTGGCCATCTCCGTTCTTGCAACCAGGCCGCACTTCCCGTATCTTGGGCGACGCCCTTTGTAACACCAGCCTCTGGCCGGCTGCTTTGGCGGGGCTTTCCCACCTCCGCCGTCCGGATGCCGCTTCTACTTCAGCGTGGATTGGGCATCCCGCCCCGGGTACAAGGAAGCTTATGGACATCAACATGCAACGGCGGTCACAGGTCGAGATTATCCAGTTGAAAGGGCCGTTGCGCATGGGCGCCGCGGTAAACGAGTTCCGCCAGGCCCTGGACAACTCACTCAGCAACGGCGATACCCGCATTGTTCTCGATCTCGCCGAGGTTCCCATGATTGATTCCAGCGGCATAGGGGTACTCATGAAATCTCTGGCCTCCGCCCGCCAACGCGGCGGCAACATCAAGCTAGTCAATCCGTCCAAGTTTGCGGTCCAGACCCTACGCATGGTCGGGCTGCTCAACCTGTTTGAAGTCTTTACCGATGCCGACGCGGCTGTAGCTTCCTTCGCCTGAACGGAACCAATGTCCGACCCCATG
>DATFDP010000091.1:0-12825 GCA_035252015.1 Terriglobales bacterium
GTGGAGGAACTCGGAAAGCTCGACATCCTAGTCAACAACGCGGCGTTCCAGCAGCACCAGGAGAGCCTGGAAGAAATCACAGAGGAGCAGTGGGACCACACCTTCCGCACCAACATCTATGGTTATTTCCACATGGCGAAGGCGGCTATTCC
The DNA here is from genome assembly GCA_035252015.1 of Terriglobales bacterium. Taxonomy (GTDB): domain Bacteria; phylum Acidobacteriota; class Terriglobia; order Terriglobales; family Acidobacteriaceae; genus JAICWP01. The sequence continues at coordinate 153 of DATFDP010000091.1, forward strand.
CTACTTGCGGCCGGGCAGCGCCATCGTAAATTGCGGTTCCATAACCGGCCTGCAGGGGAACAAGCAACTGCTGGACTACGCTTCCACGAAGGGCGCGATTCACACTTTTACTAAGTCGCTGGCGCAAAACCTGGTGGAGCGCCGCATACGGGTGAACTGCGTCGCACCCGGGCCGGTGTGGACGCCGCTCAACATTGCGGGCAAACCGGCGGAAAAGGTTGGCAAGCACGGCCAGAAGGCGCCGATGGAGCGTCCGGCGCAACCGGAGGAAATTGCACCCGCTTTCGTGTTCTTCGCTTCGGAGGCCGATTCCAGCTACATCACCGGCGAGGTGCTCACCTTGCTGGGCGGAGAAACCACAGCGGCGTGAGGGTCCTTAGGACATTGCATCCATGTACGCCAGGATGGGGCCGAGTACGTAGGCCACGAAGAAACCCACCGCGAAAATCAGAGCCGCCAGCCAGAGCACAACCCTGCTGAAACGACTGGCTGTTGCGCACGCGCTGGGGTCGCCGGCAGCGCACGCGGCCTGCAGCTTCGGCGATATGTAATACGCCTGCAGAAAGCTGAGCCCAATCAGACCGCCAGCGATGAAGAACACCCAATTCTTGTGGCGGGAGAGGCTTACCAGCCAGGGCATGGCGGAAAGAAGCGACGCCACGGTTGCACCTAATCCGAACAAGACCAGCAACGACGGCAATGCGCAGCACAAAAGCGTGCTCAGTGACCCAAACAGGGAAAGGTAATTCCAGAATCCGCGCCATCGGGAAGCGTACGGCTGAGCTTTTTCAGCAACGGTGGTGTTCATGGGTTCGCCTGCGGCACCGGCGTGACCGACGTCACTTCCAGAGTTGTTGCCGCTGCCCCTTTGGAAGCGGCAGGAACAGTGCCATTCACGATGACACTCTTGCCTGACAGTTCCTGCCACTTTGCCGGAACAGAACCATTTGCTGGGGTAAGGTCATAAGTCTCATCTGTGCCCAGCACTTTCAGTTGTGGCTTGCTGGAAAACAGCACCTGCCCGCGGACTATCACTTCGGCCTGCTTGGTGACAAAACCGTTCTTCTCCACCGCTTTCCGCAACTGTTCCATGGTGACCGTATTGCCGGGTTTCAGCTTAACCGTGGCCAGCCCCTGGTTCAGGCTGACCGCGACGGAATCCACTCCCTGAATTCCCTTCAATGACACGCGCACGGCGTGGGCGCAAACGGCTCAATCCATGCCGAACACGGTAATTTGAACCTGCTGCAGTTCTGCTTGCGCCGCGGAAACCAGTAGGGTGGTGAGCGCTGCAATGATCAACCATTTTTTCATGATTCCTCCTCAGTGCTGGTGTGACGAAAAAAGGAAATAACTCACATTAATGGCAAAGCGAACCCGTTCTCGGGCAAAGAACGGTCCGGTATCGCGGTAAAGCGGGAATTGCACGCCCCCTGAGATGGCAAAAGTTTTGTAGATGCCCAAAACCGTGGGGCCGAGAAATACCTCCTGTCCTTCGCTGCGTGGAATCGCCAGGCCGGCCATTTGGACGTGGCTCCAGTTCTCCCCGGTCAATTCGCCGAACACTCGCCAATCCCAGGACGGATAATCCTTGCGTAGAGGTCGCGGGCGGTAGCCGTAAACCAGGCTGTAGCTGAGCACGTCGGGGCGGCGGTCGCCGCTGCGCTCGAGGTAGCGGGCGTAGCCGCCGCCCAGCCATAGGTAGTGACTGCGCGAGGCCATGCCTGTGGCCACGGCGGCATCAACGCCCGGCGCCCAGTGCAGGTGGTCCAGCATGTTGCCCATGGTCTGCGGGGTGGGCATCAGGATTCCGCCGTAAACGGTAGTCTCGAAGCGGCGGCCGACGGCGTCGGGATTGTGGTAAACGCGCCACCCCAGGTCACTTTCGAAATTAGAACTTGGTGTCATGCGCGAGGGGAACACAGGGGCGGTGCTCAGCACAGCGGGGGTTGATACTGACCATTGCACCTGGGGTGTAAAGCCGTAGGTGAACATCGAGCGGGTCATCAACTCTGTTCCCGGAAGGGCATTCTGGCCGGCTAGTCCGAAATCGAAGCTCCACTCACCCTGCGAATTGGTAGGAGTGGCATAACCAAATACCGGACCGTGGCCGGAAGCAAACGCGACCAGCCCGGGGAACAACAGGGCGCAAAATAACAGGATGATTCTCATACTCCTCTCTCGGCGGAGATATCCGCAGAAACGCTTCGAGCGCTTGCGGAGCCGGGAGGAGAATCAGATTCTGAGGGTGGGTGTGAAACCTGGGGGAGACTCGGCGGTGCACGTCAGAGTGACGCGCGCGTGAACGGACGAGGAAGCACGAAGCTCGACGTTGGCTGGGATAACAAACGGCGACAGCGCAATACCAATTCGGCTGAGCACCGCCGGCCGGCTGTGCTGGGCACGGTTCGCGTGCGTGCAGCACGATTGCGAACCGTTAGAACCCCCACAACGACCCTTCATGCTCCGGCAGCATTGCATGTTTGCATCAGGATCGTGGGGAGAGGCGCAAGCCAGCAAGGGGCTGCCAGCCCACAGCAACGCCAACGCCAGCATGCCTATTGTGCTTGCCACCCTCACGGCCATAATTCTACACAATTGCCAGGGGTAATTTGAACGGCAAGCAGAGAACCTTTGCGCTTCAGCCCCAGTCCGCCCTCATTCACCGGCGGTTCCGCTCCGACAGCACGGCAACCCCATACCTTGTCAGGGTAATTGAGCTTTTGCTGCCGCCGTTCAGAACATCCTGCATGGCGGCGGGCAGCATGACCGTCTGCGGAGATTGGGAGAAGTTCACAAGGATGTAAACCACGCCCTGAGCGCCGTAACGTGGATCCACCTCTATTCCCTCCGGCACGCGGCCTAGCGCCGGCTTCACACCGCTTACGTCCGCCATCCATTTGGCGACCGAGGTCATCAGGCGGTCGTCCGGCCAGATTCCGATGTAAGTGATCCGCCCGGTTCCTACTTTGCGGGAAATGGCGGCGGGCTGGCCGTCGAGCCATCCATTGCTCTTACCGTAACGCTCGAGCACCTGCACGTCGGAACTCTTGGCGCTGAGCAATTCGGCCCAGAGCTGGTCCTGACCTGAGCCCCAACTGCCTTCCACGGGTGCGGGATTGAGGAGCGCATAGTACTGCTCAACGCGTCCACCCAGCAGCGGTACCAGAGGCCCGGGCTGGCGCTCGGCTTGCAGGCCGTTGTCATCATTCTTCATTCCCGAGCGCTGGCCGAGTACAAGATGCCCGCCCTGGCGCACGTAGGCAATTAGATTTTGTGCCGCCGCATCCGACAGAACATTCAGCCCGGGCGCGACCACCAGCTTGTACTGACTGAGAGGCGCGGTAGGAGGAATAATGTCAATAGACTGGCTGATGGCGCGCAGCGGCGCGTAATAGCTGAGGATCTCCTTCACCGGGTCGAAATTCCTGTTGTGCCGCTGCCAGTTGATGGCCCAGCGGCTGTCATACGAATGCAGAATTGCCACTTCTGATTTGGGCGTGGTGCCGGCCAGCGCCGGACCTGCCTTGGCGAACTCTCCGCCCACCTGTTCCACTTCTGAATACAGTGGCACTGGCGCACCATCCGGCCCCACCAGCGTGCCGTGGTATTCCTCCTGGCCATTGAGGGCGCTGCGCCACTGCCAGTAGCTCACCGTGTCCGCTCCGTGGCCGACGTCGTGCCAGGCCATGGCGCGCACCTCGCCTTTGTTGAGCGAGTTGTTGATGGGCGCCCAGTTGACGAAACCAGGCTGGGTTTCGATAACCCAGAAGTTCTTACGCAGAAAGCCGCGGGTCAGGTCGTGCGCCGCGCCATTGGACGTGGGATTCAGGTGCCCCTCGCCCACATAGTCGTCCCAGGCGGCGAGGTCCAGGTCCTGCGTGACGGTGTAATGATCGAAGCCGTCGAACCAGCCCATGGTGTTGGTGGTGATGAACTGGCGGCGATCGGCATTGGCGCGGATGGCATCCATCTGGTTCTTCTGGTACATGCGCCAGGTATCGCTGACAAAACGCATCCAACTCAGCAGCAGGCCGGGATTGCCGTCCGTGGTTTCGATGGGAATCTGGCGCCAATCGGAATAGGTCTGGCTCCAGTAAGCGGTGGTCCAGCGGGCGTTCAGATTGTCGAGCGTGCCGTAACGCGCCTTAAGCCATTGCTGAAATTGCGCCCTGGTATCCGCATCGAAGGAGACCTCGCTGTATTCGTTATCAATCTGCCATCCGATGACATAGGGATTGTGGCCGAAGCGCTTGGCCATGTGTTCGGCCATGTCGCGGGCGAATTCGCGGTACTTGGCATTAGCAAAATTGAACTGCTGGCGGTTGCCGTGCTCGGCGCGGTGGCCCTGCTCGTCCACGCGCAGGGTCTCAGGATATTTTTGCGTCAGCCAGGCGGGAGGCGCAGCCGTGGGCGTGCCCAGCACGGTGTAGATATTATGCTTGGCGGCCGCTGTAATGGCGCGCTCCAGCCAGTCGAAATCGTACTGGCCTTCGCTGGGCTCCATGCGGCTCCAGGCGAACTCTCCCACCCGCACCATGTGAATGCCGGCCTGCTGCATGAGTGCAAGGTCGGCCTCCCAACGCGACTCCGGCCACTGCTCCGGATACCAGGCCGTGCCCAGCAGTATGGGCGGCGGTGCCTGATTTTGCGCCGTGGCCGGAGCGAGCGAGAACAGCACTGCTACCATCAAAAAAGAAAAGAGATGGAACGAGGTGCGTGGCATGATTTTCCTCGAATGACTTTTGGCGGCAGAATTGTATCAACTGCGAGCGAGAAAGAAGCTACTTAGGGTTGGGGAAGATGCTGGTGCCGAAGAAGGGACTCGAACCCCCACACCCTTGCGGGTACATGGACCTGAACCATGCGCGTCTGCCAATTCCGCCACTTCGGCGCGTGACGAACCACGACAGCCAATCCGGCTGTGCTGAGGAAGAATTACGTTAATATTGTTACAGGCACTCTGCGGGGTGTCAAACGGCCGGCAACTGTGGGCCCGCAGCCAGGCTGAGGAGCCAAACGGACAGAAAAATAACGGGGAGGCAGCAACATTTCAGCCCTAATCTGCTGTCCAACTTCAAGGCTGGAGTGTAAACCTCCAGGCCACCCGCTTCCGGCATCATAAAATCATTATGAGCGGCACGAGGAATTGATGACTCCACCCACCTCACCTCCGGCAAAAATGGCGCCCGAAGTGGTCATGCGGCTGCGCACCCTGGCTCACGATTTAAGCAATTCTATTGAAACCGTCATGCAGGCTTCTTATCTGCTGGCCCAGGCCAAGCTCGACGACAGCAACAAGAAGTGGGTGGAGTTGATTGACAACGCCACCCGCGACGCGGCCCGCATCAACCGCGAGATTCGCGAAATCCTGCGCTCCCAGAGTTGATTGGGCGCGCTCTACTCAGGCCACCTTCCGCAGCGGAGATTCAGCGGTGGCGCGCAGAAAATCCTGCGCTGCACGATAGCCTTCCAGCGTTCCCACATCCATGTAATGCTCGCCCGCGTGGGTGGCGCGCACCACGTTGCCGGCTGCAATGTAGGCGTTCAGCAGGTCGCCGAGAAAAAGATCTTCGCGGTGCCGCGCTTCCCACAGCAGTTTCAGGGCATGAAAGGCGTGGCCGGTGGCCGTAACCGCGCCCCAGATCCACTGCGAGTGAGCATCCGCTTTTTTGACTTCGACTCGCTGCACATAACTCAGCTGGTCGCAAACCACGGCATCAAACGCCGCCGGCTCCATCACCGGAAACAGCACCAGGTTCACGTCAGCATCAGGATGGGCCTCGAGCGCGCTGCGAAAGGCGTTTTCTGGGAACCAAATGGTGTCGGGCAGGCCGATGAGCACCTGCTCGTGCTGGCGGGCAAAAGGTTCGGCGCGAAAAAGCGCATCGCACAATCCCAAAGGCTGCTGCTGGACTACGTAAAAAATCTGGGCCGCATACTCGCGCTCGGCAAAATATCTAATGATGTCGGTCTTGTCCGCGGAAATTACCATGCAGATCTGGCCGGCGCCGGCCGCGATCATGCGTTCCACCAGGTACTCGGCCACCGCCTTGGGCCGCTGCACGCCATCCACATGGCGCGAGCCGACCGGCAAGAGTTCCTTGGAACAACCCAGAGGCTGAATGCGCTGGCCGGCGCCGGCCGCGGGAATAATGCCCATCATGAGGCCACCTCCATCGAGCTGCGAGAGTTGCGGGAGGTTGCCGCTTCCTCCAGCCAGGCGATCAACTGGCGCGCGCGGCGCTCGCCGCTGTGTTCCTCGAGGGTGCGCTGTCGTGCCCGCGTGGCCATGCCGGCAAGTTCAGCGTTATCCCGGCTCAGGGCGGCGAGTACATCGGTTGCATTTCCTACTACTGCGATTTCCTCCGGACCAAAAAATTCGTTCAAGCCCTCCCACCAGTCAGAGACAATGGGGGTGCAGCAGGCGGCCGCCTCAAAGAAACGCCCTGAAGGACAATAGCCAGCGCGCGCCATGCCATCGCGGGTAATGTTCAGAGTAGCCCGCGAGGAGGAATAAAGCGCCGGGTGATCGGCCTGCGCAACATGGTCGAAACGCGCCACATTGGGCGGCCAACTCCAGTCGGAGGGATAAAGCGAACCGGCGAGCAGGAAGCGTTCTTGCGGCAACTGCCGCGCCGGTTCCAGAAACAACCGCTCCAGTTTGTGCTGGCGGTCGGGGGAATGGGTTCCCATGTAGCTCAACCGGCACTGATATTGCGGCCGCGGCTGCACCCGCGCGTACACCTCCGGGTCCACGCATCCATAGAGCGGCCGCGCGCGCCTGGCGCCCCAGGCACTTTCCAGTTCGCGCAAAATGTCGCCGCCAGTGAAAGAAAGATAGAGGTCGTAGGCGGGAATTTGCTCGGCGGCAAGGTACTCCACCTCTCGACTTTCAAGATTTTCCAGCGTGACCGGTGTATCCAGATCGTAGAAAACATGCAGCGGACCTGGCAGGCTCAGCATTTCCTCCCCAATGCGGGCTCCCTCGGGACAATAACTTCCTATAACGACACCATCGGAGTCGGCAGCGTCGCAGAGGGCGCGGGCGCGCACCGCCTGCCATTCCGGGTACAGCACCAGGTCGCAGTAGTCACAGGAGGTGAAATCACGCCGCCAGTAGTAGTACTCCACATCCTTTTCGTAGAAAACGCAGCGGTGCCCCAGACGATGCAGGCCGCGCAGCAACGCGCGGTAGGGCGTAGCGTGTCCATTACCCCAGGAGGATGAGAGCGTGAGGCCAAAAATAGTAAGCTTCACCGTTTCACCAGCAGACCGAAATACCGCTTAACTGAGATGTGAGCAGGATGCGCCCTGTTGCCGGCAGCAGGGCGGGCTCGCGAAACCGCGGGAACAACGAGTAATGTTTCCTCGGAAATCGTGAAAGCATCAAAAGGAGTGTCAATAGAGACGTTGCCGTAACCTCTGTTTGCTGCGACTAGAAGACAGACGCAATAAATGCGTCTCTACCTGTGGCCATGCCCAACAACGCAGAACCAACGTACCTCTACCTGACCACCATCGGCCGGCGGAGCGGCCTACCGCGCGAAATTGAGATCTGGTTCACGCGCACAAACGGGTGTTACTACGTAATCGCTGAATACCCCACCAGCCAATGGGTGCAGAACGTCACGGCCAATGCTGAAGTCAGAGTGCGGCTGGGCGAAAATCGGTTTGCTGCCACGGCCCGCGTCGTCAATCCAGATGCTGAGCCCGAATTGCACGGTGCTGTGCAGCAGCTATCCAAGGAGAAATATGGCTGGGGCAATGGCATGGTGGTGGAACTCAAACCCGAAACAGTGTGAGACGTAAGAAGTTACGTCTTTACCGCAGCTCAGTGCATGTGATTAATGGGGCGGATTCGCACGAAGATTAGAATCCCAACCGGGTGCGCGCCATATACAGGATTCAAAAACTCCGGCTTGCCATAAAAGGTCACCTGACCTCCAACCGCTGTCGAGATGTGCCGCACCCAGGAAAATTCGCGATCGTAGCCTGCAGTGTAAGCTTGAACGCGGCCCAGGAACCGCTCCACGTCATTCGACGGCTCGGGAAGCCTACCCAGGAGCAGATCGCTGGTGCGGTCCACGTTCTCCACCCTCCCCCAGATGTTGTTCCGCTCACGGAACTGCACGGTTGATTCCGCCAGATATCCGTTGAACACCCCATTCCCGTCCAGGTCGCTGTTGCGGCCCCAGAGCACAGTCGCAGCCCAGTTGCCGCCTGCCATCGGGCGGTTATACATGACCGAGGCTGTCATGCGCCGCACATCCTCGCCGGGGTGGATTGCTTCCGGGCTGGTGAGGTGCGCGAGCGAATACTGCATGCTCCAGTTCTGCGTTGGACTGACAGTCACCCGTGTAGACCAGGAATCAATTTTGCCGGCATCCATATCCCATCGGTCCTCATCGGGTTCGCGGCCATGAAAACCCGACGCTTCGAAACGCACCACGCGGTAAGTCGCGCCCACAGTGACCACATCGTCTGCAATGTGTGTGGAATCTTCCAGGTGATGTCCCAAAGGAGCAACCGGATTCTCTGCCGCGGAAGCCCGGTGCGGATAGGCAGCCGGTCCCATAGCGGGATCGCCCACTGGCGCGCCATAGAACGAAAGCAGCGCGTGCTCGCTGAGCTTGAGATCGTAAAATGCCGACAGTTCCATAAACAGATCGTGAGGGTGCTGGCCGTCCACAATGGGCCGGCCAAACGCGGTTTCCCCTTGCTGGAAGAGCTCCGGGTAGCGTCGGTCGCTGACGGTCGCGGGTTCGAGGCTGATCATGGTGCGCAACGTCAACTGGCCGCGACCGAGGTCCCGCTGCAGCATGGGCATGAACCAGTTGGTGGAGAAGAACTTGTCCGCGCCGCGCGGGCCGCTCTGCTGCAGGTCGTTGACAAAGGCTTCGCCATGAAACATCACGCGCCATTTTCCCACTGTGGTCATCAGCATAGGGAAAGTCGTAGAGGCGGGTTCCAGGCTGGTGCCCGAATCGGTGTGCAGGAGAATGGTGGCGATCAGCGGGCCTTTGCCGTTTTTGGCGTGGGTCATGTTTGACATCGAGCAATGCTGCCGATGCTGCTCAGTGACTTGCTGCATACCGGGCATTTGCTGGCCGGCGCACACTGGTAAGGGCGCGCCCCAACCGGCTTGAGCCAGTACGCAAATTGACAGAAGAAAATGGAGCCAGCATGCTCGCAAGTACACCTCCCGCAGCGCGCTCACATCAACTCAGAGCGCCTGTTTCGTTAGGCAGCAGAAGATGAATAGAGGCTAGATGCGCAACTCAGAGAACAGAAGTGGTGGACTAGGTTTGAGAGCGGGTATCCCAATGGGAGAGATTTGCACGGCCTGCGCCAGAAGTGTCGAAACCGATGCTGGCGCTGGAAGAGCGAAGGAGTTTTCCAGCATCGGCCGCACCAGCGCCGGCTGATGATGGACACTTACGCAGCAGGAATGCGGGTCACGGGCGGGAACGCGCTCATGCTGGCACTGTCTGTTATGCGAGGGCGCCATTGAGAGAGCCGGGGCAAGGGGGCAATTGGCTACCACCAGAAGATCCATGGCTAACAGCAGCCACAGTGCTTTCATGAGCGTTCCGCGCATGCTGTAATCAAGGTAGCGCGGCTCCAGCAAAAACGCCAGCGCTGCCGCCTGCTCAGATTTCGATAATCATCTGCTGCAGGCGCGTGGGGTATTTGTTGATGATCTCCCCGCCGGTTTTGGTAACTACGACCGTATCGGAGTGGCGGAAGCCGCCAAAATTAGGATCGTAAACTCCCGGCTCGCAACTGAAGGTCATGCCCGATTTGAGCACAGTCTTGTCGCCTTCCGCGATCCAGGGCGACTCATGTGCTTCCAGCCCGATGCCGTGTCCGCAGCGGTGGCGGATGAAGGAACTAAGACCGGCATTGCGAATCTGGTCCAGCCCCAGTTTGTCCACGTCCTGCGCGACGGCGCCTTCCTTCATGGCTGAGGCGGCGGCATCGTGCGCGGCCAGCATGGCATCGTAGAGCCGCTTGGCGTAGTCGCTGGGCTTGCCCACGCAGAAGGAGCGCTCGCATTCCACGTTGTAGCCGCCCACTTGCGCCCCGAAGCTGAGGATGAGCGGGTCGCCACGCTTGAGCACGTCCTTGCTGGGCACGGCGTGCGGGAATGCAGAACGACGGCCGAACGGCACCAGACCGCCGAAAGGCGCATCAATGCCCACGCCTACCACGTCGTGCAGCTCGCGCGACATTTTGTCGGCTACTGCATCGGCGCTGGCCTTCAGGATCTGGTCTTCGGTTACCGCTCCATGGTGCGCGACAAAGTCGCGTCCAGCCTGCACCGTGAAGTCGGCAAAGGTCATGGCCCGCCGCATGATGCGCAGCTCATCGTCATCTTTCACCCAGCGCAGGTGCTCCACAATGTCGTCGGCGGTCACGAAACTGGCGTTGGGCGCGCCCTGGCACAGCTGGTTAAGCCGGCCCTGTGTCGGCTCTTCAATCCCAATGCGCGCGCGGTCGAAACCGCGGCGCGCGACGCGCTCTGCTATCCAGCGTACGCGGTTCACCGGCCCGGGAAAGTCGAAGTACGATTCGTAATCCTTCACCCACCACAGCTTGACCTGGTCCGCTTCCAGTTCCGGGATAAACAGCGCCGGGTCGCCGGTTTTGGGGATGAAGGCAGCCAGCGGGCGCTCGGTAGAGAGATGAAAGTACCCCGTGGTGTAGATGACGTTGATAGCATGCATGAGCAGCAGGGCGTCAAGCCCGCGCTTGTCCAATTCCGCCTGCACTTGCGCAATTTTGCGGCGGTACCAGTCCGGCTCAAGGCGATCGTGTTGCGGCGGCGGCACTGCGGCGGAAACTCTGAGCGCGTGCGTGCGTCCGAACAAGCGGGAACTGGCCGTCATCAGCACGGATCCCGCCACAGTGCGCAGAAAATCGCGCCTCACCCAACCGCCGCGGTTATCGTCTACCATCAAGCCTCCACACCTGGCTGAATAAAGAAGAAACCGGGATTATACCGAGGGTGGGCGGCCATTCAAATCTGGCCGGTGTACAGGGATTGAGGTCAGAAGAAAACGACCCCGCGGGTATGCCCCACGAGGTCCTTTAATTTGACAGGTAGCGCGCGCCTTACTTGCTGGCTTTGGCTTGCATGTTGGCCTGAGTAACGGCAGCGATGAACGGCTGCGCGTCCTTGGGCACTTTGGTCTTTCCGGTCAGCACCTCGTTGGCCGGTATCAGGTGGCCGTAAACTTCGCGCATGGCGTCTTCATCGGGTTCGATCACAGCGCCTTCCAGGTCCACGCCGGCAAACACGCCCTTGCTGCGCGAGTAAGTCAAAATCGGCGCGTTCATCTTCCAGTCCACGCCGGCGGAGGCATGGCGGCCCACCGGACCTGCCGAAGCTGAAGCCGAACCGCCAATCTGGAAGCGGTTCTTCAGCAGCTGATCCATGCCCTGCTGATTCATGATCATCATCACCAGATCAACCCCCTCAACTCCGATCTGCGCTCCCCAGCTGCCGCCGCCGATGGTGAAGAACTCGGGCGCGCTCCAGCCATCGGGCGTGCGGCAAATGGCCAGGCCCTTGCCATGCTTGGCTCCGAACACAAATCCGCCCTTCAGCATGTGCGGTACCACGGCCACACACTTGGCTTTGTCGAACACCTCGTTGGGAATGCCTTTATCAGGCGTGGCCATGATCTGCTGCAGCACCTGGCCGGCCTTCTGCATGCGGTCGCTGGGCGTGTCGGCAAACGCCGCTCCGGCCAGCAACACAATTACTGCGAACCCTATCAATTTTTTCATAAATCCCCTCTTTGCCCGGCTTCTCCCCGAGCATTTCCTGCCCCGCGTTTGCTTAGAAGCAGGAGCCCGCATTTAAGTTAGCTATGCCAACTCCCCGAACTTGCGGCTCCGGCCTGCAACAGCATGGCTTTGGGCCTCTTCAGGAGGGCGCACAACGACAGATGCATGTCCTTCATCAAAGGCACACAGGAGACGCTATGCGACGCCACTTCGGTTTCATTGCCTGTGTGCTGCTGTTTGCCTTGGCTTTGTGGGGACAGCAGATCCACCAGCTGACAGTCAGCCCGGCGCTGCCTGGTGCCAGCGGCACGATGGGTATTTCTCACGACACCAGCGGCACTATTTACATCAACATCCAGGCGAAGCACCTCGCCAGGCCTGATCAGCTGCATCCCGCCAAGACTGCTTACGTGGTGTGGGTTCAGCCCACGGGTCAGCCGCCGCAGAATCACGGAGTGCTGCAGGTAAACGACAAGCTGGAAGCGACCTACTTCACCACTGTGCACACCAATAATTTCGACGTATTTGTGACCGCTGAGGACAACTCCCAAGTGACGCAACCGACCGGCGAGCACCTGCTCAGCGCCCACAACTGACGCGTCTCAGCTCTGGGGTGGAATTAGCCGGGCGGAAAAACCCATGGTTTGCAACTGCCATCCCATTGGGGAGGAAAACTCAACAACTCAGAACCCGGCAGCCTGAAAGAATAATAAGCCGCTGGGGGAAGGAATTCAGCATATGCGTTTACTGCTAATCCCAGCCGCTCTGCTCGTAAGCGCCAGCCTGGCAGTAGCTCAGGCAGGCACAGGAACCGCCGGCTCTGCCGGTCAGACCGGTAGCACGGGAACGGCAACTGCTCCCACAGCCACGGCTCCAG
>DATFDP010000092.1:0-26717 GCA_035252015.1 Terriglobales bacterium
TCAGGCAGCAGTGTTCATTGTCGATGAACTGCGGAGCCACGCTCGCCCTGCAGGCTGGCCGCGGTTCTGTGCTCAGCAATGATGCGGCGAGCATTGTCCGCCAGTTGCTTCGCCTCAGGCAAAAGCTGCAGCGCTTGCACCACTTCCGGATCGGCCTCGGCATGGACCTTCAGGCCGGCTTCCATGCCGAAGGCATCGGTGAACATCTCGCTGCGCAGGTTCCACTTTACCCAGTCCAGGTTCTGCGCCAGGTCGGCCTGGGTGTAGGCCACATTGTGCTGGTTGAGAAAACTGCGGAAGTCCTGCAGCACCGATTCGGTGACCTGGAAGTTTTGGGTTAGATGGTGGTGCTGCAAATAGTCCTGGGCGAAGTTGAAAAAGCTGTAATGCAGCAGCAAGGTATCCTGAAAGGCGTTGTGCTGGGGAGGGGGAATCTTCACATCGGGAGTGATGCCATCTCCGCCGTAAACCAGACGCCCGCTGTCGGTGTACTTGACTTCGCGGCCCGCGGTGCCCTTGCTGCTGTTGCGCTCGAAATAATAATCGTAGAGCGAGACCCCGCTGTAATTGCGCTGGATGAGGCGTCCACTGGGGGTGTAGTACTTGGCCGTGGTCAGGGCCAGTCCGGTGTCCTGACCAAGCGGAAACACGGTCTGCACCAGGCCCTTGCCGAAGGTGTTCTCCCCGGCAATCAGGCCGCGGTCGTGGTCCTGGATGGCGCCGGCCACGATTTCCGCGCCCGAGGCCGTTCCTCGATCCACCAGCACCACAATGGGATAAGCTTTCCCATCTTCGCCGTGGGTGGCGTGGTAAATCTTCTCCGGGGAAGCGCGTCCAGCCTGCGAAACTACCACCGCCCCCTTGGGCAAGAACTTATCGGCCACACCAACGGCGGCATTGAGCAGACCGCCGGGATCCTGACGCAAGTCGAGAACTAAACCTTGCAGCGGGCCAAACTGGTCCAAGGCATTCTGCACTTCGTCGTCGGTGGTTTCGTCGAACGATGCCACGTGCATGTATCCCACGCCCGGCCGCAGCAGAAAATGCAAGTCCACGCTGTAATGAGGAATTTCGGCCCGCTCCACCGTAAACTGCAGCGGCTTGGGTTCGCCTTCGCGCAGAATGGTGAGGGTCACGCTTGAACCCTTGGGCCCACGCACCATTTCCGCCACTTCTTCAGTCCCCATGTTGTCCGTGGGCTTGCCGTTGACCGCCACGATTACATCGCCAGGCCGGATGCCGGCCTTGTACGCGGGCGTGCCGGCAAAGGGTGCGATCACCACAATGTGATTGTTGCGCGGGCCGATGGTCATGCCGATGCCGTAGTACTTGCCGCTCTGCGATTCCCGCAGCATGGCGTACGCCTTAGGATCGAAGAACGTGGAGTGGGGATCGAGCACCCGCAGCATGCCGGGAATGGCCCCGTCGTAAATTGCTTTATCGGGATTTACAGGCTCCGCGTAGTTTTGCTCCACCACATTGTAGGCTTCGGTAAAACTGCGCAGGCTGTTGCTGATTTCAGATTCGTGCTGCGGGTTGGACTCAGGAGCTTGCCCAAAAACCGCTCCCAAAACCCCGCAGGCCAGCAACACGGAAAGTACTAAGAAGAAGGAACGCCGACCTTTAGGTGCCATGGATGTTTCCCGGGTCGCGGCTGCAGAACTGCTCCCGACCGTACACAAACCTCAGAACTCTTGGATGAGGCAAGTGGGGTAAGGGTTTCGCAAGAGAGCAGAATTATGTCTGGGTGGCGAGGGCGGGGGAGGCGACGGGCGAGGCCGGCAACTGGATTTCCACCACCAGGCCGCCGCCCTCGGCATTGCGGGCGGTGATGGTGCCGTGGTGCAGCCGAACAGCACGCTCGGCGATAGCCAAACCCAGTCCGGCGCCGCCAGTCTGCCGTTCCCGCGCGGCATCCAACCGGTAAAAGGGTCGGAAAAGGTTGTTGATCTCCTGTTTGGGGACACCCGGGCCGTGGTCTCGTACCGTGATGACCGCCAGCGGTCCGCTGCCATTCTGGATCCGGCAACTCAGGCGTATTTCTACTTCGCTTCCGGCCGCGGTGTAGCGTACGGCATTGCGCACAACATTTTCGAAAGCGCTGCGCAGCAGTTCAGGATTGCCCACAGTAGTGCAGTCCTGGGACTGCACAAGTTTGACGCTGCAATCGCGGCTGTGGGCCTCAAAGTCCGCGTCCGCCACCACTTCCTGCAGCAGTTCCAGAATCTGAACAGTGGAGCGTTCCTCGGGCGACTCGCCGCTTTCCAGCCGCGCCAGGGTCAGCAGCTTGCCAATCATCTCGTTGAGGCGGTCGGCTTCCAGTTCAATCCTGTCCAAGGCCTTGCTGGCCTCTTCGCCCGCACGCTGGCGCGCCAGACCGAGAGCTACGTTCAGGCGGGCTAGCGGCGAGCGCAATTCGTGCGAAATATCGCTTATCAGCTGTTTTTGCGAATTGAGGAGTACTTCCAGTCGTTCCGCCATGCGGTTGAAGTCGTGTACCAGGTCCGCGATTTCGTCTTTGCGGCTGGTCTCGGCGGCCCGCGCCCCGAGGTTACCGCTTGCCAGTTGGTGGGTGGCGGCGCGCAGACGCACGATGGGGCCGGTGAGATAGCGTGCCAGCCAGAAGCAAACGAAGCCCGAAACCAGAATGGCCAATCCCAGGCGAGTGATGAACTCCTCGGTAGAACGGCGCAGGGCGAAGGGACCATGGCCTCGCAGAATCTGGGCGACCAGCACGTAGCGCTCGCCGTTGCTGGCTGAAGCCACCTGGCCTCCCAAGGTGGCCCTTTCGGTGGGCATAAACTCCTGCTGGCCGGTGCGGGCCACACGCACCGCAAGCTGGCGCACCTTGGCGGGAATCTGGACGTCGCCAAAGAGCAGGTGACCGCGGGAGTCAAACCAGAAGAACTGCACATCCGCGCTGTGCTCGAGTTCCTGGAGGTAGCCGGTCGCTTTCTCAGTCTGTCCTTTTTCCAACAAGGCGACGGCGTTCTGGTCGTAGAGCTTCAGAGCGTCGGCGGTCAGCGAATGCCAGCGCATTATTACGCGCTCGGAGGGACGCTGCGCCAGCACCAAGGCCAGCACCAGAAAGAGCGCCTGTGTGACCCAGAAGGAAAGGAAAATTTTGAGAAATATGCTCCGCATGGCCGTCTATTCGCCGCCCGGCGCGGCATAAATGTATCCCACTCCGCGCACTGTCTTGATGCGCTCCCCTCCCTTTCCATCCTCGCCCAGCTTCTTACGAAGTTTGCTGATGTGCATGTCAATGCTACGGTCGTAAGGGGAAAACAAACGGCCCAGTGCGATTTTCGCCAGTTCGTCGCGCGTGACTACGCGCCCGGCTTCGCGCAGCAGCACATCGAGCAAGTTGAACTCCACCGCCGTGAGGTCTACGGCTTCGTTGCCGCGCAGCACGCTGCGGGTCGCGGGGTTCAGTTCCACGTCTCCCACGCGGACACTGGTTTGAGGCGCCTGCTTTTCGGCGCCCTCTCCCCGCGTGCGCCGCAGGATGGCGCGGATGCGAGCCACCAGTTCGCGTGGGTTAAAGGGCTTGGGCAGATAGTCGTCAGCGCCCAGTTCCAGGCCCACGATGCGGTCCACGTCCTGGCCGCGAGCGGTCAGCAGCAAAACCGGAACCGTAGAGGAAGAACGCAACTTGCGCAGCACGTCGAGGCCATTCATGCCCGGCAGCATGACATCGAGCACCACCAGCGCGTGCTCTCCCGAAAGCGCCCGCTCTAGCCCGCGGTTGCCGTTGTGCACGGCTTCTACCTGCAGTCCTTCCGGTTGGAGGAACTCCTTGACCAGGTCGCACAACTCCACGTCGTCGTCCACTACCAGCACGCGGTCCATTGGCCTCATATCTGTTCTACATCAAGCAGGCTTGCCCGCAATGTAAAGAAGTGTAAGCCTTTCTTTACAAAAATTTACCCCGTTTGACCGACTTTTTACCCCTGCCGCCCGCCTGCCGTGTTTACGTGATTAGCAGGACCCTTATGGAGGTTTTTAAATGAATCGCAAGCGCATTGTAGTTGGCCTGGCGGCACTCCTCGTTCTGGGTGGAATTGCTGCTGTGGGCCAAAGTTTGGCCGGCAAAAGCGGGCACTGGCATCACGGTGACTTCTTGAACCGGCGAATCGCCCATCTGACGCGGGCGCTGAATTTGACTGACGCGCAGCAACAGCAGGTGAAGTCGCTGGTAGATGCTCA
This sequence comes from Terriglobales bacterium, assembly GCA_035252015.1. Classification (GTDB taxonomy): domain Bacteria; phylum Acidobacteriota; class Terriglobia; order Terriglobales; family Acidobacteriaceae; genus JAICWP01. Next base: position 4,210 of record DATFDP010000092.1, read on the forward strand.
GCGTCCGGCCCTGAAGGGGCTGATGCAGCAGATGGCATCCCAGCGGGCGCAAATGCTGGCCGCGACCCAGAACGGGCAGTTCGACCCGGCCAAGGTGCAAACCATTGCCAACCAGCAAGGACAGACGCTGGCCAACCTGATCGTGGCCCGCCAGGAGCTGCAGTCGAAGGTTTACACGCTGCTTACTCCCGAACAGCGGACCAAGTTTGACCAGATGCAACAGCACCGCTTGGAGCACATGCAGAAGTGGCTGGGAAGCGGCTCACAGAGCCAGCCCCAAGGCCAGTAGCGAAACGGGCAGCCGGCCGGATGACTTCCGGCTGGCCGCTCTTTACAAAACTTTACCCCGCTCTGACCGACTCTTTACGCCAGGCGGGAAGACCCAGGGATCAAATGGTTAGGGGAAAGAAGGACGATCATGAAGCTGCTACGGAACAAATGGCTTCTCTCGCTGACCGCGATCGGACTGGTCATTCTGCTGGCCGCCTTCACCTTTGGGCGCAAGGACCAGGCGCAGTATTTCACCGCCAAGGCACAGGCTGGGACGATCAATGACGCGGTGCAGGCCACTGGCACCATCAATGCGGTGACCACGGTGCAGGTAGGGTCGCAGGTCTCGGGCACCATTGCCAAGCTCAACGCTGACTTCAACTCGCGCGTGAAAAAAGGCGAGGTGATTGCGGAACTGGATCCTTCGCTGTTCCAGGGCGCTCTGTTGCAGGCCGAAGCGGACCTGCAGAATGCGCGCGCCACCCTGGCTTCATCGCAGGCTGACCTGCAGAAGGCGCAAGCTGCCGCGGCACAGACCAAGGCGGATTACGCCCGCAACGCGGCACTGGTGAAGGATGGCGTAGTCAGCGCCCAGCAGTTTGATCTGGCCAAGGCTAGCGCCGATACCAATGACGCGGCCGTAGTTGCCGCCCAGGCTCAGGTGAAGCAGGCCGCCGCGCAGGTGAGCCTCAAAGCCGCCGCTGTGCAGGTCGCGAAAACCAACCTGGGTTACACCATCATTCGTTCCCCCATTGACGGCATCGTGGTTGCCCGCAACGTGGACGTGGGCCAGACCGTGGCTGCCTCTCTGCAGGCTCCTACGCTCTTCAACATCGCACAGGACCTCACCAAGATGCAGGTTGACACACAGACCGATGAGTCCGATGTGGGCAACATCAAGGTTGGCCAGGAATCCACGTTCACCGTGGACGCTTATCCCAACCAGACTTTCCGCGGCAAGGTGGTGCAGATTCGGCTGAACCCCACCACCGTGCAGAACGTGGTCACCTACGACACTGTGATCGCCTTTGATAACCCACAGATGAAGCTTTTCCCGGGCATGACCGCGTACGTGAACATTCCCGTGGCTACCGCCGAGAACGTTCTGGAAGTGCCAAATACCGCGCTGCGCTTTAAGCCCGACATGAAGCCCGAGCAGCTGCGGGCTGTGTATGAGAAGTACGGTCTCAGCCAGATGGCGGCGCCGCCGAGCGGTGCCGCGAGCACAAGCAAGCCGGCAAATGGCAGCAGCGCTGCCGCAACGGCAACTCGTGTACCGCGTCATGACGTGAGCGTGGTGTGGAAGGTGGCGGCGGACAAATCGCTGCAACCGGTGCAGATTCGCACCGGCATTACCGACCACACCAACACGGCAGTGGCTCAGCTGCTCAAAGGCAGCCTGCAGCCTGGCGATGAGCTGGTAACGGGCTCGGTCAACATCACCCAGAAGTCCGGCGGCTTGGGTGCCGGAACCACGAGGATGCGCTAATGGCAACCACTACCCAAAATGAAATGAGTAGCCAGGTTGGGCTGGCGCATGTTGAAAGCGCGGCGCTCACAGGGCCGGTAATTCGCGTGGAGGAGGTGCACAAGTACTACGACCTGGGCGAGAACAAGGTGCACGCCTTGCGCGGTGTCAGCGTGGAGATTGCCCACGGCGAGTTCGTGGCCATCATGGGCGCCAGCGGCAGCGGCAAATCTACTTTTATGAACCTGCTGGGCTGCCTGGATAAGCCCTCGAGCGGGCGCTACCTGCTGGAAGGCACCGATGTTTCGCAGCTCGACAAAAAGGCGCTGGCTGCCATCCGCAATCGCAAGCTGGGCTTCGTGTTCCAGGGCTTCAACCTGCTTTCGCGCACCACCGCGCTGGAAAATGTGGAGCTGCCGACGCTCTATGCACGACTGCCAAAGGAAGAACGGCTGCAACGAGCGAAAGAAGCTCTGCAACTTGTTGGTCTGGGCGAGCGCATGGAACATTTTCCCTCACAGCTTTCTGGCGGCCAGCAGCAGCGCGTGGCCATCGCTCGTGCCCTGGTGAACCGGCCCTCCATTCTGCTGGCGGACGAACCCACGGGCAACCTGGACAGCCGCACCTCGGTGGAGATCATGCAGATTTTTCAAACCCTGAACGAGAGTGGGCTCACGATCGTGCTGGTGACGCATGAGCCGGATATCGCCCGCTTCGCCAAACGCACCATTGTGTTCCGCGACGGAAAGATCCGCCGCGATGAGCTGGTAAAAGATCGTCCCCGTGCGGCCGAGATGCTGAAAACCATGCCCACGGTGGAGGACTGAGAGGACGTTATGGACCTCGTATCCATCCTGCGAATTGCGATTCGGGCGCTGTCGCGCAACAAGATGCGCTCCGCGCTCACCATGCTGGGCATCATCATTGGTGTGGGCGCGGTCATCGCCATGGTGGGCGTGGGCCAGGGCGCCAGCAAGCAGGTGCAGGACCAGATTTCCGCCATGGGCTCCAACATGCTTTTCGTCTCCAGCGGCACGGTGAACCGCGGCGGCTTGCGCCTGGGATGGGGCCAGACCAAAACCCTGGTTTATGACGACATGAAGGCCATGGTGCAGCAGGCTCCGGCGGTGAAGGAAGCCGCGCCCGGCAGCCAGACGACCGCGCAGGTCGTTTTTGGCGCCGACAACTGGTTCACCAACATTCAAGGCACCGAGCCCCAGTATTTCGACATCCGTTCCTGGCCCATGCAGGAGGGCGTTTCGTTTACGGAAAGTGACGTGAACTCTGCTGCCGATGTGGCGGTGATCGGCGCCACCGTGCAACAGAATCTTTTTGGGGCCGAAGATCCGATAGGCCAGACGGTGCGCATCTCCAATCTGCCCTTCAAGGTGGTGGGCGTGCTCACCGCCAAAGGGCAGTCGGCGGCCATGGGGCAGGACCAGGATGACGTTATTTTCGTTCCTATCACCACCCTGCAGAAGAAGTTGACGGGTGAACCGTGGCTGCGCTACATCGTGGTGTCCGCGGTTTCCAAGGACGCCACCTACGCCGCGCAGGAGGAAATTACGGCGCTGCTGCGCGACCGGCATCGCATCCGCCCCGGCCAGGATGACGACTTCATGGTGCGTAACCTGGCTGACGTGGCCCAGCTTGCCGACCAGTCCTCGCGCGTCATGACCATGCTGCTGGCTTCCATTGCCGGCGTGTCGCTGATTGTGGGCGGCATCGGCATTATGAACATCATGCTGGTCTCGGTGACCGAGCGAACGCGCGAAATTGGCGTGCGCATGGCCATTGGAGCCACTGAGGAAGACGTGCAGCGCCAGTTCCTGATTGAGGCCGTGGTGCTCAGCCTGATGGGAGGTGCTGCCGGCATTTTCTTCGGCGTCGGCTCATCGCTGATCATCAGCAAGCTGCTGGGCTGGGCGGTATTGGTGTCGCCGCTCGCCATTATGGCGGCAGTGATCTTTTCTGCCGGCGTGGGCGTGTTCTTCGGGTTCTATCCCGCGCGCAAGGCGGCTCGGCTGGACCCCATCGAAGCCCTGCGCTTCGAATAAATCACGAGCGCAGCGGCTGAAGCCGCCTGATTCAGCGATTCGTCTCGGCACGAGTGAAGTCGTGCCCTGATACGAATTTTTCCTGCAGCTAAAGAAAATCCGGACCCATCCCTTACCCAGCCTTGCAACTCTGAAACAGAGTGTCTAATCTTAATTGGGCAGGAAGTTCGCAATGAAAAACACGTTTCTGCTCGTGGCAATGCTTGCCGTCCTGATGACGTTGGCTGCAGCTCAGCCGCAAAATACTCCTCCCGCGAATCCGTCCAACTCACCCCAGGCTGCCGTTCGCGGCTGCCTTACCGGAGCGGCCGGCCAGTATCGTCTGGTAGACGACAATCACATCGTCTACCGACTGATTGGCCCAGACAAGGAATTGAGCGGGTTAGACGGCCAGCAAGTACAGGTTACCGGGAAGGTGGAAGAGCGCATCCCGCCCAAGGAGAAGCAGACGGCCAGCAGCTTCAGTCGCCCAGAGCGCCGGTTGACCGTCGCCAGTATCAGCAAAATCTCCGATACTTGTACCGGCGCCTCAGAGTAGCTAGCCGGCAAAAAAGCCAGGCACCGGGAACCCACTGCACACGCACGAGCCCGTTACCGTTGCTTCCTTCCGGACCTGGCGGGGTTGGCGGGATTGCGTCGCGCGGGACCGATGCCTGACGGCTTCAATTCTAGCAGTTCTCGCCGATACCCAGCATTCAGCACTCAGCCCGTGAGCCATTAGCAGCGGCCTTAGCATTTATCCAGCCCAGCGCTCCTACCGAAAACCCAGCATAGTATTCAGGAGCCAATTGCTAGTTGTTAACTGCTAAGTGCTTCGGGGCGAAGTGCTGACTGCTGATTGCTGACTTGCTGAATGCTTTGGTTCGTACCCGGGTTGCCGTGGCAATAGCGTTAGACAACCGCGCCCTTCATCCCTCAAAATACTTCTTTTGTTTCAGGAGAACTCGTTGAGCAATCTGCAGCGCGCGAAGATTACCGCGTTGGGCACTTTTGTGCCTCCACGGATCCTTAGCAACCAGGATCTGGAAAAGCTGGTGGATACCACCGATGAGTGGATCATGGAGCGCACCGGTATCCGCGAGCGGCACCTGGTGGAGAAGGGAATGGCCACCAGCGACCTGGCCGTGGAAGCGGCCCGCAAGGCGCTGGCGCAGCGTGGCCTGGCGCCCAAGGACATTGGCGCCATCATCGTAGCTACAGTTACGCCCGACATGTTTTTTCCCTCCACCGCCTGCCTGGTGCAACACAAGCTGGGCGCTCCGGGCACCTGGGGATTCGATCTTTCCGCCGCCTGTTCCGCGTTCGTCTACGCCCTGCAAGCCGGCGCCCAGTTCGTGATGACGGGGGCGCACAAGAATGTGCTGGTGATTGGTGCCGACGTGATGTCGTCCATCATTGACTACACCGACCGCGCTACCTGTGTGATTTTCGGCGACGGCGCGGGCGCGGTGCTGCTGGAGCCTGCCAACGGGGATTCCGAAGGTATTATTGATTTCCTGCATGAGGTGGACGGTTCTGGCGGGTGCTCGCTTTACATGCCGGGCGGCGGCAGCCTGCATCCTTCTACCCACGAAACCGTGGACAAGAAGATGCATTACGTTCATCAGGACGGTCAGGCCGTATTCAAATATGCGGTGCGGAAGATGGCCGAAGTCTGCGAGCGGGTGCTGACGCGCAACAACTTGAAGGGAAGCGATATTGACGCGTTCATTCCGCACCAGGCGAACAAACGCATTATCACCGCCACCGCCGACCGCCTGGGCCTGCGCAAGGAAAGCGTGATCATCAACATTGACCGCTACGGCAACACCACCGCCGGCACTATTCCCCTCGCCATGGAAACCGCGCGCCAGGAAGGGCGGCTCAAGAAAGGCGATCTGGTGATGCTGGCCTCAGTGGGCGCCGGCTTCACCGTGGGCGCCACTCTTCTGCGCTGGGCCTTCTAATAGGCCAAGGGTTCGCACGGATCTTGGCGGATCAATTCTCATGCTTCATCAAACGATCTGAATACCTCAAAGAGATCCGTGAATATCCGTGTAAATCCGTGGCTATTTCTTGGCTTTGATCTCCTCCCGCTTGGCAGCTGCTTCCAGGGGGCGCTGCGGTTCGGTCATGCGCTTGGGGTCGAGAATCTCGGCAATTTCTTTTTCGCTCAGCAGCTTCTTCTCGCGCGCAATCTCAATAATGGAACGTCCGGTGGCCACCGACTCTTTGGCAATCTCCGCGGCCTTGGCATAGCCAATGTAAGGGTTGAGTGCGGTGGCCAGCGACACTGTGCTCTGTGCGTAAAACGCGTTCTTCTTCTCGTTGGCAGTGATGCCTTTCACGCATTTCTCGCTGAATTGCCGCAGCATATTGGTGAGGATGGTGATGGATTGGAGCACGCTGTAGGCCATGGTGGGCATCATGACGTTCAGCTCCAACTGCCCGGCCTGCACTGCCATGGCAACAGCCAAGTCATTGCCCACCACCTGGAAAGAGACCATCGCTGCCAATTCGGGTATGACCGGATTGATCTTGCCGGGCATGATGGAAGAGCCGGGCTGCAGCGCCGGCAGGTTGATTTCGCCGAAGCCGGTGTTGGGGCCGGACGAAAGCAGGCGCAGATCGTTGGAGATGCGAATCACCTCCAGCGCCAGGTTGCGCAGCGCCGAGGAGACCGCCGCCATGCCGAGGTTCGAATTCATGGCATAGCGCATGTCGTCCACCGGCTTGAGCTTCTGCCCGGAGATGCGCGCCAGGTTAGCAATGGCCTTTTCGCGGTAATCAGGGTGCGTGTTGATGCCAGTGCCCACCGCGGAGCCACCCAGGCCGAGTTCGCGCAGCATCTCTGAGCTTTGCCGGATCGCATCCTTGGCACGGCGAATCGCGCCGGCATAAGCGGTGAACTCCTGGCCCAGACGCATAGGCACGGCGTCCTGCATGTGCGTGCGGCCGGATTTCAGAATGTTCCAGAACTCCTTGCCCTTGGCATCGAGCGCGCCCGCCAGCCCGTCCAGCACGGGATACAGCTTCTCCAGTTCCAGCAGCGACGAGACGCGCATGGCGGTGGGAATCACATCGTTGGTGCTTTGCCCGTAGTTGACGTGATCATTGGGGTGCACCACCGAGTAGTCGCCCAGCGCGCCGCCCAGGATCTCTACCGCGCGATTGGCGATCACCTCGTTGCTGTTCATGTGCAGGCTGACGCCGGCGCCGGCCTGGAACACGTCCACCACAAACTCGGGGTCCCACTTGCCCTGCTGCACTTCCTTGGCCGCCTGGATGATGGCGTGGGCGCGTTTCTCATCCACTAACCCAAGTTCCTCGTTGGCTTCAGCAGCCGCCTGCTTGATCATGCCCAGCGCCTGAATGAATGTGGAGTGGGCGCGCATCCCGGAAATGGGATAGTTTTCCACCGCTCGCGCGGTCTGGATGCCATAGTAAACGCCGGCGGGAATCTCCTTGGTGCCCAGCGAATCTTTTTCCGTGCGCGTCAGGTTCTTGGTCGCGGTCGCCATGATGACTGACTCCTGAAAGAGGGATGAACGCAATGGCGAAAGGCCATCGAGAACCAAAAATTATAACAAGCGTTCTCTGCCGCTTCAGGCAGCACCGCACACGGCTTGGTGACGCGGGTAACTGCGCCGGAGTACAAAAATGCACATGCTAGAATCGCGTGCATAGGGAAAATATTTGTGCCACGCATCCCTCGCCAGAAGGCGCGCAATTCCATGCTCAAAACCAGAAAGTCTCCTGAACCTCTCGCGCGCAAGCAGGCTCATGCCCGCCCGGATGCCTGGACAGACGTGCTGGTTATCGGCGCGGGCCCTACGGGCTTGGCCTGCGCCATTGAGGCGCAGCGCGCGGGACTGAAGGTGGTGGTGATTGACAAGGGCTGCCTGGTCAATTCGCTCTTCCATTATCCCGCCAACATGACCTTCTTCACCACGCCGGAGCTGTTGGAAATCGGCAACATTCCTTTCAACACGGCCAACATGAAGCCCACCCGCCAGGAGGCGCTGGAGTACTACCGCAACGTGGCCCAGCATTACGAACTCAAAGTTCATCAGTACGAATGGGTGAAGACGGTCACCGGCTCAGACGGGGAATTTCGCCTGACCACGCAGGACCGCAAGGATGCTGTTCACGATTACTGTGCCCGCAAGGTGATTGTGGCCACCGGTTATTACGACCTTCCCAACTACATGAACATTCCGGGCGAGGACCTGCCCAAGGTGATGCATTACTACAAGGAGCCGCATCCTTACTATGATTGCGATGTGGTGGTGGTCGGCGCCAAGAATTCAGCCGCCATCGCGGCCCTGGAACTGTGGCGGCATGGGGCGCGCGTCACCATGGTGATTCGCGAAGAGGGCATCCATAGCCACGTGAAGTACTGGATCAAGCCCGATATAGAAAACCGCATCAAGAACGGCGAAATTGAGGCGTTCTTCCGCAGCCATTTGCTGGAAGTCACGCCCGATGCTGTGCGCATCAACACGCCCGAGGGCGAGCGCGTGCTGAAAAACGATTTTGTCTTCGCCATGACCGGCTACCACCCCGACTACGATTTCCTGACCAGCATGGGAATCGAGCTTTCTCCCGAGCAGTGCCGCCCGGTGTGCGATCCGGAAACCCTGGAGAGCAACGTGCCGGGAATCTATGTGGCTGGCGTGATCGTTGCCGGCTCGCGCACCAACGAGATTTTTATCGAGAACGGCCGCTTCCATGGCCAGCTTATCGCAGCCGACTTGAAACAGAAGCTGGTTGATGGCGCAGCGTAGTTAGCTAGTAGCTGCTAGCTATTGACCCTTGGCCAGAAGCTAGCAGCCCGCAGCTGCTTTTCAGCAGTGCGGCAATCCCTTCTCGATCGCCGTGCCCTCCTCGTAATCGTTCCAGGTGTCAATCATCAGGAAGGGCAGGGGACGAGAGTCGTTGTAGTAGGCGCGAAACATGCGCAGGGTATCTTCGAAGGTTTTGCCGCAGCGCGGGCTGATGTGCCGGTTCTGGCTCCAGGGAGCGCGGGAATCGTCGAAGCCGGGCCAGGCTGCGCCCACCGCAATCTTTTCAGGATACTTGGCAATCATGGTCTGGTAGAAGTTGTCCAGGTAGCGCCCGCCCCAATGGCTGCCATCAGTCGCCCAGCCCTGAGTTCCCGGTCCCACCCAGGCATAGAAGCCGTCGAATGCGTCGGCGTAGCGGCCGCCATAGGCCTGCGTGATCAGCAACGGGCGGTCGGGGTCGGGCCAGGACTCTACAGCCTGCCGCACCTGCTGCCAGTCGGTTCCCGAGTTCTTGGGAAAAATGAAGATCAGCGGCCGCCCGTCGTAGCGCAGGTAAGCCTCGCGCGACGGTCCCGCCTGCGGCCCGATGTAGCGGTCGTAGGCGTAGCGCAGGTCGTTCACCACAGCGTCCGTAGTTGAGCCGGGTGAATCCACCGCTTCGTCATACTGGATGGCGGTTTTGAAATCATTTTTGGCCGCCAAATTCTGCAGCAGCGCGTAGTTGCCATCCTCAAACTTTTTGCCGGGCCCGTACCAGTTCACCACAAAGCCAACAATGCCCAGGTTCTTCGCCTCGGTGATCTGCTTTTGCAGGGCCACCGGATCATTGGAGGAGTAGCCCACGTTGGCGTGGTTCTTCTCCCCAAACCAGGGCTGGTATGCGGCCAGGATCTGAGGCCAGGAATTGGGAGCCGCCGCCGTGCTGGCGCGTAATGCCTGTTTGAGATTGGGCCGGGCGCAGGACACCAACGGCGCCATTGCCATCGCTAAAACGCAGGGAAAGACTAGCAAACGCAACCAGTGGGGGCCGATTTTCATACCAGGTTCAAAGCTCTTAGATGGCGGGAAGGGAAGCGGTGTTGGTCAAAGCTGCGGGAGGAAAAGATTCTGAGTTTATTCGGCCGTGATCATCTCGCGGGCCATTCCCACGCGGGAACGTCCAATTGGCGGGAGCCCGCTATGGTAGTTTCTCCGAACTCCTTTGTTAAGAGGATGGAATGGCACCCGAGCTGTTCCGCCAGGCAGGAGATGAGTCGTGCCGCATGGGTTACGACGATGATTTGGGTTCGATGCGCCGCTTTAGCAATCAGCCGTGCCAAAGCTGGGAGTAAGTCTGGGTGCAGGCTTGTCTCGGGCTCATTCAAAACCATGAGAGAGGGCGGCCTGGGGGTAAGGAGGGCAGCGATCCATAGCAAGTACCGTAAGGTGCCGTCTGACAGCTCCGCTGCGGAAAGCGGGCGTAGAAGTCCATGTTGTGACATCTGCAGTACAAAGTGCCCGTTTTCTGCATTTACTGATAGCTTGCTGCCCGGAAACGCATCTTCTACCGTCGCCGCCAGCAGTTGTCCGTCGCCGAGTTCGGCGATCGTTTCGATCGCGGAAGCGAGGTCGGAACCGTCGTTCCCGAGAATTGGTGTCCACGTTCCGATCTGCGGCGATCGCACCGGGGAATCTGCATCCATTCGAAACTGGTCGTAGAACCTCCACGCACGGATGGACTCTCGCAAGATTAGCATTTCCGGCGCGTTTCGCGGGTCCGAGACATGCGTCATCATACTGTCAAACGCGGACAGGCGATCCGTTACTGTTATCCAATCGCCGTTGTCGGAGCGAATCCGAATTAGTGGTCCGTGGCGATCTACCAATAGAGTGCTGGAACGCAACCGGTCTCCATGCCAGATGCATTCACGTTTTATTTGCGGATCGAGAGCGAATGCCGAGGCGCTGGGCGGCGGCAATCCCAAGTCGATTGCGTATCCGTACTCCTCACCAGCAAAGCCGAGACGAAGGTTGACTGGTTGCTTGCGACGTGTTCCTTGTACAGGAAAATCGCCTTGGCGTACTGACCTGGCGACAGATTCTGGTCCCGCCCAGAGTGTGGATTGTAGGCCGCCCTCGCGGGCGATGGAAGAAACCACCCGGCCCTGTGCGACATCCGCCAGCAACCGCAGGGCGCGATATAAATTAGATTTCCCGGTCCCGTTCGCTCCGGTGATGAGGTTCAGTCGTTCTAACGGAACAATTAGGCGCCGGAGGGAACGGTAATTAGAGATTGCAACAGTTGTAATCACGCAGTGGGGCCAGATACAGAGTGGCACAAATGATAACTCGCATCGTTGTGGTGGAAAAACATCAAGCAGGTTACCGCCCTGCCTAGACCCCACTGCGGGGAGACAATCAATCGTAAAACTGAAAGCGCGGGCGGGGCGCCCGCGCCGCACACGTCGCACCTAGAACGGTATGTCTTCGTCCGTGATGGTGGTGGAGTGGGCCACATCCGGCTCGGGAGCGCGCTGGTCGAAATCAGCGCCCGAAGCGGCGGTGCCGCGGCTGCGACCGGCAGACGATCCTTCGCCTGCCTCCCGCCCGCCGCCCAGCAGCACCAGGTCGCTGACCACGATCTCCGTCATGTACTTCTTCTGGCCGGTGTTCTTATCGTCCCAGGAGTGTGTCTGCAGGCGTCCTTCAATGTAAACCGTGCGCCCTTTTTTCAGGTACTCACCCGCGATTTCGGCGGTGCGCTGCCAGGCCACAATATTGTGCCACTCGGTGCGATCCTGCCACTGGCCGTCTTTGTCTTTATAGCGCTCATTGGTGGCTAGAGTGAATTTCGCCACCGCTGTGCCGCTCGGCGTGTATTTGACTTCGGGGTCTTTGCCCAGATTTCCGATGAGAATGACTTTGTTGACGCTCTTTGCCATGGGAGATGCTCCTTCTGACCCCGTCCGCGCGAACCTGGGCCGGGAGACCAATGTTGCCGATGCGGCTAGGGATTTGTCTCAATCTTAGCAGAAGGCTGGGCTAGGGCTGGGCGGAAAACGTAGCTGGCGGCCGCGCGTTGATTTCAGAAGCGCCTGGAGGCGGAAGTCGCGCCGGTGGTTAAATCCTGGCTCAGGCGAGTTCGCCGGCGCAAGTGTCCGGCTCGTCGTCCTTGCGGGCGCCGCGCTGGCGCACCTGCAGCACTACTACGACAAACAGGAGTCCGCCAATGAGCTGGGCCACAATGGCCGCGTGCAGCGCGGAAATGAGATTGGAATGGTCGGCGATGTCGCCAATCACTACCGGCGCCAGGGCCATGGAAAACAGGTTCACAAAAAGATAGTACAAGCCCAGGGCCGTGGCATGCCCCTCCTCGGGGATCAAGTCGTGAATAGTGGCGGTCACCGGACCGTGATACCAGCTCAGGAAAAAGGCCCCCAGTCCGAAGAGGACAACAAAATGCGCCCGCTGGGCGGTGTGCAAAGCGCCATAGATCAGGGGCGCGGCCAGCAGGAATCCCACCGGAATCGTGCAGGCGCGGCCCCAGGAAGCCCGTCGCGCCAGCCAATCGGAAAGCGTGGCTCCCACCGCCACCCCGAAGCCGCCGCATACAATTACGGTTACACCCAGCACAATTCCTGCCTGGCCGGCGCTAAATCCTTTGTATTCCTCTACCAGCTCCGGTCCCCAAACCACATAGGCATAACCGGCAAAGCTGCTGAACCATCCCGCCAGCAGCATGGTCACATAGGCGGGAACGCGCGCCAGGTCGCGCAGAGGGAAGCGTTGCTCGCTATGTTGATGCATCCCTTCCGGCAAACGCAGAGCCGCGAACGCCAGCAGCACACCCGGCACTCCCACCAGGAAGAAGGCCATTCGCCAGCCAAAGTATTGCGCCATGATTCCGCCCAGAGCTATTCCAATGGCGCCGCCGGCAAACATGCCGATATCGAAAACGCCCTGCACCCGGGCGCGCATCTCGCGGGGAAAATTGGCGGTCACCATCGCGGCTCCGGCGGGTGCGTACGCAGCCTCGCCCACTCCCACCAGCGACCGAGCCAGGAGCAAGGAGCGGAAGGAACTCGCCAATCCGCTCAGGAACGTGGCTGCGCTCCAGAACAGCACGCCGGCGCTCACCACGCGGCGCCGCGAAGTGCGGTCTGCGAGCATGCCCAGAGGAAGGCTTCCGACCGAAAGCACAACAGTGAACGCAGTGGCCAATGAGCCAAACTGCAGGTGGGTCAGTCCAAAATCATGCCGCAGGAAAGGGAACAGTGGGAAGATAGCCTGGCGGTCAACGTAATTGACCAGATTGATGAGGGCCAGCACTCCCAACACTCGCCACTGCCGGCCCACAAATCTGCCGGGATCCGCCGGGGCCAGGTTTTCCTGGGACCGGGAGATACGGTCGCCGGCAGCGGGCAAAACTTCCGACATCTGCACAGCCTATGCCCTTCGAGCGCCAACGGCAATGGCAAGCCCTCCTGCCTTGACGATAATTCTCCTGGTCGAAGTCAAGGCAGAACAGGATAGAGGCGGCAGGATGGAGATAAGCATCATGTGAGGCGGCTGGGCTTCTCGGCGCTTATCACAGGGCGGTGTGATAAGAGCTTGTAAGTCACTGAAAATGAGGATGGTTATTATCCGCTTAGCGCCCCCATCCGGCCCTTGAACCGCTAATTTCCGCCGTTCGCTACAAAGCGATTCGGCTCATGAGAAAACCGGGCAACAATATGTAGCGATTTTAAGGGAAACGTGTATCTTGTAAGTCCTTGACTGCCAATAATGCTTGCCAGGGAAGGTGAGGTTATGAGCACTTCGACGCATCCAGTGTCCGGCAACCAGCTAGTTCAGATCACCTCGGTAGAAGACATGATCCGTCAACGCGTGGCCGAAGAACGCGCCCGTCTGGAGCAGGAGGCTGGCCTGGTCCACAAGCAGGTCCACCATTTCCATAAGCCCATCGAGCACCCCTTCACCGCCGACCAGCGCCACCGCACCACCCTGCTCTTCGGCGGCCTTACCTGGAAGCACGAAAAGCTCGTCCACGGCGCGCTTGAGGGCTTGGGCTACCGCTGCGAAGTGGTGCCTACGCCCGACGTGAAAGCTTTCCAGTTGGGCAAGGAATATGGCAACAATGGCCAGTGCAATCCTACCTATTTCACTGTTGGCAACCTCGTGCAGTACCTGCAAACGCTGGAAGAATCGGGGCAAAAGCGCCAGGACTTGATCAACAATTACGTCTTCCTGACGGCCGGCGCCTGCGGTCCCTGCCGCTTCGGCATGTATGAGTCCGAGTACCGCCTGGCGCTGCGCAACGCCGGGTACGACGGCTTTCGCGTGCTCCTGTTCCAGCAGTCCGGCGGCCTGAACCAGGCTGAAGCGGAAGCCGGTCTGGACATGAACCTGGATTTCTTCCTCAGCATACTGAACGGCCTGAACATGGGCGATGTGATCAATGAACTGGCCCATCAGGTGCGTGCCTTTGAAACGAACCCGGGCAACACTGACGCCGTTCTGGATGAAGTGATTGACTACATGCATGAGGTGCTCAAGAAGAAGTCGCCCTGGAGCGTGGAAGCCAAGCTGGGTAAGTTCGCCAGCAAGTTGCCGGCCAAGGCAGCGGTCGAGTACCTGGGCAAGTTCCTGGAGCAGCTCTACAGTGACGATTACGTCGAGGCGCTGCACCACTGCCGCGACCGCTTCGACTCCATCCCGGTGGACCGGCTCAAGGTGAAGCCTATCGTGAAGATCACGGGCGAGTTCTGGGCGCAGACCACAGAAGGCGATGGCAACTTCAACATGTTCCGCTTCCTGCACAAGGAAGGCGCGCAGATTATCGTCGAGCCCATCGCCACCTGGATCAACTATCTTATCCATCAAGTCATCCAGAAGAGCCGCGACCGCCGTGGCCTGGAGGAAGGCGCGGTCATGCCCGCCGCCTGGCGCATTGATAAGCACGCCAAAATCGAGTGGGCCTACCGCAACAAGCTGCTCAAGCTGAAGGCGGCGGAGAAGATTTTCGCCCGCGAGTATCACAAGATCATCGAGGCCCTGGGCGGCACCGCGCACAAGCTAGTCAACCAGTATGAACTGCAGCGCGTCGGCCACCCCTACTACAACACCCGCGCCGAGGGCGGCGAAGGCCACCTGGAAGTCGCCAAGAACATTTACTACACCAACCACGAACTGGCCCACATGGTGCTGTCGCTGAAGCCCTTCGGCTGCATGCCCTCCACGCAGTCTGACGGCGCGCAATCGGCCGTGGTAGCCCATTACAAGGACATGATCTACCTGCCCATCGAAACCTCCGGCGAGGGCGAAATCAACGCCCATAGCCGCGTGCAAATGGCGCTCGGCGAAGCTAAGGCTAAGGCTAAGTTGGAATTCAAGGATGTGCTGGGAAAAATCGGCAAGACCACCGACGAACTGAAGGCCTACGTGAACGAGCATCCGGAGATGTCGAAAGCTATCTACCAGGTGCCCAAATACAAAGGCGTGATCGGGACCGCGGCCAACTTCGCCATCCACGTGGCGGAGAAGATGGGCGCGCAGGTACCCTACCATCAGGAAGCGCACTAGGATGTAGCGCCGCCATCTTGATGGCTGTCGTGAGGGCATCTTGCCCTCATAGGGGACGGGCGATACGCCCGCCGGACAGCCGACCGCGAGTGCTAAGGTGACCGGGGCCAACGACCAATAGCCAAAGACCAAACGGGGTGTAAATGCCGGGACTAACGGAAAAAGCGAATCCTCAGAAAAAATATGAGCTGCTGTGGATGGGCGTGGACGTGGGCTCGACCACGGTCAAAGTCGTGGTCATTGACGGCGAAACCGACGACATCCTCTGGCAGGATTACCAACGCCACGAGACCAAGCAACCGGAGAAGACGCTGGAGATGCTGCAGGCTATCCGCGCCGATTTCCCCGCTACTCCCTACGAGAACTTCCGCGTCTTCATCACCGGCTCCGGCGGCAGCACCGTTTCCAAGCACATTGGCGCCAAGTTCGTTCAGGAAGTGAACGCGGTTTCGCTGGCGGTGGAGAAGCTTTACCCGGAATGCGGCTCGGTGATTGAACTCGGCGGCCAGGACGCCAAGATCATCATCTTCAAGGAAGACCCGGAGACCGGCAAAAAGAAGAAGCTGCCCTCCATGAACGATAAGTGCGCGGGCGGCACCGGCGCGGTGATAGACAAGATCAATGCCAAGCTGCGCATTCCCTCCGACCAGCTCTGCCAGATGGGCTACGCGGGCCTGAAACTGCACCCGGTGGCCGGCAAATGCGGCGTCTTTGCCGAAACCGATATCAACAGCCTGCAGAAGCAGGGTGTGCCTCCGCCCGAGCTGATGGCTTCGCTGTTTGAATCCATCGTGCAGCAGAACCTCTCCGTACTCACCCGCGGCAACACGCTGCGCCCCGTAGTGCTGTTGCTGGGCGGTCCCAACTGCTACATCAAGGGCATGCGCGACTGCTGGAAGCACAACATCCCCAAAATCTGGGAAGAGCGCAACTACCCTCTGCCCGAAGGCGTGAATCCCGAAGACTTAGTGCGCACGCCCGATAACGCCCAATATTTCGCCTGCATTGGTGCGGTTGAGTTCGGCAAGCAGGAAGATCCGGGAGTTGGTGTCTACCTCGGCTACGAAAAGCTCGAGTGGTACATCACCGAAGGCCGCGCCATTGAAAAAGCCAAAAAGGGCGGCGGCCAGGCCCTGGCCAAGACGCCGGACGAACTGGAAGCCTTCAAGCAGAAATACACCAAGAAAAAGTTTGTGCCTTCCACTTTCCAGCCGGGCCAGGTAGTAGAGGGCTTTATCGGCATAGACGGCGGCTCTACCTCCACGAAAGCGGTGCTGGTGGACAGGAACCGTAACATTCTGTGCAAGACCTACCAGCTTTCGAAGGGCAATCCTATTGAGGACACGCAGGAGGTCATCGGCAAAATTGCCAAGCAGGTGACCGACCAGGGAGCAACTATCAAGATTCTGGGCGTGGGCACTACCGGCTACGCCAAGGACATCCTGAAGGACGCTGTGGGCGCGGACGTGGCGCTGGTCGAGACCGTGGCGCACACCCAGGCCGCGCTGCACTTTTATGCCGATGCCGACGTCATCTGTGACGTGGGCGGCCAGGACATTAAGATCATCATCCTCAAGGACGGCCGGGTAAAAGACTTCAAGCTCAACACCCAGTGCTCCGCCGGCAACGGCTACTTCCTGCAGGGCACCTGCGAAAGCTTCGGCTTCAAGGTGGAAGAGTTCGCCGACATCGCCTTCGGCGCCAAAGGATATCCGCAATTCGGCTATGGCTGCGCCGTGTTCATGCAGTCCGACATCGTGGACTTTCAGCGCCAGGGCTGGAAGCCGGAAGAGATCATGGCTGGTCTGTGCAACGTGCTGCCCAAGAACATCTGGCTGTATGTTTCGCAGATTCCGAACCTCTCGGCCATCGGGCGCAAATTCATCCTGCAGGGCGGCACGCAGCACAACCTGGCGGCGGTGAAGTCGCAGGTGGACTTCATCGAGTCGCGCTTCAAGGGCAAGGAAGTGCAGGCGGAAGTTATCGTTCACCAGCACTGCGGCGAAGCCGGCGCTATCGGCTGCGCCTTCGAGGCGGTGCGCCTGTGGGAAAACGGCAAGCAGACGGAATTCATCGGACTGGACGGCGTTGCCTCCATCAGCTTCACCACTACGCGCAACGAGAACACGCGCTGCTACTTCTGCAAAAACAAGTGCCTGCGCACCTTCATTGACGTCAGGACGGTCACCCCTAACCCGAATTACAAGCCACCTTCGAAGACCAAGGTACCGCTGGCCGAGGGAGCGCAGCGCCTCATCATCGCCACCTGCGAAAAGGGAACGGTGGAGAACGTGGACGAGATGCGCGTCATCAAGGGCAACATTGATGCCATCAAGAAGGAGAACCCCAACCTCGTGGAAGTGGCCGCCAAGGCGGCCTTCAAAGATTACGAGCCGCCCCTGGTGGCCGATCCCCTGCCCAAATTCGCCATCACCTCGGCGCAGAAGAAGCGCATTGAGCTAATGAAGAAGCGCGCTGAGCTGAAGATCGGCATGCCCAAGGCGCTCAACATGTACTCTTGCGGGCCCTTCTTCACCGCCTACTTCCAGTCCCTGGGCGTGAAGGCGGAGAATCTGTTCTGGTCCGACTACACCAACGAGCAGCTTTACAAGGAAGGCGCCAAGCGCGGCGCCATTGACCCGTGCTTCCCCTCCAAGGTTGGCATTCCCCACGTGCACAACCTGCTCTACGTGGTGCACCCCAAGAAGCAGCTCGACGTCATCTTCTTCCCCATGATTGATTCGCTGCCCACCTTCCTGAAGCACACGCAGGCCAGCCGCGCCTGCCCCACGGTGACCGCCACGCCGGCCTCGGTGAAGGCCGCGTTCACCAAGGAAGCCGACCTCTTTAAGGAGAAGGGCGTCATCTGGAAAGACACGCTGATCGCCCTCGATGAGCACAAGATTGCCCACCGCCAGATGTACGAAGACTGGAAAGACATCCTGGGCCTGAGCGAGGAAGAGAACTTCCAAGCCGTCGAGGAAGGCCTCAAGGCGCTGGACAAGTTTGCCGACGGCATTATGCGCAGCCAGGCGCGCGAAATCCTAAAGAAGCTCGAGGCCGAAGATCGCCTGGGCATCGTGCTCCTGGGCCGGCCTTATCACCACGACCCCGGGATCAATCACGAGATCCTGGAAGAGTTCCAGAAACTGGGCTACCCAGTGTTCTCGCAGGATTCTTTGCCCATAGATGACGAGATTATCTGGAAGCTGTTCGGCGACGAGGTCAAGGCCGGCATCATTCAGCACCCGCTGGATGTCACCGATGCCTGGAAGAATTCCTATTCGGAGAACACTTCGCGCAAGGTGTGGTCGGCTAAGTATGTAGGCCGACACCCCAACCTGGTGGCGCTGGAGCTCTCTAGCTTCAAGTGCGGCCACGATGCGCCTATCTACACGGTGATCGAGGAAGTGGTAGAGCACACCGGCACGCCTTACTTCTGCTTCAAGGACATTGACGAGAACAAGCCTAGCGGCTCCATCAAGATTCGCGTGGAGACCATCGGCTACTTCCTCAAGCGCTACCGCGAAGACATGGTGCGCGACCGGCAAAAGCGTGTGGCCATTGACGAGCAGCTTAAGAAATTCGAAGAGCAGTTGCGCCAGGAACTGGCCATTGCGGAGAAGTACAAGAACGTGGAACGGCCGCAGGCGCCTGCCGACGGGCTGGTTCAACTCGGTAATGTGCCGCTCAGCGACGCGACTCAATCCAACGAGCTGGTCGAAATGAGCGGCGACTAGAGTTCAAGCTTTGGGCCATGGCTGATGTCGAGATAAAGGCTCGGCGGCCACGCCGGGCCTTTTAATTTCAGGAGTAACATTCGCTGGCGTTGTCATCCTGAGCGCAGCGAAGCACCTGCTTTTCAACCAATGTCAGCAAGCCGACCGGTTCGATACAATAGTGCCATGTTGATGGAAGCCGACAAGGTGATGTTCGAGATTTACCGCGAGACGGCCTACACTGGCAAATACCGCGTGGTGTACTTCACCGAACTGAACGAGGCCAACAAGGAATACGAGATCAATCGTGCCCTTTCCGGCGAGCACTTTTACGACGGCTTCATCAAGAATTTCCGCAAGGAAGAGGCCAAGGACCGGATTGACGGCCTGCTCAAGCGCCTCAACAACGGCGAAAAGCTCACCCCCTCCGATGTGGAGCGGGAACTGGCACCATACACCCCGGAACCAAGCAATTAGCACTTAGCATTTGCCGCTTAGCTCCTCGGACGCTGATCAGATTCCCGGGCGACGTCTGGGATTAGCAGTGCCCAACCGCTAAATGCTAATTACCAACTGCTAACTGCTAAGTGCTAAGTGCTTGCTGCACATAAACTTTGCCCGGCCTGGCGCCACCTGGGTTATAATCCATTCACCTATGGCGAGTGCACCCGGGACAGAACCCAAGGCCCCCGGCATGGTGCCGGACGAATTGAAATCAGAGCCCCGATCCAAGGGCATAATCACTCCTCGCAAAAAAAAGCCCAAAGAACTGGCAGTCATTACCGAGTGCTGCACCGGCTGCGCCGGTTCGCCTGCCTGCGTCGAATACTGCCCGGTGGAAGACTGCATGTTTTGGGTGCCGGATGAGGACCACCCACCTTTCGGCCGCATCCAGGTGGATCCCATCCTGTGCATCGGCTGCAAAAAGTGCACCAGCAAGGGGCCGGACGGCTCCTTCCTCGACGGCTGTCCCTGGGACGCCATCGTCATGGTGGACACCACCGAGGTGGAAAAAGAAGTCGGCGTAATGACCTACTGAGCCGGCAAGAAACGACGATTGAGCAGTGTTCCTCGCCAGCTCCCCGACATTTACATCCAGCATCCAACTAGAGATACGGGCAGCTGTGACGCGGGCAGGGCGCCAGGTGCTGGCCCGATGCTCTCAAGCCTATGCCACCGCCTACGGACACGCCACGCTCTATTATGCTCGCCTCCATAATCGCTCTGATCGTAGTTTTTGTTCTGGCGGGCTTTTGGCTACGCTACCACAAGACGGCACCTACGCCTTCGATGAAGGGCACACCGATTTCGAGTCAGTAGTCAGTTATCAGTAGTCAGGAGTCAGCAGAGTTGGCGTAACCTACGAGACTGTTTAGAACATTCGCTGACTGCCTCGTTCCTGACTACTTGTTTTCCATGCGTTGTCTGATCGCATGCTCGGTCAGAATGGCCTGCTGACGAATGCGGTCGGGAAGACCGGGCTGCTCTCGTTCGTAACGCACGATCGCAGGCAGGTCATCCGGCGTGCCCACGACGTATAGAGCGCGCAAGGCCTCCCAAACCTGGCTCTCGCCGGGATCAACCACTGCCAACGTCGCGCCGGCTGCCACTTCGGCTCCACGCGCCATAGTCACGAGTGCCACGCGGCCAGTTAGTGGCGAGCGCGCTTCCAGAGTCTGGCTCTCGCTTTGGACCTTGGCGATCAGCCCGCCTTCGCGCACCGCCGTGCCCGGCTTGGCCGTGTCGGTCAGCTTGCCCGCCGCGGGCGCGACCACGTTCGCCGATTGCAGCAGAGAGACAATTTGCGGGCGGCCGCTGGCGTCGCCGAAGCGAACCAGCGCCAGGGCGGCGTTTCCTCGCACCATGAGCGCGGGATCCTGCAGCATCTTCAGGAGCGTTTGATGAAATTCCGGGACGGAGGTGTCCTGCCCCATCGCCCAGGCGTCGGTATTGCGGATCTCCACCGAAGAATTGGTCGCCAGCGCCACCATCTCCGGATAGTACTTTCTCGCGACCGGGTCGTTGCGCGACATTCGTTCCGAGAGCTGCACCAGCGCGTGTTGGATGTGCCGCGGCTTGTTGGCATCGTGCAGGTAGTCGTTCAGCTTGGCGTCCGAGAGCTGGCGGCCAAACCAGGTGCTCCACCAGAACAGAAAAGGCATGAGCACGATGAGCCAGGCGATGCCGAAGAACAGCAGCCGGGTGCGAAAGGACATGCGCGGGCGCTTCGCGCGCGGCGAACCCGGATTGGAATCGACTTCAGAGGGCATCTGGGGAGGTTGGGTGCTCATGGGAAAGCCTAGGCCGGCCGCGCCTCTTCCAGCACGTCGGCGTCGAGTACGCGATCCTGCTCTAGGTAATGGGAAACCGCATACTGCGCCAGCAGTGGTGTTTGCAACCGGATTTCCGCCCCCACCCATTCGCCTTTGCCGTGGGGCGTGCCTTGAGGATGGCGGCAGGGCCCGCTGCTGCCAAACTGCGTCCCGAAGGCGGCGCTCTGGATTTGATCGAACTGGCGCAACCCGCGCCAGGCTTCTTCTCCGCGGGTGCCGGAAATATCAATTTTCAAGCGCACAACTGACATATTTCAATCCTCAAATCATACGCCCGCTCACCTATCGCGCGGGCAGGGAAGTGACCAGCGAGCCGGCGGCATATATGCGATACAGCATGATGTAAATCACGACTCCGGTGATGGAAACGTAAAGCCACACTGGAAATGTCCAGCGCGCGATCGCGCGATGGCGGTCAAAGGTGCCGCGCCAGGCCCGCGCCAATGTGATGATAACCAGCGGCACGATCACTGCTGCCAGGATGGTGTGAGTAGTCAGAATTGCGAAATACACCGGTCGTACCAGACCCTGTCCCTGAAAGTGAATGACGCCCACGTGCGCGTGGTAATAGAGATAACACACCAGAAAGAGGCTGGAAGCCGCCACGGCGGCGATCATGCAAGCGCGGTGCGCCGCCACCCGGCCTCGTTTGATCAAGCCGCGCCCGGTAACGATCAACACCGCGCTGGTGCCGTTTAGCGTGGCATTGATGGCCGGAAATGCGGTGTAATCGAGCATCAGTTCTCAGTTCGCGGTTCTCAGTTCTCAGTACCCGTCAATCAGGTTGTGAGTACTTGCTTGCAAAGCTCAGGTCCTCGATGCTCCAGTTGTCCGAGGCGGCCGTGTTTGTGTCGACCTCCGGGTTTCACCGGGGAAGCGCAAGGCTTCGGCCCTGCGAACAGGGGGCGCTTCCTTTCCCCGAGCGGGTTTTAGCCCTCGGCACCTATGCTGCCGGCTTGGTCGTGCGCCGGTTGGCCATCAGGAACGCCAGGCCGAACATTGCCGCCGTAAACAGTCCCAGAATCAGGAGCGACGCGCCCACCGAGAAATCCAGCGAGCTCGTTCCCGGGAAGAGCAATCCCCGCAGCGCTTCCACGCCGTAGGTGAGCGGATTCAGTCGCATCAGCCAGCGCAGCCATCCCGAGGCGCCCGACAGGGGAAATAACGCGCCCGAGAGCAGCCACAGCGGAATTAGGAACAAATTGATGATGGCGTGGAATGCCTGTGTCGAGTCCATCGGCCAGGCGATTGCAAAGCCCAGAGCCGTCAGCGAAAACGAAACCAGGAACACGGTCAGCACCAGCAGACCGAATTGGTTTACGCCAAAGTGCACG
>DATFDP010000093.1:0-36500 GCA_035252015.1 Terriglobales bacterium
GACCGCATTCAGGATATTTTCTGGTTCGTGGCCAAGGTTGCGGTCTTCATGTATCTCTACATCTGGTATCGCGGCACCTTCCCTCGCTATCGCTTTGATCAGCTCATGAAGCTGGGATGGAAGGTCATGCTGCCCATGGGCCTGGGTGTGCTCATCGCGACTGCGGTCGTGGGGGTGCTGGTATGAACCCGGTTGCCACCCCCTTCTTCTTCTATCTCTTGTCGGCCATGGCGCTCATCAGCGGCGTGCTGGTCATCACCCGCAAAAACCCGGTGCATTCCGCCATCGCGCTCATCTTTACCCTGCTGTCGCTGGCCGGACTTTACCTGATGCTGTACGCGCCCTTTGTGGCCGGGGTCCAGATCATTCTTTATGCTGGCGGCATTATGGTGCTGTTCCTGTTTGTGATCATGCTGGTCAGCGTGAGCCGGGTGGAGCGCGAAAGCCAGTTCAACAAGCAGTGGCTGGTAGGCATTGCCGCCACCGCCGCCCTGGGCGTGCTTTTCATATTGGTCTATGCCAGGGGCAAGTCGGTTTTTCCGGAACGCACCGTGCAGTTGCCGGAGCAGTTGAATACGCAGCAGGTGGCGGTTTGGCTCTACGGCACTTACATGCTGCCGTTTGAAATCGCCTCGCTGCTGCTGCTGGTGGCCATTGTGGGCGCGGTCGTGATGGCGAAGAAGCGGATTTAGTAGCTGGTAGTCGTAGCGTCCCGGTCCCGGCGGCTGTCCGTGCGGGCGTCTCGCCCGCACGAGCGGAGGTGAGACGCCTCCGCGACAGCCGGCAAGATGCCGGCGTTACGAAAGCGTCGGCCGTGAGCCGAAAGCTAGTAGCTAATTGGCTAGGATGTTTTTTATGGTTCCAATCACTACCCTTCATTATTTGGTTGTGGCGGCGGCGCTGTTCGTGCTGGGTACCATCGGCGTGCTCACCCGCCGCAATGTGGTCATCGTGCTAATGTCCATCGAACTGATTCTCAACGCGGTGAACCTGAACCTGGTGGCGTTTTCGCGTTTGTACGGATTACACGGCCAGGTGTTTGCCGTGTTTGTCATTACCGACGCGGCCGCCGAGGCCGCCGTCGGCCTGGGCATTCTCATCGCCTTCTTCCGTAACAAGGAGACGGTGAACGTAGATGAGGTGGATTTGCTGAAATGGTAAAAAGCATTTAGCAGATAGCACTTAGCATTTAGCTACCCACGCGCATCGGCAATACGGTTCAGGGGCTAAATGCTAATTGCCAGGTGCTAATTGCTGAAAGCTGATAGCTGAAAGCTGATGGCCAGAGCCAGTCAGCTAGTCAGCCAGACAGCTAACTAGCTAAAACAATGTTCTTCCTCAACCACATCTGGATCATCCCGCTGCTGCCGGCCGCTGGGGCGGCGGCCATGTTTTTTCTGGGGCGCAAGCTCTCGAAGCCGGCGGTTAGCGCCATCTGTGTGGGCGCCACCGTCTTGGCGTTCATCATGGCATGCGGGGCCGTCCTGCAGTATGTGCCTTGGGAGCACGCTAACAGCGGCGCGCCCTTTGAGAAGGTGATGTACACCTGGCTGGGCAGCGGCACCGGCCACCTTACCTTCCTCTCCCACAACGGCCCGGTGGAATTCAAAGCCGACGCCGGCTTCTTACTCGATCCCCTCTCCGCCATCTGGCTGCTCTTCGTGACCGGTGTGGGCATGCTCATCCACATCTACTCCGTCGGCTACATGGCGCACGAGGGCGGCTACTACCGCTTTTTCGGCTACATGAACCTGTTCATGTTTTCCATGCTCACGCTGATACTGGGGAACAATTACCCCATGCTCTTCGTCGGCTGGGAAGGCGTGGGCTTGTGTTCCTATCTGCTGATCGGCTTCTTCTTCCATAAGCCCACGGCCAGCGCCGCCGCCAACAAGGCGTTTATCGTGAATCGCATTGGCGACGCCGGCTTCCTGATGGGCATGTTTACCATCGCCTGGTACTTCGGGTCTTTCCAGTTCACCACCGTGACCCACCTGGCGCGCAGCGGCCAGTTTGCCGTGGGCGATCCGGTCATTACCATGGCCGCCCTGCTCCTTTTCGTGGGCGCCTGCGGCAAGTCGGCGCAGTTGCCGCTTTACGTTTGGCTGCCGGACGCCATGGAAGGTCCCACGCCGGTGTCCGCTCTCATCCACGCCGCCACCATGGTGACCGCCGGCGTGTACATGGTGTGCCGCTCCAACGCGCTGTTCGTGCTCGCTCCTGAGGCCATGAAAGTCGTGGCCATCATCGGAGCGCTCACCGCCATCTTTGCCGCCTCTATCGGCCTGGTGCAGAACGACATCAAGCGCGTGCTCGCCTACTCCACCATCTCCCAGCTCGGCTACATGTTCCTGGCCCTCGGAGTGGGTGCTTTCGCCGCCGGCGTCTTCCACGTCTTCACGCATGCCTTTTTTAAGGCGCTACTGTTCCTTGGCGCCGGCTCGGTCATTCATGCCATGAGCGGCGAGCAGGACATGCGCAACATGGGCGACCTGGCCAAGCGCATTCCCATCACCCACTGGACCATGTTTTTCGCCACGCTGGCCATTGCCGGCATCCCCGGCTTTGCCGGCTTCTTCTCCAAGGATGAAATCCTGTGGCAGTCCTGGGCCAAGGACTCGAGCGCCTACCACGTGCTGTGGATCATCGGCTGGGTCACCGCCGCCATGACCGCACTCTACATGTTCCGGCTGATGTACCTGACGTTCCATGGCCGCCCGCGCATGGACCACGAAGTGGAGCACCACATCCACGAATCTCCAAGCTCGATGACTGTGCCTCTCATTATCCTGGCGTGCTTCTCGATTTTCGCAGGCTATTTGGGATTGCCGCACAGCCTGGGTGGTTCCGACCGTTTCGGCGCTTTCCTGAAACCGGTCTTCGCGTCCGAGGCGCGGGTTCTGGAGGCGCAAGCGCCAGCGCAGTTGGCTGCAGGCCAGGAGCAGGTGGAGCACACCAGCGGCACCGAGTACACCCTCATGTTCCTGTCGGTGGCCGTGGCCTTCGGCGGCTGGGGATTGGCCTGGAAGTTCTATCGCCATGCCGACCGCGGCTACGTAGAACCCATTGCGGCGATCGCTCCGCCTGCCCACCAGCTTCTGATGAACAAATATTACGTGGATGAAGGCTACGACTACCTCTTCACCGGCAGGAGGAAGCTGGGACCAGTACGCCTGGGCGCCATGGGTTTGGGCGAAGCCACGTCCGATTTCGACAAGTATGTGATTGACGGCGCCGTCAACGGCGCCGGCTGGAGTACGCGTATCATCGCGACACTTTCAACATGGTGGGACAGTATCGTCATTGATGGAATCTTCGTGAACGGGCCAGCTGTGGTTTCCAAAATCTTGTCGTACCCGGTGCGCCTGCTGCAGTGGGGCCTGGTGCAGTGGTACGCGTTCGTCATGGTCGCGGGCTTGTTGGGCTTTGTGGCGTATTACGCCTGGCGGTAAATCGTAGCGCCGGCATCTTGCCGGCTGTCGCGGAGGCGTCTCGCCTCCGCCGGTGCGGGCGAGACGCTCGCACCCACAGCCGCCGGGACGGCGGCGCTACAACTGAGAACTGCCTTTATGCACAATCACATTCTCTCCATCATCTTGTTCACCCCGTTGGCGGGGGCGATCCTTCTGCTCTTTGTGCCGCGCGAAAACAAGAAAGCGGTGCGCCTCATCGCCAATCTCTTCGCCCTCGGCGGCTTCCTGGTCTCGCTGCCCCTGGTGCCCTGGTTCTGGGCGCAGCGCTTTGAGCCGGGCTTCAAGTTCATCGAAGGAGCCCGCAACAACTGGATTCCTTCCATTGGCGCCGGCTACTACCTGGGCATTGACGGCATCTCCTTCCTGCTCATCATGCTCACCACGCTGCTGGGCTGGATTTCCATCCTCTCCTCCTGGTCCGCCATCGAGGAGCGCACCAAGGAGTACTACGCCTGGTTCCTGGTGCTGCAAACCGGCATGCTCGGCGTCTTCATGGCCCTGGATTTCTTCCTCTTCTTCGTTTTCTGGGAAGCCATGCTCGTCCCCATGTACCTGCTCATCGGCATCTGGGGCGGGCCGCGCAAGCTTTACGCTGCTATCAAGTTCTTCCTCTACACCCTGCTCGGCTCGGTACTGATGCTGCTCGGCATCCTGTTCCTCTATTTCAACAACCACAGCGTCACTGGCATTTACACCTTCAGCATTCCCGAGCTCTATAAAACCGCGCCCGCCATTCCGTTCCACTTTGCCATCTGGCTTTTCCTGGCGTTTTTCGTCGGCTTTGCCATCAAGGTGCCGATGTTCCCCTTCCACACCTGGCTGCCCGACGCCCATGTGGAGGCGCCCACCGCCGGCTCTGTCATCCTGGCCGGCGTTCTGCTGAAAATGGGCACCTACGGCTTCATCCGCTTCTCGCTGCCCTTCTTTCCCAACGTGGTCACCGAGCCCAGAGTGCGCGGCTGGATGATTGGCCTTTCCATCGTGGCCATCATCTATGGCGCCCTGGTCTCGCTCATGCAGAAGGACATGAAGAAGCTGGTGGCCTACTCCTCGGTCAGTCACCTCGGCTTCTGCACCTTGGGCATTTTTGCGCTGAACCCCATGGGCCTGAGCGGCTCGGTGCTGCAGCAGATCAACCACGGCATCTCCACCGGCGCGCTCTTCTTGATTGTCGGTGTGCTCTACGAGCGGCGCCACACCCGCGAAATCGCCGAGTACGGCGGCATCTCCAACGTCATGCCGGTTTACGCCGCCATCACCATGATCATGTTCCTCTCCTCCATGGGACTGCCGCTGCTCAACGGATTCATTGGCGAATTCACCATCCTGCAGGGCACATTCATGGAGAACAAGCTGTGGGCGGGCCTGGCTGTCATCGGCGTCATCCTGGCCGCCGCCTACCTGCTCTGGCTCTACCAGCGCGTCTTCTTCGGCAAGGTCACCAATCCCAAAAATGAAAAGCTGCGTGACCTGAATGTGCGCGAGCTGGTTTACTTCGCCCCGCTCATCGCCGTGGCTTTCTGGATCGGCCTTTATCCCAAGCCGTTCTTTGAGATCCTGCAGCAGCCCGTCAACCAACTGGTGCAGACGGTGCGGCCCGGCTATCCCGGAACCAATATGGAAGTGAGAAAGGGAAGGGAAGGGCTAACGCCGGCAACGGCCGCGGGCTCTTCCCCTGCCACAACACTCGCTGTCCGTGAGGGAGGCCGCTAGTGCCCGGCGCCATTTCACAATGGTTCTCGGCGGGCGATTACCTTCTCGCCCTGCCCATGATCCTGCTTTCCATCTTCGCCCTCGGCATCCTGCTCATCGACCTGATGCTGCCGCCGGAGTGGAAATCCATCAACGCCTGGACCGCCGGCATCGGCCTCGCCTTCTCCGCCGCCGCCGTCATCCGCATTCACCTGGCCTATGCGCGTGCCGGCCAGGGCGTGCTCAGCTACACCGGCTTCATGGGCTCCATGATGGTGGACCGCTTCGCCATCTACTTTTTCTACTTGTTCCTGGTAGGCGCCGGCATTGCCATCCTGATGTCCACCCACTACCTGGAAATCGAGCGCGAGCACCACGGCGAGTTCTACGCCCTCATCCTGTTCTCCGTGGTAGGCATGATGTGCATGGCCGCCGGCTTTGACATCGTGCTCATCTTCATCGGCCTGGAACTGATGGCCATCTCCACCTACGTGCTGGTCGGCTTCTTGCGCAGTGACCGCCGCTCCAACGAAGCCGCGCTCAAATACCTGCTGCTGGGCGCCTTCTCCTCCGGCATTTTTGCCTACGGCCTGTCGCTGCTTTATGGCCTGACCGGCAGCACCAACCTGCAGCTCATTGGCGAGCACCTGGCCACCCACATGCGCGAGAATCCGCACGACCCCATCGCCATTCTCGCGCTCGTGACCACTTCTACCGGCCTGCTGTTCAAAATTGCCGCCATCCCCTTCCACCAGTGGGCGCCCGACGCCTATGAGGGCGCGCCCACTAGCATTACCGGCTTTATGTCCGTGGCGGTGAAGTCAGCGGGCTGGGCCATGCTGCTGCGCATTTTCCTTAGCGGCCTGTACCCCATGCGCCAGATTTACGTGCCGCTCCTGGTGTTCGTGGCCATTGCCACCATGACCGGCGCCAACCTGGCTGCGCTCACGCAGAACAACCTGAAGCGCCTGCTCGCTTACTCCTCCATCGCCCACGTCGGGTACATGCTGCTTGGCCTCATCGCCGGCTCCAAATTTACCCCCAGCGCCACCGGCATTCAGGGCATCATGGTTTACCTGCTGGTCTATACCTTCATGAACCTGGGCGCCTTTGCGGTGATCACCTCGCTCCGCCGCCGCGACGTGATCGGCGACGAACTGGACGACATTGCCGGCCTCATCACCCGCGCTCCCGCTGAAGCCATCCTGATGTTGATATTCCTGCTCTCGCTCGCCGGCATTCCGCCCCTGGCCGGCTTCTACGGCAAGTACTTCATCTTTTTGAGCCTGATCGAGACCGGCCATTATCAGCTTGCGGCCCTGGCCGTGCTCTACGCCGTCTTTGGCCTCTACTACTACATGCGCATCGCTAATGCCATGTTCATGCGCAAGGCTGCGGACACGCGCCCGGTGACCCTCTCGCCCGCCATGTCCGTCGCCCTGGGGATTACTGGCATCGCCACCGTCGGCATCGGCATCTTCCCCGACCTGTTCATCCGCGCCGCCAGTTGGTCGCTGAGCATCGCCCAGCCCCTGCAGATGACCAGCTTGTTCCACTGAAATCACTGTCGGTTGTATGCCCCAACCCGACCGCGAACCCGACTCCGACCAGCCCGGCGAGGCTGAGCAACGCAGCCTCTGGGTTCAGATCGCCCGCTACAGCCAGCTCGCCCTGGTGCTGCCCGCGGCCACCCTGGTTGGCTGGCTCATCGGTGTCGGCCTTGATCGCTGGCTGCACACAAGATGGCTCTACCTCGTGGGCTTGATCGTTGGCATTGCCGCCGGCTTCATCGAACTCATCCGTACGGTCATGTCGTCCGAATCAAAGAAGTAGGGAGAATGCTTTTGGGTGGCGCAGGCCTTTAGGCATGCATTTCCAGCTGGCGGCAGAAAGGGCTTTAGCCCCTGGGGTTTATTTCGGAGACGCTGGCTCCGAACCCCTCAGCGGCTAAGGCCGGCTTCACTCATGCCTGCAATGCAGGGCTGAAGCCCTGCTCCACCCTGACGAAAGCAGACGGAAATTGCAACTTCTCCGAACTGCCCCGCTATCATGGAGTGTGATGTCCGCTTCTCCCCCGCCCGCGGACGCTTCTGAGGCGTTCTACGCTCGCGCCCTGCCTCGCATTCGCCGCTTCATGATCGGCCTTGCTCTTCCCGTGGCTGTCTTCATCCTGCTGCGCTTCGGCTGGAAAATCGCCTTGGGCTTCGTGGTCGGCTGCGCCATCGCCTACGTGAACTTCTACTGGCTCAAGCGCGTGGTCATGGGTTTGGCGGACAAGGTCACTGCCACCGGCAAGCGCCCGTCCAGCGCGGGAATCGTTTTGCGTTTTGTAGGCCGTTATCTTTTGATGGCGCTCGCCGCCTATGCTATATTCAAATTTTCTCCCGCCAGCCTGTACGGCCTGTTTGCGGGCCTGTTTTTGCCCGTCGGCGCAATCATGTGTGAAGCCGCTTACGAGCTTTACGCCGCCTTGCGTCACGGGTTGTAATACAAGCTGGGCCCCGTCATTTTCATCCGTATGCCAGAACAACTTTGGTTTACCGCACTTCTGAACCGTCTCTTCGCCGGTCCGGTGGACCGTTTACTCCACGGTTTGGGCGTGCAGCCAACCTACCCGCAGGCACCGATTACCAATTCCGTCGCCATGGAGATACTAGTGGCGGCTTTTCTCATCGTCTTCTTTGCTGTGGTGCGCAGCCGTCTTTCTGCGGACAATCCTGGTGGCCTGCAGCATCTAGTCGAAGGTTTGGAGTCGTTTATCCAGGATCAAAGTCATCAGATTATTGGTCCGCATAGTGAAGCTTACACAGCTTTCCTGGTGGCGCTAGGATTGTTTATACTCATCTGCAACCTGATCGGCTTGATCCCGGGCTTCGATTCGCCCACCGCAGTGCCCAGCGTTCCTCTCGGCTGCGCCATCGTTGCTTTCTTTTATTACCACGTCCAGGGAGTCAGGAAGAGCGGCATTGCCTATTTAAAGCATTTCGCCGGCCCATTTTGGTGGTTGGCCATACTGATGGTTCCCATCGAGATCATCAGTCATCTGGCTCGCGTGCTTTCCCTCACAGTTCGTCTTTTTGCCAACATGTTTGCGGGCGATATGGTGACGTTGGTCTTCTTTTCGCTGATTCCTATCGGCGTACCCATCGCATTTCTGGGACTGCACCTGGGGGTTTCCCTGCTGCAGACTTACATTTTCGTGTTGCTCACTACCGTCTATCTGCAGGGTGCGGTTGGAGAAGAGCATTAAACCAGTTCTCGGTTCTCGCTTTCTAGAGCGTGTTTCAAAAATGGGTTACGCACGGCTTCAGCCGTGCCGCGGAGCCGCAAGAATTGTTGGGCTTTAGTCCCTAAGGATGTTCGCCGTTAAAAGCTGAAAGCTGACAGCTCGTGACGGAAAGCTGATAACTGGCAACTGACAACTCGCCGCCAGCGTGAGGGCGTCTGCTCGAGGATGACGTCAACCACCCACTGGCGGCAATTCATAAGGAGAAAACCACCATGCGTAAATTGAGCTACTTGTTTATGGCGTTGTCGGCAATGTGCCTGGCTACGCCCCTCTATGCTCAGGGCGGTGGCGGTATGTCACACACCGACTGGGTTGCAATCACCTCAGGCTTTGCGATGGCAATCGCTTCAGCGGTTTGCGCCATTGGTCAAGGCAAAGCAACAGCAGCTTCTGCTGAGGCGTTGGCGAGAAACCCTTCTGCGCGCCCCGCCATAACGCTGGTGTTGATCTTGGGCCTTGCCCTGATTGAGTCCCTGGCCCTCTACACCCTTGTCATTATTTTCGCTAAGGTCTCCTGAATCCTGCCCGGTAGGCGAGATTGATGGAACTGCCTCTGCCCCAGACCTGGGGCAGAGGTTTTTTGTAGCAGACCAGCGATCTGCATTCAGAGTTCCCAGGTGCTAACCAGGTACGCAGAGGCCCCATGGAAGCTTGCTTCCGACGCCTTCCCCAATATTGCCACGACTCCAATTCGGCCACGGCCAAAAAAACGCTCGGACTTGAAAGGAGGAACGCCATGCTGTGGTCGTATCGTATTAAGGAAGTAGACTTTGGACGTGCGATAGACGACATCGAAAAACAGCTCGACGAAATGGGGCAAGTCGGATGGGAGGCCTTCGCCACCTTCCCGGAACCGACAGACCATGCGCGCGGTAGGTTCCTCATGTTATTTAAGCAGCCGAGGACTGACCGCTCCTCTACCCGAAATCAGAGCACCGGGGATAGCGCCTGGGATTCCTCCAACCCGAAAAAATAGCTCCGCCGCATATAAGCCAGCCTTGCGGACCGTCCTCCCCGCCTCGCGCAAAAGGGGCTATACTAGCCCGCGCACAGCTGAAAGTGCGTAAGCTTGCCTGACAGGTAGCAAAACAATGGTATGCTTCGCGACAACGGGTCGCACAAATCGAGGTGCGATATGTCTATCCTGCTCGTTTTGCTGGTACTTTGGGGCGTTCTGACGGCTGTCCTCATTGTGCTTCTGATCTATCGAAGCACTCTGACGATGCATGAGGACGAGCAGCTGTTCCTTGATGAATCCTCGTCGCACATGGCTGAGGAACAGCGGGATCTCCTCCAAAAAGTGAATAAACTCAATCCTCTCCTCAAAGCTTTTGGTGGGGCCTCAGGCGCGCTGATTCTGGTGATAGCAGGCATTTGGATCTATCAATCATTGACCGCGGTGCAGTAGGAGGGTAATACCTCGAACCGGAAGCAATCGTCATCTTCGCCATGGTTAACGGAACTGCCGGGAGAAGCTGCCTCTGATTCTGGCGCTCAAAGGCTGGTTTTCTGCTGAATGCTGACTGCTGAACGTTGAGTCCTGGTATTACGCCCCCGGCGCGGAGATCCGGTGCAATTGGTCGGCCAGAATGCGGCGCAGCTTGGAACGATCTTCCAGGTCAATGTCCACGATCTCGAAGCTGACTTCTCCCTGCCGAGCCCGCCGCAGCAGCACCTGGGTCTTGATGTGGCGGAGGCCCAACTGCAGCTCCAATGCCGCATCTGAGCCCAGCCGCAGGTCGTCGCCTTTTTTGGCCACCCCGCCGCCCAGGCTCAATTCCCGCACTGACAGCTCGGAGCGTCCCCATGAACTGCTGGCTAGGGCCGGTACGGCGCGCGGCGGGATAATGCGCTGATAACGGCGCTGCCGTACCCAGGGCAGGCTGTATTCCGCGTCCAGCGGCAGCAGTTCCAGCTCGTTCACGGTGAAGCCCCCTTCGGTCACCAGTTGCGGCCCATATTGCGGCTCGATCTTCACCAGCGCTTGCGCGGCGGAAATGCGCAGTTCGCGCGGATAAACCCACTTCCACATCTTGCGCGCCTCCACCAGCGCGCGCAGCAGCGGAATCGCGGCGGCATCTTTCAGGCGCCCCAGCGCCTCCACCACTTTCAGCCGCAAAAAGGGTGAGCGTGCCTCGGCCGCGCCTTCATCAGCCAGCACCATGAGCCCGGGCGTCAAGGCGTGATCGCCGCTGAACCCGACTTCGTCTATCGCTTGCGGCAACACCGCGTGATCCAGCACATCCAGCATTTCGAATAGAATCTGCCCGCGCTCCGGCGCGTTACTGGCTGCTATCTGCCGTACTACCGCGTCGTGGTAGAACCGGTCCCATTCCTTCAGGCGCGCCGGCAACAGCTCCAGCACTGAAATGGGGTTTACCCGGCTGAGCAAGCCCACGCTGCTGGCCGCCTGCCGCACCGGCGCCAGGCGCAATAATTCCCGCAGATGGCGCGAGCCGTCATCCTTGAGCTGCTCCATCAGCTCAACCAGACGGTCGCACTCCTCGCGGCGGTGGCAGCGCGCAAAACGTTCTGCGATATATTCCGTGGCCGCTTGCGGAATGTTCCGCAGCATGTCCACCAGTTCGCCAGGGACGTGCGGAAGCTGCAGCGCTTCTTCAATGAATTCCGGCAGCCGGTTGTCTATCCCCACCCGCGGCCGCAGATCCTGGGCCAGCACCGGGCGCTTCTGTTCAATGCGCTTCATGGAAGCCAGCACTTCCTGCACCGCGCTATAGCGCCGGCGGTCGCCCGCTTCCTGGCTGATGCGCACGAAAGCCGCGCTCAGCAGGCTTTGGATGTCCAGCACGCCTTCCACGGCCAGCTGCTCTGAGATTCGTCGGATGGCATGCGGCAAGAGGCTTTCGTCGCAGGTGATGTAGAGGTCGGCTAATTGCGAAACGCCGGTCGCCGCTTTGCGGCGCGATTCCGCGTCGCTGCTGGCTACGCTGTCGCAGTAATTGCGCAGGATCGCGATGGCTGCATCCCGGTCCTCGCGCTGCAGCAGTTCTTCCACAAAGGAACGTACGTTGCGCGGCGGGACGCAGGGAGCATCGGGCGAGAGCAGCACGCTGCGCTTGCCCGAGTCCGGTACTTCCGCCCAGAATTGCCGGTCCAGAATGTCGGCGTGTGATTCCACCAGGATACCGGCGCGGCTCATCTTGTCTTCGTGCACGCGCAGCACCCGCCGCAGCATGTCCATTTCCCGGCTCATCCGCTCCAGCATTTCGTGGATAGCGTTGACCCGTACTTCGCCCCGCTCGTAGCGTTCCAGGGCAAAGCGGATGGCCAAGTGCTCGGCCGCTTTCATCAGCAGCGGGCTGTCGCCCTGTCCCTGCGGCAGTCGTCCCACCAGTTTTTGCAGGGCCTGGCGCAGCGCCGCTGCCGCCTGGGGTACGGCCTGGCTTACTTCTTCCGTGAGCCGTTTCTGCGCTGCCGGTCCATCGCCAATATCGGAAGCCTCTCCCAGCCGGGTCAGCAGCCGAATGGCTTCAATCACCTCTTTTTCCTGCAGCGAAATCCAGGCTGGAGCGGTTGCCGCTGCCTGTCCGCCTGCGGCTGCCACTCCGCTGCTGCCCCCGAACACCGTTGGTCCGGTACTGGCCGTGGCGGCGCCGGCAAAGGAGCCGCGCTTTGACCCGTCCGCAGCGGCTATCAATTGCAGCAGTTTCTGCGGGTCGCTAAGCCACTCCCGGAACTCAGGTCCCAGGCTCTGCGCCGCCAACTGCGCCGCCAGCGGTACGTCGCCCGTGGCCGGATCATGGGCCACAAAGCGAATCTCATTGACTTTGATGGTGGCGTCTTCGCCTTCACCCACCGCCGCCTTGATCTGCTCCGCTACTACTTGCGCTTTCGAGCCGCCCAGAGCGAAACCACGCACCAGCCGCGAAAAATCGGCCACGGTCACTTTGGCAGAGAACTGCAGGCTTGCCACACCCGCGGCCGAAAGCAGCTTGGCGAAGCTGCGTTCTGCTTGCCCCGACTCTAGCGGCGTTCCGTCCACCAGCAACTGCTGCCCTGATACCCCCAAAAGCAGGCCTCCCGAGCTGCCCATCGCTAGCACCGACTGCAGTTCGTCCCAGGCGATACCGAATTGTTCCTCGGTGCGCCGGTGCTTGTACCCATACAGGCGCACGTACTTCACCAGAATGTTCAGGCTGTGAACAAAAGCCTGGGCGGCAGGCAGACGGCTGGGCGACTGTGTATCTGGCGCGCGGATAGACGGCTCCCCTTGTTTGCTGGCTCTTAAAAGCCTAAGGCCGGTAGCCTGGGATAGCACCATTACGGAGGTAATGGCGGCAGCCCGACGTTAGGGCAGGTTTGGCATACGAACTATCGCGGCATTGCCGGCGCCGGCGACCTTTTCTTCCTTTAGCCCTGTCTCCCCAGGTAATCCAACGTGCGCTGTTCCAGCCGCATCTTAGGAAGGTCTTGCCCTGGCGTTTGCCTCGACCGCCGGCTGGCAAGCCAAACCAGGCGGTCTCCCGATATAATCTGAGTTTCGGCACTAATCGAGGAACTTGCCCGAATGAGCAATGGCAAACCGAGAGTTCTGGTAGTGGACGACGAGCACGTCATTGCCGACACTTTGGCGATCATCCTCAACCAGAACGGCTTCGAAGCGCTGCCCATCTACACCGGCGAGGACGCTATTGATCGCGCCCGCAAGCTTCGCCCCAATCTCCTCATCAGCGACGTCATCTTCAAGAACGAGTCCATTACCGGCATTGATGTAGCCATTAAAGTGCGCCAGTCGGTTCCCGGCTGCAAAATCCTTCTGTTTTCCGGCCAGGCCGCAACCGCGGACTTGCTGGAAACCGCGCGCGCCCAGGGCCACGAATTTGAAATTCTCGCCAAGCCCGTCCATCCACAGGACTTGCTGGCCAAGCTGGGTCAATAAGGACCTAAACAATAAAAAACCGGGCTGGTTAGCCCGGTTGGGAGCGTCGAGTTGGATGCGGTTACATGCCAGCGCGGCTCCTCAGACTGAACGCGATACGCGCATTCCGGCTTCGGTAAGAGCCTCTGCTGCGCCCTCGCGCTCAGCGCAGCCACTCAGAGAGCGAGGAAACGGACGCGCGGAGTAGAGCAAATGCCGTGCCATTTGACCATTAGAGCATTGCCTTATAAGCCTGGCTTTAACTAGCTGAAATTAGGCTGCTTGTATGGCCTGTTGACCGCCGCGTTTTGCACTTCCGTAAAGCCTCGGCGCAAGAAGTTCAAATTGTTGCATAGTTCCGTACAAAAACCATGAGCACCGCCGGAAAGTCTCGCCGCAGATAGGAGTGTTCGAGTGTGTTATGCCGCCGTCCCCGAGGCATTGGTCATTTGGCGCTCGGCGCCGCGAAACAGCGAGCGCATCGCGCGGATCACCCAGCGGATCATGAACACAATCAGCAGCAGTGCCGCGATCACTATGGCCCCACTCATGTAGGGGTGCTGGGTGGCAAACCAGGTGAGAAAGATAGCGAGGGCATCCTCCCCCAGGCTGAGCCCGATATTAGAAAAGGGCTCGGGCGAAGGGGTCACGGCGAGGCGGGCCGCCATCTTGCCGCCGTGGGCCGCCAGAGCGATGCCGCCTCCCAGAACCGCCGCCAGCAGTTGCATGCCGGGCGAAAGCTGCGCCGTGGCGCCCCAGGCCAGCAGGGCGGCAACCGGAATCCGCACAAACGTGTGCAACGCATTCCACACCAGATCGAAGGCGGGAATCTTGTCCGCGAAAAACTCCACCAGGAAAAGTGCGACACAGGCGCCAATCACGTACCAGCTGGCCACCGGGTGAAGCGCCGGCGGCAGCACCAGTACCTGGGCGCGGGCCAGCAGGCCGAGCGTAGCCACGGTCGCATACACGTTGAGCCCGGCGGAGAAACTGGTGGCCAGAATTAATGCGGACAAATCGGGCGTTGTTGGCATAGACAAGTAGTCAGAAGCCAGTAGGGGTAAGTAAAACCGCGATGCTGTCAGCGGCTGCCTGCCCTTTTCCTTCCTAAGGAAATACCGATTAAGGCTCCGGCTTTGAAAGGAACGGCCTTCAGGCCGTCCGCAACCC
Organism: Terriglobales bacterium; assembly: GCA_035252015.1. Taxonomy (GTDB): domain Bacteria; phylum Acidobacteriota; class Terriglobia; order Terriglobales; family Acidobacteriaceae; genus JAICWP01. Next base: position 14,504 of record DATFDP010000093.1, read on the forward strand.
TCGAAGAATTCTTGCGGCTTTAGCCGCTGGGGAATCGCGACCGACTTAATCAGAGTTCCTAAGTCCCGGTTAAGAATACGCTGGTTGCGCCAAAACTGTTCCCCTCAATGTTTCTGTTATCCTGCGCCGAATGGCGGCCAAGCCGGAAATTGCAATTGTGGGAGCTGGAAACCTGGGCACCGCCCTGGCGCGCGCACTGCACGCTGCTGGCTACCGCATCCGCGAAATCATTTACCGCGAAGGGGGCTCGAAACAGCGGGCGCGCCGCCTGGCAGCCCAGGTGCGGAGCCGGGTGGTCGCACTCCCGCATGCGAAGTTTGCTGCCCACGTTGTCTGGATCTGCGTGCCCGATTCCAACATTGCCGCCTGCGCCCGGGAACTGGCGCGCGTCGGCGAGTGGACAGGCAAGATTGCTCTGCATCCCAGCGGCGCGCTGGCCAGCGACGAACTGCACGCGTTGCGCCGGCGGGGAGCGGCCGTGGCATCGGCGCATCCCCTGATGACATTTGTGCGCCGTTCCAGCCCCGCGCTCTCGGGCGTTCCTTTTGCAATGGAAGGCGACGTGGCGGCGGTGCGCGCCGCACGCCGTATGGTGCGCCATCTTGGAGGTGAATCGTTTCGCATACTCCCGCAGGACAAGGCTCTCTATCACGCCTGGGGCGCCTTCGCCTCGCCCCTGCTGATTGCGTTGCTGGCCAGCGCGGAACAAGTGGCCATGGCCGCGCGCGTGCGCACTCGGGCAGGGGCACGCAAGCGCATGTTGCCCATCCTGCAGCAAACCTTGCGCAATTACGGCGCCCTCGGCCCAGCCGACGCCTTCAGCGGGCCGCTGGTGCGCGGCGACGTGGCCACAGTACAGCGCCATCTGCGGGCACTGGCCAAGCTTCCAGCAACAAGGGATGTCTACGTGGCCCTGGCGCAGGCGGCGCTGGACACGCTTCCTGTGCGCAACCGCCGGCAACTTGAGAAAGCGCTGCGTTTTAATCGTCTGCGCACCATCGCGCCCCAGTAGAGACGTAACTCGTTACGTCTCGTCTTATCCCACGTTTGTGGCGCAGGTGCCACCGCCCGCATTTACACCCGCAGATCCTGAGTCTAACAACGACAATTCGTATCAGGGCACGTCTTCAGACGTGCCGTTTCCATGTAACTAAGAAGGGCCGGCTTTAGCCGCTGAGGCGCTGCATGCCATCTCCATCAGTAGAGACGTAACTCGTACGTTTCCTCTTACCCCACGTTTGTGGCGCAGGTGCCACCGCCCGCATTTACACCCGCAGATCCTGACTCTAACTACGACAATTCGTATCAGGGCACGTCTTCAGACGTGCCGTCTCGGTGTAACTCAGACGACTGGCTTTAGCCGCGGAGGAACTGGAGATGTGATTTGTTATGTCCCGTCCTCTACCGCAGATTCCCCAATTGTGATAAATCATTGCCGCACTCATAGCATGCGAGTGAACCGCAGTCAGGGAGGATCAGTGAAAAAACCGACTTCATCTGGCAAGGCTTCAGAAAGCTCGATCTCACGCCGCGAATTTCTGGCGCAAAGTGCCAGCGCGGCGGTGGGCTTTGCCATCATTCCGCGTCGCGTGCTGGGCGGCGCCGGCTATGTTCCGCCGAGTGACAAGGTCAACATCGCCTTCATCGGCGTGGGCTCGCAAGGTCAGCGCGTGATGCTCAAATTTCTGAAAGAGCCTGACGTGCAGGGCATCTCGGTCTGTGATCCGCACAAGGGCGCGCCCGGCCATCCGCAATGGGACACGCACGAGTTTTGCAACAACGTGCGCGAATTGCTCGGCGTTACTTCGGGTTGGGATTGGCTCAGCCCCGACGATCCCATTCAGTTGACCCATGCTCTGCAGGTCACCAGCGGCGTTTCCGGCCGCCAGCCCTGCCAGAAAATAGTCGAGGCCTACTATGGCAGCCAGCAGCGCTCCGGCAACTTTCATGGTTGCTCCGCCTACAGCGATTTTCGCGAGCTGCTCGAAAAGCAGAAAGATCTCGACGCCGTGGTAGTCTGCACCACCGATAACCTGCATGCCGCCGTCTCCGTAGCGGCCATGAAGAAGGGCAAACACGTCTTCTGCCAGAAGCCCTTGACCCACACCATCTACGAGGCGCGGCGCATGGCGGAAGTCGCCCGCGAAACCGGCGTGGCCACGCAGATTGCCGTCGCCAACCAGGCCTCCGAAGACACGCGCCTGCTTTGCGAGTGGATTTGGAGCGGCGCCATCGGCCCGGTGCGGCAGGTGGCCAATTGGTCCAGCCGCCCGTTCTGGCCGCAAGGCCTCGATCGCCCCAAGCAAACAGAGCCTGTCCCCGATGGCCTCGATTGGGACCTCTGGCTGGGGCCCGCTCCCGAACGCCCCTACAACCACGTCTACGCTCCCTTTGTGTGGCGCGGCTGGGTGGACTTCGGGTGTGGCTCCCTGGGCGACATGGGCTCCTACAGTTTCGACACCATCTTTCGCGTTCTGAAGCTGGAAGCGCCGCAGAGCGTGGAAGCCAGTTCCACCGAGCGTTATCAGGAAACCTATCCCTGGGCCAATATTGTCCGCTACGACTTTCCCGCCCGCGGCGAAATGCCGCCGGTGAAATTCAACTGGTACGACGCCGGCCTGAAGCCTGCGCGCCCCGATGAGCTGGAGGAAAACCGTCCCCTCAAGGGAGAAGGCGAAGAGGATGACGAAGGCCTGCTTTTTATTGGCGACCACGGCAAGATTCTTTGCGGATTCAACGGCGCTAATCCCAAGCTGATTCCGCAAACGAAAATGGACGCATTTCAGCCGCCACCCAAGACCCTGCCTCGCTCGCCAGGCAACGAGCGCGAATGGCTCGATGCCTGCAAGGGTGGCAAGGTCAAGCCCGGCGGAAATTTTGAATTTTCCGGCATGGTCACGGAAACGCTGCTGCTGGGCAATGTAACCACATTGGTAGGGCAAAAACTGAACTGGGATCGCCCCAACCTGAAGGCGGTTAATTCGGAGGCGGCGCAGAAATACATTCGCCCCGAACGCCGCAAGGGATGGGAGCTCTAGACTCTGTGCCAGAAACCCGAGGAGGCCTTCATGCCCGCGATTTCGAGAAGAGAATTTTGCAAAACAGCCGCCGGCTTCGCTGCCGTCGCCACCCTTGTTTCCGACGGCGTGCTGCAGCTTCGCGCCAATCCGCTGGGCTTGCCTATCGGCTGCCAGACCTGGCCGGTCCGGGACCTGATTGCTAAAGACTTTCCCGGCACTATCAAGCAGTTGGCCGCGGCCGGATTTCAGACCGTCGAGTTGTGTTCGCCCGTAGGCTACGCCGATTCCGGCTTCGCCGGCCTGGCCAAGTACAGTGGCGCGGAACTACGCCGAATTCTCGCCGACGCGGGCGTCACCTGCGTAAGTTCGCATTTCACCATGCAAGAGCTGCGAGCAAATCAGGAGGGCCGCATCGCCTGGGCCAAAAAAGTGGGCCTGACGCAAATGCTCGTGCCCAGTCTCGAAGGACCAAAGCACCCCACGCTCGATGACGTGAAGCGGGCGGCTGATGAATACAACAAAATGGGAGAACGAGCCATCAAGGCGGGCATTCAGCAGGGCCTGCACAACGAAGACTTTGAGCTCTCCCAGGTCAACGGCAAGCGTACTTATGATCTATTGTTCGGCCTGCTCGATCCTAAGCTGGTCAAATTTCAGTTTCAGGTTTCAACCGTCAGCGAGGGCTACGACGCGGCGCAGTATTTCCGCAAGTACCCCGGCCGCTTCATCTCCATGCACGTGCAAGGCTGGTCCGCCAAGACCAGAAAAATCGTCCCTGTGGGGCAGGGCACGCTGAACTGGAAGGATATTTTCACAGCCGCCAAAACCGGGGGCATAAAGAATTATTTTGTCGAAATGGACCTCGACCTGATGAAGGCCAGTGTTCCTTATCTGCGCAAACTGCAGGTATGATGAGCCTTGGGTGCGCGTAGCAATGTACGTGCGGGGAATTGGAAATTCTTAAGCCCTGGGCCGGCCACGGCTGAATACAAGATTTTCACAACACAACGCCAGACAGACGTCTTGTCAAGCGCCTTTCCGCCCGAGTATGATGCCCCGGTTTTTCCGGTACTCTGAACGTCCGGACGGCCAAGCCCTGACGCTTCGGAGTATCCGAGAGCTTTCCCACCTGATCGAGACGCAAGCAAAAGGAGCATTCTCATGTCTAGAGTGATTTGTGTTTGCGGGCTTTTGCTGATGTTTGCAGTTTCCTCTCTCGGCCAGACCGGCTCGTCCTTTCGCCAGCAAGCTCTTTCGTGCGATGACCCGACGGGTATCCTCTGCGCTGAGGCTTACGACTTTGTCGGCTATAACGGCGCCTATACGGGTCACGACGAACCTTCAGTGTTGTTTTACTCAAGTAGTCCAGGGGCGGGAAACAATATGGTCTACTTGATGCAATTGCCCAAGGATCCGCCAACACTACCCACCCAGAACGGCACCGGAGGAACTTTCAATTTCCAACTTCATCCCGCATTCTGGGTCGGCATGGCGATGTGCGATGATCAGTCGGCGCCGAACCCAGGAGGGTCCACAGTAGGCCCGAACGTTCCGTGCACACCCGACAGCGACAACAACGCCTTTGATAACAACGACTCGAGTGCGTCCAACTATATCGGTTTGCACCCCGGCACGGCATTCATGGAGATGCAGTTCTATCCTCCAGGCTGGGTGACCAGTTGCGATACCACGAATCGCTGGTGCTCGGCATTGACCATTGATAGCCTTTCAGAAAACATGAACACCGGACTGGGCAACAACTCTGCCTGCGGCGGAGCCGTGGAGTATGTAAACTTCGCGTTCATCACCAAAAGTGGGGCTCCCGGAGGCCCTCCCAGCCCATTGCTCCAAAACAGCAGCACGTTCACCACGACCGCCGATACTCTTTTCTATAACCCTGGCGACGTGCTGCGCATTGTGTTGCAGGATACGGCGCACGGATTGAAGATCACCATTACCGACTTGACCAGCGGAGAGAGCGGCTCCATGACCGCCAGCGCCGCCAATGGTTTTGCGGGTATCCTCTACGATCCCAAGGGGCACAACTGCAAAATCTCTACTCACAACGTACCCACCGATTTCCACCCTATGTATTCCACCTCGAGCGAGCACACGCGCGTGCCCTGGGCGGCCCATTCCTACAACATCGCCTTCTCCGATGAGGTCGGTCATTTCGAGTACTGCAATGCCGTCAGTAGCGAAGGGGGAAGCTGTACGGAGGATGGCGTGCATGACTTGGATAACGGTCTTCCCGCCGGAGCAGAGGACGACTTTGGTTGCTTCGATGCGGCATTTGCCAGCGGGTTCGGCCTGGTGCCGATTGGCGGCTGCACCTCCACCGACTTCGACTTTGACGGCGTTCCCTACCAGCAGGTCTGGCCGGGGACGTTCAAGAGCTCATCGGCGGATAGTCAAGTGCACCCGGCTCCGGTGTTGTTCACTAGTCCCTTGTTGACCAATACAAACACGTTAGGGCAGCAGAATTATGAGCGTGTGGCTTTTGAAGCCGACCTGCCGCGTATTGAAAGCAACACCAATCCTCCCTGCCAGCGACATGTGTCCAATCCAGCCGACCCCGACCCGGGTTCTGGCTGCGTGAACCCGCCTGTGGGAGCCGACTTTTATCCCTTCTTTACCGCCACCGGCGGAAGCTCCACCTGCACGTGGCAAGAGGGCGGGGCCAATATTCCGGGAACCACTAAATCCTTCGGCGGCAGTTCCACTGCAGAGTTTGGGCCGTTGCTGCAACTGGCGTACCCAGCGGCAACTCCCCCCGGCAGTGTAAGCGTCCGTTACAACAATTTTCGCCAGGTGCTCTCCAGTAATCCCTGTCCCTCGTCCGGCAGTATTGCTGCGAAATGAGAGTCTGGCAGTTCTGAGGGCGGCGAAAGTCGCCCTCTTCTATTTTTGCGACGACCCGGCGCCGCAATCTCTGCGAACTCTGCATTAAAGATCCTGCTAGCGCGAACTGAAGAGGTGCCCGAGCTTTTCTTTCTTCGTTTTGAGGTAGTTGGCGGCGTGGGAACTGGGTTCCACTTCGCAGGGCACGCGCTCCACCACTTTTATGCCGGAATTTTCCAGGGCCGCGACCTTGTCGGGATTGTTGGAGAGCAGGCGCACTTGGGTGATGCCCAGATGCTTGAGGATCTCCGCCGGCAGGGCAAACTCGCGCTGGTCGGCCTTGAAACCCAGCTTTTCATTAGCCTCAACGGTGTCCAGGCCGGAATCCTGTAACTCATAGGCGCGCAGCTTGGCCATCAGGCCAATGCCGCGGCCCTCCTGCTGCTCGTAGATGAGCACGCCCGCGCCTGCGCTGGCAATCAGGGAAAGCGCCATCTCCAGTTGCTGGCGACAATCGCAGCGCAGCGAGCCGAATACGTCGCCGGTCAGGCATTGCGAATGGATGCGCACCAGGGGAGGCTGCGCCCTCAGGTCGCCTAGGGTGAGGGCCACCGCGTCCTCGCGGCGACTCTGCTTGCCTTCGCCACACTCACCTTCGAAGCCCAGAATGTGGAAGTGGCCCCAGCGGGTAGGGAAGTCCGCCTCCGCGGCTTTATGAAGTTTGCAGGAACTCACCTGCCCATTATATGTGCAACTAGCCCATGGAGAAATGCGCCAGCCCGGAGAGGGTTGCCGTGATCTCTTGCGGGCTGTGCCCGGCGCCGGCCAGGGCATCATAGGAAGCGAAACCGGTCAGCATGGCCATCACATCAGCCATGGAGCTGAATTGTTCTTCGGTGAACTCTTTCCTTTCCTTCTTTGCCAGCCGCTTCAGTAACTCGCTGAAGATGTGATGGCGGCGCGCGTCGCGGGCCTGGATACCCAACGCAATTTCCGGATCAAAGGCGGCCATGGCACGCAGGCGGCGAATGGCCAGCGGATCTGAAGCCCAGAAGCCAACGAAGGTGCCGACCGCTTTGTTAATGGCTGCTCGCGGATCCGGCTCATGAAATACCTCGGGCATGCGGCGCATGTTGCCCCGCTGTGCCAGGTAATCGTAAAGGGCTTCCAGCAGGCCGGCGCGGGAGTCGAACTGGTAGTAGAGGGTGAGCCGGGCAACATCGGCACGGCCGGCAATAGCGTCCATGGTGAGATCGGTTTCTGCTTCTGTGGCAAGGAGTTGCCGGGCAGCCTCCAGGATGCGAGTGCGGGTCTCCTTGTTAGCCGCCTGGCGCTTTTCCATGCTGTAAGGACGGGGCGACATTTTTTTTTAGCAGCCTTGGGCTTGATATTTAATCATACAGTATGTATAAATAATTCGCTAGAACAGGAAACTCGTCAGTTACCGGGTGCCACCATGAGGTCTTATCTGCCTTTGATCCTCCGCAACACATTGCGCAACCGGCGCCGCAGCCTGCTGACTCTGGCCAGCGTGGCCGTCTCCTTATGCCTGCTGGGGGTTCTGTTGGCCCTTTCTCGAACGCTGTTCTTCGGGGGAGATACCACGCCGGGACAGGCGCTGCGCCTGGTGGTACACCACAAGGTCGCCCTCACCCAGGACCTCCCAGTAGCGGAAGAGCTGAAGATTGAACAACTTGCGGGGGTTCGCGCCGTGACCAGCCTGCGCTGGTTCGGAGGAACCTATAAAGATCCCGGCGATCCCAAAAACCATTTCGCTCAATTTGCCATCGAGCCGCAAAAGCTTTTTGCGGTTTATCCGGAATTTCGCATTTCCAAAGCGGAGAAGCGCGCCTTCCTTGCGGAAAAAACCGCCTGTGTGGCCTCTCGCTCTCTGGCGGGCCAGCTGGGCTGGAAGGTGGGTGAGCGGATCACGCTGGTGGGGGGCATGCTCCCGGTCACCCTGGAGCTAAAGCTGGCGGGGATTTTCGACGATCCGGCGCAGTCGTCGGTGCTCTACTTCAACCGCGATTACCTGCGAGACAGCCTGCCTCAAGGCGACCCGCGCCAGAACATGGTGCAGCAGTTCTATGTGGAGGCGGAGAACAAGCAAGATGTGCCCGCGATCGCGCGGCAGATAGACAGCGCTTTCGCCGAGTCGTCTTATCCGACGAAGACGGAACCGGAGCAGGCTTTCATGCTGAGCTTCGTTTCCTTTCTCGGCAACCTGAAGCTGTTCCTGGCCGCCATTTGCGGCGCGGTGACGTTCACTATTCTTCTGGTCTCGGCCAACATGCTTTCCATGTCGGTGCGCGAGCGGACGCGCGAAATCGGCGTGCTGAAAACTCTCGGTTTTTCCCCGAGAGAAATCTTGGGCATGGTGGCGGGCGAAGCCAGCCTGCTGGCTGCAGCGGGAGGGGTGGCCGGTTGTGTGCTGGCGGGCGCGCTTTGTGCGGCAATTGGCGGCGCGATGAAACATGCACCGGGATTTGCGTCAATCATCCGGGGATTGAGTCTCACACCGCTTACGGCCGCGCTGACATTGGCCATTGCGGTGTTCATTGGCCTGGCAAGTTCGGTATTGCCGGGCCTGAAAGCGGCGCGCACTTCCATCGTAGATGCGCTGGGCTACAGCGGGTGAACCATGGCTATACCAATCTCTTACAATCTTCGGAACCTGGCGGTGAGAAAAACCACCACATTGATGACGGCGCTGGGCATCGCGCTGAGCGTGGCCATCCTGGTGTCTTCGCTGGCGCTGGTCAATGGGCTGCGAACCGTTTTCAAGAGCACGGCGAACCCGCTACAGCTGCTGGTTTTGCGCAAGGGAGGCAATTCGGAGCTGGGAAGCACGATTTCCAATGACGCTTTCGGCATCCTGCGCTCAGAGGGCGGACTGGGGGTGGATGGTTCCGGGCAACCGCTGGCCTCGGAGGAAGTGGTGAACGTGGCCAACCTGCCCAGCGTGGACGATCCCAACGGAATGAACGTGACCGTGCGCGGGCTGGGGAGGACAGGAATCGAAATGCGCCGGGTGCACGTGGTCGAGGGGCGCTGGTTCCGTTCCGGTTTGCGGGAGGTTGTGGTCGGGCGAGCGGTGGCCCAGCGCTATCCCTCGGCCAGAATCGGCAACAAGATTCGCTTCGGCAAGGGGGAATGGGAGATCGTGGGCATCATGGATGCGGGACACTCGGCGGTGAACAGCGAAATCTGGGGAGACTTCTACCAGATCGCCAGCGATTATAACCGCCAGGACAGCGGCAGTTCGGTGCTGCTGCGCGCGGCCAATCCCGCGGCGCTGGACGCGCTGCAGCGAGAAATTGCCGGCGATCCCCGGCTGGATGCGACCGCGATGACCGAGGAAGCCTACTACGAGAGTCAAACCGCTTCCGGGGCGCCCTTGGAATTCTTGGGAATCTTCGTGGCCGTGATCATGGCCATCGGCAGCGGCTTTGCCGCCACCAACACCATGTATGCGGCGGTGGCCCGTCGCACGAAAGAAATCGGCACGCTGCGCACCCTGGGATTCTCCCGGGGCGCGATCCTGCTGAGCTTTCTGAGCGAATCGGTGCTGCTGGCGGTGCTGGCGGGCATCCTGGGATGCCTGCTGGCCCTGCCGCTGAATTTTGTCACCACCGGGGTAGGCAGCTTCGTTTCCTTCAGCGAAATCTCGTTCCGCTTTCAGGCGGGCGCGGCGGCGCTGGCCAGCGGATTGGTGTTTGCGGTGGTGGTGGGCGCGATAGGAGGAGTCTGGCCGGCGCGCATGGCGGCAAAGAAAGAGATTCTCAGCGCCTTGCGCGAAGGCTAGCAGGAGCATTTATGGAAAACGTGATCGAGACGCGGAATTTATCTAAAGAATATGTTCGCGATGAGAACCGGGTGGCCGCCCTGCAGCAAGTGAATCTGCAGATTGCGCGCGGCGATTTTCTGGCTCTGATGGGGCCCTCGGGTTCGGGCAAATCCACATTGCTGCACCTGATTGCCGCGATGGACGAGCCCACCAGCGGGGAAGTGCTGGTGCTGGGCCAGAGCCTGCGCGCGCTCGGCGAGAGGGAATTGGCGCGCTGGCGCAACGCTCATATCGGCTTCGTCTTCCAGGCGTTCAACCTGATTCCGGTGCTGACGGCGGTGGAGAACGTCGCTCTGCCTCTGAAGCTGACCCAGCTGAGCGGGAAGCAGCAGCTGGAGCACGCGATTACGGCGCTGCAGTTGGTGGGTTTAGGCGAACGGCTGCATCACTTTCCGCGCCAGCTTTCCGGGGGCCAGGAGCAGCGAGTTGCCATTGCCCGGGCCATTGTTACCGATCCGGATTTCATTCTGGCCGACGAGCCCACCGGGAATCTGGACGCCGCTTCCGCCAACGAGGTGCTGCGCCTGCTGGCCGCGCTCAACCAGGAACATGGAAAGACGATCGTGATGGTGACCCACGATCCTCATGCCGCACACTTTGCACGGAGCGTGCGTTACTTAGATAAAGGAGAACTGCTGCCGGAAGGCCAAGTTCCGCAAGATTGGCAGAGCGCTCCGGCATCGTTCCCGGTTTCATTAACGCCGCCACTCTCAAGCGAGGCAGGGCGATGAACCCGTGGGAACTTGCCTATATCACGCAAGGCCGCAGCTCATCTCGAATGGCTTAAGCGGGGCACCCGGCACCCCAGCTTACAGTTTTTTTTAGAGTCCATCAAAGCCGGCTGGTATGCGCCAGGCGGGCCTGCGACGAGGGCCTTTCCAGGTTGAGGCACATCCCCGTGAACGCGACGAAGGCGACCGCTACCACGCTGGTGAGAATTATGAGCAACCATGAAATCGGTACGGGATTGCCGGCGGACTCCGTATCCTGCGCCTTGCTTGTGTCCGGCGCGTTATTGCCGGCTGTTCGCCGGTTGGCGGCAACCGCGGTCCGGTGGTGGCTTTTGCGCGCGGCTTTCTTGTGGGCTTGCGCGATCCCTGGAACCAGAAGGAGCACAAGCACGGCCAGCACCAAGTGACGTCGCATGTGATCCTCCTGCAGGTCAGTCTAAGGCCGACATGCGGGCCACTCAAATAGCTTCGGTAATTCCGCTCAGCAGTGTTGGTAATGCGGGTTGAGCGGAGGTAATGCGGATTTGAGCACTTCGGTAAGCCCCTAACCTGTCCGCTCAACATGGGCGTCCCCCGTTGCCACTCGCAGCTGGGTGCAGGTTCAGTCCTACGGATGACGAGGCTTTTCCCACTCAAGCAAAAGACGCTTGAGTGGGACACCCGGCACCCGGCGCTGTCAACGGACGCAACGAGGTGAGTACCCGATATAATGCTTCGCAGGCGCGCACGATGGCAAGCAAGAGCAAGGCACGCAAGGCCTCACCGAAAATGACGACGGCGACCGGTCAAGCTCCTTCGAAGTTGAGCGCGAGGGAGCAAGACCTGCTCTGGCACATGGCGCATGGCTACCAACTGGAGACCTCATCCCTTTGGGAAAATCCCATCCTACGGCGACTGAAGGACAACACCGAAGTGCGTGCCACCGCCAACCGAAGCACGATTGAGGCATTGCACAAGGACAGTCTGATCGCGGTTGCGAAAGAAGGTAGCGTGGTCAATCCGACCGTCTGGCGTTTAACAGCGAAGGCGAATGCGCTGATCGGTCCGGATAAGTAAGTCGTTCGCAGCAGTTTCCTCAGGCGCTAAAGGCCGGGACTTGTACGAATCCGAACGGGGCGGCCGCGCCCCTTTCAAACGGGCTTGTCCCACTCAAGCAAAAGAGGCTTGAGTGGGGCACCCCCCGATTTATGCCATAGGTTCTAGCGGAGAAGGGAAGCATTTGCAGATATGCCAATTGCGGACACACGGTCAGGCAGGAATATCGAAAAGCATGTACCACTCCGGCCCGCACGAGTGCTGCTACGAAGGCGAATCGAGCCTTCATGTTTCTTGACAATACCGCTGGTCACCCAAAGACCCAATCCGGTGCCGCGCTCACCTTTGGTAGTGACAAACGGTTGAAAGAGCCGCCTGCGGTTTTCCGGAGAAATACCCACTCCATTGTCGGCGATCACCACGCGCACGCCGGCACGACGAGCGTTATTCCATTCGCGCGAGGCAAATGTGTGCAGCCTGACGACGCCATGCTGCCCGATGGCTTCGATTGCGTTTCCCAGAAGATTAGCGAAAACCTGACGCAACTCCGCGGGAAAGCCCTCGATGGTTGCCGCAGTGTCATATTGTTTCTGGACGGTGATGCCGCTCTGCTCAATCTTTGCCGCGTATAGCTCTACAACGTTGTCCAAGATTTCAGAAAGACTGATCTCTACGGGCGTCGTGGATTGGCGATGGAATGCAAGCATCTGCTTGGTTATGTGCGCTGTTCTTTTCACCTCCTGTCCGGCGGCGGAAGCAAATCGCCTTCCGGCCTCACTCAAGGAGTTGTCTGCTTCAATCAGGTACAGGAGATTGGTCAACGACTCCAGGGGATTGTTGATCTCGTGAGCAATGGTCGCCGCCAGTCTTCCGGTGGCAGCCAGCTTTTCAGATTCCTGCAGCACCTGCTGTGCTTGAAGTTGGGCCTCCTTGGCGGCCTGTTCCCGGACCAGCTGTTCCCGTTCGTTCTCAGCCCGCTCCCGTTCGGCAATGACGGCCGCCAGGGTCAAACCAGAGACAGCAAGCACGGCAAAATAAAGTTGCAGCATGGCCGCGCTCAGAATGGGAATGTCGCGCGCAAACGGGCCAGACCCACGGGCGGTGGCTGCGGTGCCGATGGCAGCAATGGCGAGGGTTGATAATGCGCATCCACTGACGCCAAAGCGAATTGCGGCCCAGATGACGAACGGGAACACAGCAAACCCTAAGACGTTCAACTTGAGGGCGAACAAGGTTCGATCCGTGAAGATAAAGAAGCAGGCTACCGAAAGCAGCAGGACCAGGGCGGTCAGCTCGGCGAGACGAAGTTGTGAACGAATCTTCCAGAGCGACGGAAATGTTAAGGCAAGGGGCGCAACCAGCAGGACTCCCATGCCATCTCCAAGCCAGTACATCAGCCATGCGGTGCCTACGTTCGACCAGGGATGAACACGGGTGGCGAAGAGAACCGCAACTCCGATGGACGCACTCACCATCGTGCTGCCGATCGCGGCGAATACGATCAACCCGAGGACATCGCGCAAGCGGGACAGTGACGGGCGAAAATCCGGGATTTGGTGCAGGAGGAACGCCCCCGTCACCGCCGCCAGGGTGTTCCCGACCGCCAGACCAACGGCGGCATGGTGGGGAATCGGACTCCAAAAATTGACGAGAAAGGCTCCAATAGCAATTCCGGGCGAAACCCGATAGCCCCATAGCAGGATGGCGGCAAGGGCAATACCTGAAGCGGGCCAGACAGGTGACACATTGCCGCTGGTAAAGGGGGTGGCAAGTCCCAGCCTGCCGGCCACAAAATATGTACCACAGACAATCACCAGCTGGAGCACATATTTCAAAACCGACTCAAGAGCGGCCTTCGGGTCCTTGGCAGCTTGGAGCATAGCGTTCGGGGCAGACTGGTGAGGATCAGCGTTGGCCAGCAGTTTACCTCTTTTTGGGCTTTCGTAGCGGCTCAGTAAACGTCACCAGAGAAGTGAACCGAAACTGATGGGCTGGACCGTATGGATACCGACGGAAAAGAACCTGCTTTCCGTGAGGCAAACCTAGCTCTGAACCTTTCGAATGAAACGCTCTGCCGGTTCACATCTCCGCGTGTTAAACGAGCCCTCGCGCCGGCTTGCGAAAGCCCGCTCCTTGCATTCGTCAAAGGGTCGAGCCGCAACAATATCGGCGTTCGGTATCTGAGCTCAGAGATTTAGTGTAACCCTGGTTGCTGAAATGGCGTAAAGCAGGCGCCTTAGGCGATGCCGCCGTTGCGGTATCCGGTCTTTCTGAACGAGTTGCCCCAACGCGCGCCTTGTGCAAGCTGTTCTGCCCGTGGCAACCAAGCAAGTTGGCTTCCAAAGAGCAAAGGGCTTTGGCAGGAGTGCCTTGACACGCCATGACACCGTAGGGCGCACGAGCCGGTGCATATTCCCCTACTTCCATACTAGGTGCTTTTTCGGTGGGACATGACCTTTTTCCTTATTGCCCTTGTGAGCGGCGCTAACGCAGAATCGGCGGCTAACTCTGGCCCAGACTCTGACCAGTTCGTAACAGCGGAGGTCACGAATGAAAGCCAGCAAGTATGTGCTTCTACTCCTGTCCGTTGGGTTTCTCCTGACGACCGCTCAAGCGCAGCAAACATCGAACACCCAGCTTGGCAGTCCCTTGCCCGGCCTAACCTCAGACCAATTGAACCGGTTCACGCAAGGTCAGGACGCCTTCAGCACAGTCGAAGGCGTAGCTGACGGCCTGGGCCCTGTCTTCAATGACACCGCGTGCGCTGCCTGCCACACCACCACGGTCTCCGGAGCACCCGTGGTTGGCGGCACCAATGGGCGCCTGGAGACTCGTTTCGGGCTGCAAACGGCAACTGGCTTTAATCCTCTCACCAACCTGGGAGGATCACTGATCCAGCAACAAGGAATCGGTGCGGTTAACGGAGCCGTGTTCGTGGGCGAGACCGTACCTGGAGTCGCGAATGTAGTCGCGAAACGCCGAACTACTCCCCTGTTTGGGCTGGGGCTGGTGGACGCCGTTCCCGACCAGGCATTCAAGAACCTTGCAGCTTTGGAGCGGATGCTGACCCCTGCAACCGCAGGAACTGTTGCCTTGGTAAGCAATATTTCTACCGGGTCGCTCGGGGTCGGCAAATTTGGCTGGAAAGATCAGAACCCCACCCTGTTCCAGTTTGCCGGCGATGCCTACCTGAACGAAATGGGCATCACCAATCGGCAGTTCCCCAATGAGAACTGTCCCCAGGGAGACTGCGCTTTACTGGCGTTCAATCCCGAGCCCGGTCTCAATGACGACGGTACTGACGTTCAGAAGTTCAGTGACTTCATGAGCTTCCTAGCGCCGCCGCCGCGGGGAGCAATTACAACCGCGGTACAAATTGGTGGGTCGCTGTTCACCAACATCGGGTGCGCCAACTGTCACACCACTCAGTTGAGGACGGGGCCAAACTCCGTCGCGGCTCTCAACCAGGTTGTGTTCCATCCCTATTCGGATTTTCTCCTGCACTACATGGGGAGGCTGGGGGATGGAATTGTCCAGGGTCCCGCCACCGGGAGATTGATGCGCACGGCGCCATTGTGGGGTTTGCGTTTTCAAACTCAATTCCTGCACGACGGACGGGCTTCGACCATTACGGGAGCGATTCTGGCTCACGATGGCCAAGGTGCGGCCGCGCGCAACCAATTCATTGGACTGACGACTACACAAAAGGCTGCCCTGCTGGCTTTCCTGCGATCGCTCTAAGTGACGCGGGGAGTTAATTGGACAGCGGAACAGGACCGCATCGGGTATGCGCGCCGATGCGGTCTTGTTCGGCTGCTCTCCCAGACAGTGGCGGTTCCCGGATGGCGCTAGAATTCATGGATTATGAATGTTCATAATTCCGAATGGGCGGGCGTTGGTGACGTTGTTGAAGTAGCCGGCTCGCCTGACCGTCTCGAGGGTTGCCGCACACGGTTGCTTCGCGGCACAACTTGATCTCACACTTGGCGAGATTAGTCGGCTGATCTGATATGGAGGACTTGGACGGTGTTGCTGCCTGCCTGTAGTCTGCCGTCGATGATCACTTTTTGCCCCGCGAAAGGCTCTACACTCACTTGATCGTCGAGGCGATATATTGCCTTCTTGTCGTGCAGCAGAACAAAACTGTCTCCCATGTTGCGCACACAATAGCGCGCACAGGAGGCTGCCGAACAGAGCGCAGCCGTTCAATTGACTTGGAAATAAATGGAAGCGGAGGGCAGCAGGTGCGAAGTTGTAGAAGAGATGGTGGAGCTAGTCGGGATCGAACCGACGACCTCATCGTTGCGAACGATGCGCTCTCCCAGCTGAGCTATAGCCCCACTTCGAGAACGGCGAATGGGAACGGCCCGCTGCTCGGGCCAAAATAATTTTAGCAGATTGGCGCCCGGCCACCAGCCGTCGCGGTGCGGCACGCGGGATGCCCTTTGGCAATGCTGCTGAAGCCGAGTGCGCAGCTAAAACAAGAAGTCCAAAAAACAAGGCCCGCCAGGGGAAGCGGGCCAGAGGAACGGAATGTCTGAGGCTAGCGGTTCAGCACGTGGGCGGCGTTGCGCTCAGCCACTATGCGGCGGGCGTTGTCGGCCAGCGTCTTGGCCTGGGGGAGAAGGTCCAGGGCCTTGACGACTTCAGGATCGGCCTCCGCGCGCACCTGCAAACCTTCTTCCTGCCCGAAGGCGTCAATGAAAATCTCCGCCTTGATGTTGGAGCGCACCCAATCGTTGTTGGCCAGCAGGTCAGCTTCGGTGTAGGGAACCTTCTGCTCGTCCAGGAAGCGGCGGAAGTCCTGCATCACCTGCTCATCCACCACGAAACTTTTAGTGGGGTGATGGCTAATGGTGTAGTGCTTGGCGAAATTGAAGAAAGCGTAGTGCTGCAGCATCCCATCCTGGAAGGCATTGCCTTTGGGCGTGGGTATCTTCACGTCGGGAGTGATGCCGCCGCCACCGTACACCGTGCGTCCGCTGTCGGTGAGCTTGACCTCGCGGTTGCCATTGTTGGCATCGGCCTCACGCTCGTAATAATAGTCGTAGAGCGAAACGCCCGTGTAGTCGCGCTGGATGAGGCGACCGCTGGGGGTGTAGTACTTGGCGGTGGTCAGGGCCAGGCCGGTGTTTTCGCCGAGCGGATAAACCGTTTGCACCAGTCCCTTGCCAAAGGTGGTCTCGCCGGCGATGAGCCCACGATCATGGTCCTGAATGGCGCCGGCGACAATTTCCGCCGCGGAAGCGGTGCCACGGTTCACCAGCACCACAATCGGGTAATCCTTGCCGCCGTTGCCGTGGGTAGCGCGATAAACCTTTTCCGGGCTGGAACGGCCATGGTGAGAAACGATGACTTGTCCCTTTTGCAGGAACTGGTCGGCAACTCCCACGCCTTCGCTGAGCAGGCCACCGGGATTCTGGCGCAGGTCGAGAATCAGGCCCTTCAGGTCGCCCATTTCGTCCAGGGCCTCGCGAACCTCATGGTCGGTAGTCTCCTGGAATCCGGAAACGTGCATGTAGCCGATGCCGGGGCGAATCAGGAAGTGCAGGTCTACGCTGTAGCGGGGAATCTCATCGCGGATGATTGAGAATTCCAGGGGTTTTTCGCTGCCTTCGCGCAGCACCGTGATGCGGACGGTGGTGCCCTTGGGTCCCTTGAGCATGTCCGCGACTTCGGCGGTGCTCATGTTGTCAGTTGGCTTGCCGTCCACGGCGATGATCACATCACCGGGATGGATGCCGGCCCGGTAGGCGGGCGTGCCTACGAAGGGAGCGATGACGATAACCTTGTTATTGCGCGGGCCTACGGTCATGCCCACACCGTAATACTTGCCGCGCTGCTCTTCACGAAGCAGGGAATAGGACTTGGGATCGAAGAAATTGGAGTGCGGGTCAAGCACGTGCAGCATGCCGGGAATAGCCCCGTTGTAGATGGCCTTATCGGGGTTTACCGGCTCGGCATAGTTCTGCTCGACGATGTTGTACACCTCGGCGAAAGTACGCAGGCTATCCTTGATATCCCCGTCAGAACCGCCTGAGGAGGCAGCCCCCGCCTTCTCGCCAAAGAGAAGGCCCAGAAAACCGCAGCTGAGAATGACGAAGGCAATCAGGAAAAAAGAGCGACGAGCGCGACGGACCATCGTAAATCCTTGGTTGAGTTGAGGTGTTGACATGACCAGCAGGTCACGAACTTAAGCGCAGTATACCATGCTGCTGGATGGCAAGCCCCTTACTTTCCTGAGCTTGCGCGGGTTGGCAGCTAGGGTTCTGCGGGCTGAATTTCGCAGCCTGAGTTTCAGCATATAGGATGGCCTGAGGCGAGGGAAGGTGCAGAAAGTAATGGACCTAACGGGGCGGGCGCTGCCAAATCGGGAAGATTCTTCGTTACAAAGCCTTTATCGCACCACTCCTTCCAACGGCGAACTGGCGGTTGCGTAGAGCTTTTTGGGCATGCGGCCAGCCAGGTAGGAGGCCCGCCCACCCAAGACAGCATGTTTCATTGCTTCGGCCATCAGGACCGGGTCCTGGGCTCCGGCAATGCCGGTATTCATAAGCACGGCATCAGCCCCCAGTTCCATGGCGATAGCGGCATCGGAGGCGGTGCCTACGCCGGCATCCACGATCAGGGGCACGCCAGTGATCACCTCGCGCAGAATTTTAATGTTGGCCTGATTCTGAATGCCCAGGCCGCTGCCGATAGGCGCGCCGAGGGGCATCACCGCGCTCGCGCCCGCATCCAGCAGGCGTTTAGCAAACACTACATCATCAGAGGTATAGGGCAGGACGGTGAAGCCTTCCTTCACCAGCGCACGCGTGGCTTCGAGAGTGGCCTGAATGTCGGGATAAAGAGTGCGCTCGTCGCCAATCACTTCGAGCTTGATCCAATCGGAAAGGCCGACTTCGCGGCCCAGGCGGGCGGTGCGGATGGCATCTTCGGCGGTGTAGCAGCCGGCGGTGTTGGGCAGCAGGAAGTATTTGCCGGGGTCAATGTAATCGAGCAGCGATTCCTTGCTGCGGTCGAGGTTCACGCGTCGCACAGCCACGGTGACCATCTCGGCGCCGCTAGCCTCGATGGCGCGTGCGGTTTCGGGGAATGACTTGTACTTACCCGTGCCCACGATGAGGCGGGAGCGGAATTGACGGCCGGCGATGACCAGAGAGTCCATGCACCTATTGTAATGAAGCGGAGCGGCTGCGCGCAGCCCCGCCGTGGCCGGAAGGCGGGCGGAACTTGGCCTTTCTCCATCTGCGAGGGCAGCCGTCGTAGGCGGTTATTTTTGCTGGTGAGCGACGATCTCGTCCCTGATCTTGTCGTACTCCGAACGGGAAACGACCTTACGCTTCAGCAAATCGCTTTTGGCGCGATACGGCCGGCCTTGGACGATTTTGGCGGAAGTTGCAGGCCCGATTCCGGGCAAAGCTTCCAATTCCTGCTGGCTGGCGGAGTTGATGTCAAGCTTGGCGCTCGATGATTCTTTGCTGCTGCTGGAGTGCTTTCGGGTAGTCGTGGTCTTGGTTGTGGTGGTGCTCTGGGTCGAGTCACTCTGGGGAGAAGCCGCGAATCCCAGAGCTACCGCCATAAGCAATACCAGAACAGCCGCTGCTAGGCTTTTCATGTCTTAGCCTCCAAAAGGAATATTGAGATGTGTCCTGGAGCCGCGGGTGTTGCTGGGGCAAGGTGAAGGTGAGATGTTGTAGGCCGGGACAGAACGGCGTACAAGGAAAGCATCGTTTCAGATACCACTCCGTGCAAGAGCAGCAGGAGGAGGAGCTATGAGGAAGTTGTGGGCAGGGCTGGCCTTGGCCGCGGCCGCGGCCGTAGTACTTGAGAAAACCTGGAAGGGCGCGCCGGGCAGAGTACGCCGTCAACCAAACAAGAACGGAGGATCAGGCGAGCCCAGGGCGCAAGCTACTGGCGTGCAGGAAATGCAGGAGCCGGTGCGGAGGACAGAGGTGACGGCAGCTCCCGGCGCGGTTGTCGGCGGCAGAGCAGCCAGGCAGCAGCCAGTGCCGAAAGCGCCGGCAGTGGCACCAAGCGGGGCAGAGACACTGAATACAGCTACACGGCAACAGCTGCTTTCCGTGTATGGTATCGGCCCGGTGCTGGCCGATCGCATCATACAAAATCGCCCCTATGCGGCGGCTTATGACGTGGTGGAGAAAGGGATCATTCCGGAAAGCATTTTCGTGCAGCTCAAAAAGCAACTGCTTGACCAGCACAGCGCCTGAAGCGTGCGGCCGGGCACAGAGCAGGAAGGATTGTTTGCCATGCCCCTCCTACACAGTTCGGTAAAGCTTGTGACCAAGAAAATGCCCAAGTTTATCTCTCCCAGAACTCACGCTGTGCTCGACTACGTGACGGCGGGAGCGTTCCTGGCGGGAGGGATCCTGCTGCTCACGCGGCGCCGTGACAAGCGAGCCGGCATCAGCGCGCTGATGTGCGGGGCGGCAGAGACGATCACCAGCCTGCTCACCGATTACCCCGGAGGAGTGACGGGACTGATCAGCTTCCCCACCCACGGGAAGATTGACATGGGGCTGGCAGCTATGACCGCCACCTTGCCCGAATTTATGGATTTTAAAGACGGGCAAGACATGGGCTTTTTCCGCGCCCAAGCGGTGCTGATCACCGCCAACACCGGGCTCACGGATTTCGGACGTGGCCGCAATTACGACGAGGCCTACGATCAAGAGGCGGCATAGGCTGAGCAGGGAACTTATGGCATCTCCTTTGAGTTTGGGTGGACTGAGCGCGCACGACCTAGGCCAGCGCGTGAGGAAGGCCATTGGGGAAGATGATGTATTCGGGCGCGCTGCCCAGCTGGCTTATTACTTTTTCTTGGCCCTGTTTCCGCTGTTGCTGTTCCTGTTCATGGTGGCGGCGCTGATGATCGGGCCGAAGTCCACGGTGCAGGCCAACCTAATGAATTACATCGGGCGTGTAGCGCCGCCAGACGCCGCCAAACTGATCCAGCAGACGGTCGCGCAGACATTTAAGGCCAGCGGCGGGATTAAAGCCCTGATTGCAATCATCGGCGCACTGTGGGCAGCCTCGCAGGGTGTTACCGCCCTGATGGATACATTGAATTCCGCGTATAACGCGAAGGAAACGCGGGCATGGTGGAAGCAGCGTGCTCTGGCACTCTGGATTACCATTGCGGCTTCGGTGCTGATGGGCGTTGGGCTGGCACTGCTGACGCTGGGGCAAAAAGTGGCGGCGCATTTGGCCGCCACGGGAACCTTGAGCGGGGCGGTGAAGTGGATCTGGTACGTGGCGCAGTGGCCGATTGCTGCTGCGCTGGTGCTGATAGCGTTCGGAGTTGTTTACTATTGGGCGCCGAACATAGAACATCCCAAGTGGAACTGGGTGACTCCGGGCGCCGCAACGGCGCTGGTGTTGTGGTTGTTGGCTTCCTTCGGCCTGCGCTACTACCTCGAGTTCTTCAATACGTATAGCCGCACCTACGGAGCTCTGACCGCGGTAATCATCATTCTGCTGTGGTTCTACGTGACGGGAGCGGCGATGCTGATCGGAGGCGAGGTTAATTCCGAAGTCGAGCGTGCGGCTGCAGGCACGCGACCCGGTGGTTTGACTAAGCCACACGGCGAAGGCGCGGGTCCGGTCTGCGCCTCGTGCGGGCAGGTAATAGGCGAGCACATAGTGCAGGAACGTCCGGATAAAGCGACACCCGCGATGCGCCGGGCGTACCAATCGCGCAAGCTGCGCAAGATGGCTTGAGTCGTGGGAGCGTTTCAGTATTTCGTGGGGGTGTAGAGAGGCAGGGAGGCACAAGCCTGTTTGATGAGTTGCCGCTGCGCCGAACTCAGGAATGCAAACTCAAATCCGTGACGGAACATGGCGGTGTTGCGCACCACGGCGGCGGCCCGCAGTTCACCGCCGGGCAATTGAAGGGTGAATTCCACATTCTCGCCCACACTCAACCGCTCGGGCAGGATCACCGAGATTCCTGATTCGCTGATTTCCAAGGCAATGCCGGGAATCATGGTGCCGGTGCCCGCGCGCCGCCACAAATTCAACGGAGTCGCCAGATGATGGCGAGCATGGCGGCGGTGCTCGGGATGGCCGCTAACAACTGTGCCATCACGCTCCTGCGAGTGCAAATCCGGTTTCATTCGTGAAAACCTACAAACAGCCGGCGTAGAAGGAGAGCCGGAAAGATTGTAGTAAAAAGATTGTAGTAAAGGGTCGTGATACGAGCTACTGACCCAGGTAATCGGGATTTACCTGACATGCGAACTGCACGAGCTACTGAGCAGAAAGACGCGGGGGACCCGCCGGATCTGGCCATTGTTCCACCTCACCCAGGCGAGTTCGGCTCGCCGCCAGCGTTTTTTTCGCGGACCTCGGCTCATGCACGTAGATTGTGACAAAAAAGTCCTTAATCCCCTCTGACTGGAAGGGCAGTTGCAGACCTTTGCAGCGCACAGTAATTCTTTCCCAGCAGTGGTAAAAGCTACCCTCGCCAAGCCTGGAACTCGGGGCTAAGTTATTCATTTTCA
>DATFDP010000094.1:0-10612 GCA_035252015.1 Terriglobales bacterium
GGTCGTCATTCACGTAAATTCGGAATCCGGGATCGCTGAACTCCTTCTGCACTCTTGCGGCAAGGTCCGCATCGGTCGAAGCCACCGTCACCGCAGTTGGTTTGGACTCAGCCACTTCCCGCGCGAATGACGGCCCGCTCAGCGCCGCCACTTTCGGCTTGAACCCGCAATAGCGCTCCACCACTTCATGGATTACTTCGCTGATGCGGAGCAGCGTGTCATTCTCCAGGCCCTTGGTGGCGCTCACAAACAGCATCTCCGGCCGCAGCCACTGTGCCATGTGCTCGAAGCTGCGGCGGCAGTGGTGTGAAGGCATCACGCTCACCACGATCTCGGCGCCATCAAGCGCCTCCCTGAAATCGTTGTGGGCCGTAATGCTCCCGGAGAGCTTGATGCCCGGCAGGAAGAGCTGGTTGAGATGGCAGGTGTTGACCGAGTCGCAGACCTCTTTCTCCAGGGCCCAGAGGCTCACCTGATGTGCGCCGCCACGCGCCGCCACCATAGCCAGCGCCGTCCCCCATGCGCCGCCGCCAATCACCGCGACGCGGCTCATGCCTCTTTCTCCGTTGCGGGCTTCGGAGTGCCAAAGCGGTGCTCGGTACCGGAAAGCAGCCGGGCGATATTAGCGCGATGCTTGATCACGATCAGCAGCGATATCGCTGACGCGGGAAGCAGCGTCTGCCATTCCGGGCTGGCCAGGAAGTAAGCGGCCACCGGGAATGCAACGGCAGCAAGGATCGAACCCAGAGATACATAGCGCGTTGCAACGACGATGAGAATAAAAATCGCCAGCGAGACCAGCACCGCTTTGGGAAACAACACCAGGAACACGCCCAGAGCCGTTGCCACTCCTTTGCCGCCTTTAAACCTCAGCCACACCGGAAACAGGTGCCCCAACACCGCCGCCAGGGCCGCCAGGGCCATACACGGCAGCGGAGAACCGGCATCAGGCGCCAGCAGTCGCGCCAGCAACACCGCTACTGCTCCTTTGAGCGCATCCAGCGCCAGCGTTGCAATGGCCAGGCCTTTCGAGCCGGTACGCGCCACGTTGGTCGCGCCGATGTTCCCGCTACCGGTGCTGCGCACATCTTCGCCACGGAACAACTTCACCAGAACAAAGCCAAACGGAATGGAGCCCAGCAGGTAGGCGATGATGGCGATGATGAAGTAAAGGGTCATTTGGCTATCGTGTGTTTACAAACTCGCGCCTTTTAACAATGCTTTGAACCTACTGGTCTTCGTGATCGCTCACCCACTTGCCGAAATGAGCGCAAGGCGAACAGTCAACCACTGTCACACTGAGCGACTGCGAGCGAGCTTGCGAAGTGAGCGGGAGTCGAAGGGTCCCGAGGATATTTCCCTAAGCATGCCGATTTAGGGAATTCTCCCCAGACTCTCACCCCGAAACGCATCTCACGTCCCAACCCTCTGCAACCTTCGTCCAAGCACTCACCAGCGATAACAGCGATTAAGAGAACTCCCTGAGGCGGCATGGCGACTGACAAATCCTCGGGACCCTTCGACTCCCCTTCAGTCGCTGCGCTCCTTCAGCGTCGCTCAGGGTGACACGCCGCAAGCAGCTTGGGTCACGAGCAATCTTTGGCACTTTTGGCAGTTCTGGCAATCCTCTCATCCCAGCCCATACCTCTCCAGCTTGGTGTACTTCGAGCCGCCGGGGCCCAACTGGCTGCGAAACAAACAGAACTCGCGAGCAGTCATTGTACCGAACTGCGGTGGCGCTTCCGCCGTGAGCAGCGGCGCAAGTCCCTTCAGGCTGTGCGGATCGCGCATGCCTGCGCGCGCCAGCGTCAGGTGCGGGCTGAAAGCTCTCTTCTCCGGCTCAATGCCTAGCTTTTCCATTCTCTCGTCAATCTGTGCGGCAAGGGCTGGCAGTTCATCGCCGGCTTGCACGCCCGCCCAGAAAACGCGGGGGGAGCGTGGATTCGGAAAAAATCCAACGGTGCTGAAGCTCACGTCAAACCGAACTCCCTTCACGCTGCCCAGCGCGCTCTTGACCTCTTCCACCTTTGCTTCCTTCACCTCGCCAATGAATTTGAGGGTCACATGCAGACCTTCCACACGGGCCCATCGTGCATCCCCTGCGTACGACCGCACGCGCTCCATGTATTCGGCGAGCTGTTTGCGAATTTCTCCGGGAATATCGAGCGCGACAAAAAGCCTCATTTCATTAACCTGCGCCGAACCATGTCCAGGGCTTGTTGCGTGGCCCACTGGCGTATCCGATTGCGGTCGCCGGGATATTTGCGGTCCGCTACTTCAGTCTTCTTACCGTCCGTCAGCGCAACGTAGACCAGCCCCACGGGTTTTTGCTCAGTTCCGCCTCCGGGACCGGCAATTCCGGTAATCCCCACGCCCAGCGTCGAGTTGCACTTCCTACGAATTCCTTCGGCCAGCGCCGTCGCCACCTGGCCGCTGACCGCGCCATGCTCTTGAATCAGCCGTGCAGGAACGTCTGCCAGCGCGGTTTTCAACGAGTTGTCATACACCACGGCGCCGCCCAGAAAATAACGCGAGCTCCCCGCCACAGACGTGATGCGTTCCGCCAGCAGCCCTCCGGTACACGACTCCGCCACCGCCAGGGTTGCGCCGCGCATCTCCAGGAAGTAGCCCACAATCTGCTCCATGCTCTCGCCCTTGGTGGAGAACACCGCGTCATCGAACTCGTCTTCGAGGGCCTCCGCCAGGGAATCAACCTTTTTTTGCGCGGCTTCCAGCGTGTCTGCGTGCGCGCGCAGGTGCAGTTGGATTTCACCCGGAGTGCCGGCCAGGATGGTGGTCTCCACGTCGGTCCGCTTCTTGTAGATGGGCGCGGCGCGGTGATCGGCCATGGACTCGCCGATCATGGCGATCTTCAGCTCGCGCGTGGCAATGTGGCGGGGAGGAGTAAGCCTGCGCAGCCGGAAGAGGCACTGCTCTTCGAACATGGCTGTAAGTTCATGCGGCGGTCCCGGGAGCAGGATCACAACTGCCTCACCGCCCTGGTCGTTGATGTGCAGAAACTGTCCCGGCGCGCTGCCGCGCGCATTGGGCAGCACCTCTGCTCCTTCAATCACGTCAGCCTGTTGCTCGTTATTAGGAGACATTTTCCAGCCGCGGCCGGCAAAACGGGCGCGCAATGCGGCGATGATCTGCGGATCCCGATGCAGCGGCTTTCGCAAGGCTTCAGCGGCGCATTCGCGGGTCAGGTCATCTTCAGTGGGCCCCAAACCTCCCATCAGGATGACTATGTCCACGCGTGAAAGCGCGGTCTGTATCGCGCACGTGAGATTCTCACGCCGGTCTCCGACCACGCTCTTAAAGCTGACTTCCACGCCCAGTTCATTCAGCTTCTTTGTGAGGTAAAGAGAGTTGGTGTCCTGGCGAAACGGAGTGAGAAGCTCCGAGCCTATGGCAATGATCTCTGCGTTCACACCAGCATTTTAGATGAGAGAAAGCGGCTGAATACCCCAGGCGAGATGGAAAACTGAATTCGTGGTGGCCAGTACGGCGCCTCCGGTTCGGGTAAATGCCAGCCCTACCAGGCCGTGGCCGGAGATGGCGAGCGAGGCCTGCTTGTCCGGCGTGATGCGCACAATCCCGCGCCTGCCCCCGAGGGATGCCGCCACATAGAGATTCCCCTGAGCGTCAAACGCGAGCCCCTGCGGGCGCCCCAGGCCCCGGTAAAACACGTCCACTGTTCCGTGGGAGTCTACCGTATAGACCGCGTCAAAGCTCGAGGTGGTCGGGCCGGTAACGTAAAGCAATCCGTTTGGGGAGAATGCCATGTGGTACGCAGCCACGCTCGGTTCCAGGGTGGCGTAGACAAAAATCTGGCGGTCGGGCGCGATGCGCCAGATGGTTCCGCTGCGGTCGCCCACGTAGAGGCTGCCCTCGTGGTCAAACGCGATGCCGGTGGCAACGCCCATCCCTTCCGCGTAGGTGCTCATGGCCCCCGCGGCGGTCACGCGGTACACGGTTCCGTCGTAGCGTGACGACACATAGAGCTGGCCCTGGCTGTCAAAAGCCATGCCGGTGGCGTTCATCAGATCAGAGACGAAGGGCTTGACGGTGTAGTTGGTGTCAATCTTGTAGATCGACACCGGAACCTTCTGGCCGCGTCCACCGGAAAAAGTGACGTATATATTGCCTTCGAGATCAATGGCCGGATTGGCAACGGGATGCAGGTTCTCCGCCAGCGACTCCGCAATCTTGAGCTCCCTCGCGTTGCTGATGTGCCCGTTGGTCTGGATGGTAACCTGGCCGGAATGCGCGCCATAGGGCACACGGGCAATGACAAAATCCTCTGAGCTGATCACGATGGAAGCCGGCATACCCGTAAACTGCACCTGGGGGCGGGCGAGTTTGGGCGGCTTAAGACCCTTGCCGATGATTCGCACTTCCCCGCCCGGAAGCGACGCTGCAGGTTCAATGGCATCAATAAAGGGATAACCATCAACGTTCTTGCGGCCCAGCAAGGTGTCAGAAATGCCCATGGCGGTTTATCGCGCAAAGAAGTGCAGCCACGCCTGCAGCAGGACCAGCGCGTAAAGCCCTGCCCCGACATCATCCATCATGATCCCTGTTCCCTCCGGCAGATTTTCCAGGCGCCGCAGCGGGAAAGGCTTGGTGATATCGAACCCACGAAAAAGTATAAAACCCGCAAGCAGGTAATTCCAACTCAGCGGCGCGCCGATCAAGGCAATCAACTGGCCCGCTACCTCGTCGATCACCACAAAGCCAGGGTCTTCCCGTCCGCTTTCACGCGCGACAACGGTGGAAGGATGGATGCCTGCAACCGTCACCACTGCCGCTGCGACAATGAGCGCCAGTTGTCGCCAGTGCGGCGGGATGAACTGCGCGCAAACCCACCAAAGCGCCACCGTGATGGCGGACGCCCACGTCCCCGGCCCGGGATACATCCGGCCCACGCCGAAGAATGTCGCCGCAAGCCACGAGCCGTGTGACCTGGAATTTTTGGTGGACGCAACCGGCATCTAAGCCAGAATACGTGATTGTCGTGTTACTGTCATGAAAGACACAATCACAAGGCACATAATAGCCCGCAAGCTCCGGCTCGTGGAGTATCAGATAATATCGTGCCACGATAGTGAATCGGGAACTGAACCAACGTGACTGCTGACGGTAATAACAAGAGCGACTCCCAAAGCCGCAACGGCCGGCCCACAACAGGAGATGCTGCTGCGCCAGCGGCAAGCAAGGAGAACGATAGGACCCTGAGCTGGTATGCAGCGCGAGAGCCCCTCGTCATCGTTGTTCTCTCCCTAAGCGCTATCGCGTTTTTCTTTCTTGTCAGCGGCTTGTCGGGGATCTACCAGCGCGCGCTTAGCTCACGTGCAAGAGTGTGGTCGGGACGGGGCGAAAACGATTTGGGCGCGGGACGAATCGCCGACGCGATCAAGGATTTCCAGGTGGCTTTAACCTATTCGCGGGACAACTTCGACTACGAACTCAGCCTGGCTGAGGGATTAGTTACGCTCAAGAGGACCGAAGAAGCGCGCGTCTATCTCATCAACCTGTGGCAACGGGAACCCGAAAACGGCTCCGTGAACCTGCAACTCGCACGCATTTACGCAGCCAAGGGCGATGTGACGCAGGCCCTCCGCTATTATCACAATGCCATTTACGCCGTCTGGAGCGGCAATGCGGAGGAGCAGCAACGTTCGGCGCGCCTGGAACTGGTGAGGTTTTTGCTGGACCACAAGGCATTCAATCAGGCTGAGGCGGAGCTGATTGCGGTGGGAAGAAACCTTCCCAGCGATGCATCGTTGCAGATGGACATTGGCGATCTCTTTATGCGTGTGCCGGATTACGAACGCGCAATTCTACTTTACCGGCAGGCGCTGAAATCCAGTCGACACAACCCCGACGCCTTGGCGCGAGTTGGACGTGCCGCTTTCGAACTTGGTCAGTATCAGTTGGCAGAGAGGTATTTGAAATCCGCCCTGGCCGAGAGGCCGGACGACGGCCAAAGTGCGCAGTTGCTGGCGACTTGCAGAGCGGTTCGCAAGCTGGACCCTTACCTTTTTCTGTCGTCCACAGAGCGTGACCGCACCGTCCTAAGCGATTTCAATACTGCAGGCGAGCGGCTGAACTCTTGCATGAGTACGCCAAATCAGGCCATTAATCCGTCTCTGCAATCGTTCTACGCTCAATGGATGGACATGAAGACGAGGCTCAATAAAAGCAGCCTCCGTCTGCACCCCGACTGGAGTTCTTCCGCTATGGACCTGGTCTTCAACATTGAACGCGAAACCAGCAGTGTTTGCGGCAGCCCGACGGGAGACGATCTGGCGCTGCTGCTGATCGCGAAGCAACATGAGGGTAGCTAAGTGCCAGGTTTGTCATCGAAAGAAGTCAGGGCGGTAGCAGAACAGGGCGAAATGGGGCACCCTCCCGAGAGATCGCGGCCAAGGTCGCATGCCTGGCTTCGCTTCGTATTTCGCGAAGAAAGATTCTTTCTCATCCTCTCAGTATTTATCGGGATTTTTTCCGGCCTGGCGGTGGTGTGTTTTCGTTTTGCCATTGATCTCAGCCGGATCTACTTACTGGGAGGAGAAATCGCCGCCAGCCCGTGGCGATTGATACTCGCGCCTACCCTGGCAGGGCTGGTCATAGGCGCTCTTGTGCTGCACGTCTTCCCGCTTGCCCGAGGCAGCGGCGTGAACCAGACCAAAGCTGCCTTATACATCTTCAACGGCCATATCCCGTTCCGGACGGCAATCGGCAAGTTTATTACGGCCTCGCTGGCAATTGGCTCGGGGCACTCGCTGGGCCCGGAAGATCCGTCCCTCCAGATAGGAGCAGGGCTCGCTTCAGCTTTGGGGCGGCGGCTACATCTATCTCGAGATCGTATGCGGCTCATCGCGCCGGTTGGCGCTGCCGCTGGATTGGGCGCGGCATTCAATGCTCCCATTTCAGCCGTACTGTTTGTAATTGAAGAGGTGATCGGGCGTTGGAGCGCGGGGATCCTGGGCTCGGTGGTGCTTTCGGCGGTATCTAGCGTCGTCGTGATGCGGTGGTTTCTTGGTTCCGAGCCGCTCTTCCGCATCCCGCCCGTAGAACTGATCCGTCCAGGGGAACTCATCGCATATGCGGTGCTCGGCGTAATTGGCGGATTCGCCTCAGTTATTTTTTCCGGTGGAATCGGAGTTCTGCGTCCACGCCTGAAAAGCATGCCGCGCTGGACGCAATACTTCCAGCCCGCTGTGGCAGGGCTCGCCATAGGCTGCATCGCGGTGCTGGGCGCACCGCAGGTGATGGGCGCCGGCTATGGTTTCATCGATCAGGCAATTCATAACCAGTTCACATGGGAGTTTTTGGGAGTGCTTGTCGGCCTGAAGATCGTGGCGACTATCTGTTCATTTGTGAGTGGAACCCCGGGCGGAATGTTTGCGCCCACCCTCTTCATCGGCGCCATGTTGGGCGCATTTGTTGCCGGCCTGGAACACGTTTTTTTTCCTCACCTTGCCATCTCCACAGGAACGTATGCGCTGGTTGGCATGGGTGTGCTGTTTGCAGGTTTCCTGCGAGCTCCGATGACCTCAGTGTTTATGGTCCTGGAGGTGAGCGGGAACTACACCATCATTCTGCCCGTAATTGTGGCGAACACATTCGCTTATGTGATTTCACGCGCTCTTCAGCCTATCCCGATTTTCGATCTCTTGACGCGGCAGGATGGCATTGACCTTCCTTCGATGGAAGAGCAAAGAGAAGAAGATGTTCTCAGGGTGGAAGATGCCATGCATCCCGCGCCAAACCTGGTGCTGGACGCCGACCAAACTATTACCCAGGCGATGCGGCAGTTGAACGGAGTTGACTCGGAGGACATACTCGTGCGGCGGCATCGTACCGGATGGAACACAGTGAGTTCGCGCGAGCTAAGGACAAGGCTAAGCGAGGGGAATGGCGAGCTGAGTGTGATGACCGTCCTGCCGATGAGGGAAATCCCATATCTTCACCCTGACCACTCCCTCGACGTTGCCATGCGCTATGTATACCGCTGGCCCGTTCTGCCGGTCGTAAGTCGGGCTGATCTCGGCAAACTTGAAGGCATCATTTCCAAAGAGGATGTCTTGAAACGGTATCAGGCTCTTGGGGAAGAGTCTGACGAGCATGAAGAATGATGCGCCTTCAGGAAATGCGGAGCGTGGCTGGAACGCGACCGGAATGCTTTCAGCAAATGGAAATTTCAAGGGTGAATTCAACGTCATCGCCGAATCAGCGTTCGTGCTTGGATGCTTCATCCCCGCCGTCGGCCTTCTTGTGCGATTGCTCTTCCGCCATGCTCTCCAGCATCTCCGGATCGGTTATCGGAGTGGAAATCACGTAGCCGCCGCTGGCCCATTTCCCCAAGTCGATCAGGCGGCAGCGCTCGCTGCAGAAGGGAAAATCTTGCGAGCCGGCCAGCACCAGCGACTTACAGGTGGGACAACGGAAGGAGCGGACTTTTTTCCTGGCCACCATGATTGATTAGATGATCGCAACTTAATCTACGATCTTTGCCACCAAATCGTATTCGTGCGCTTCCGTGATCTCGCAACGGTAGAACGTACCGGGCTCAAGTACCTCACGATCGCTGAAATCGTTGATGAACAACTTGCCGTCAATCTCCGGCGCGTGCATTTCCGTGCGGCCTTCCCAGAGCAACTCCGTCTCTTCGGATGGCCCGAGCGCCAGCACGTCAAACTGCCTGCCAATCAGCTTGCGTTTGTTCTTTTTGCTGATCTGCTTCTGGATCTGCATCAGCTTGCGCCAGCGGCTCTCAATGGCGCGTTGCGGGACTTTGTTGTCCAGGTGATACGCCGCTGAGCCCTCTTCATCCGAATAGGAGAATACGCCCAGCCAATCGAACTGGGCGGCCTTGACGAATTGGCAAAGCTCCTCAAAATCTGCTTCCGACTCGCCCGGGAAGCCAACGATGAACGATGTGCGCAGCGTCAGATCTGGAATCGCCCGGCGCATCTTCTCAATCGATTTCAAAAATATATCTGCATTGCCGCCGCGTTTCATGCGCTTGAGAACAGCCGCGGACGCGTGTTGCAGCGGTACGTCAATGTACGAGCAGATTTTCTCATTGGCGGCAATCGTCTCCAGCAGGCGGCCCGTAACCTTGTTGGGATACGCGTACAGAAATCTCACCCAGTGCAGATCAGGGATCTTGGCAAGACTTCCCAGCAGGAGCGCCAGACCGTCTTTCAGGCCAAGGTCTTCGCCATAGCACGTGGTGTCCTGGCCGATGAGCGTGATCTCGCGCACACCAGTTCGCGCAAGGCTCTCCGCCTCGGCCACTACGGATTCAAAATGGCGCGAGCGGAACTTGCCGCGAAGCTGGGGAATGATGCAAAAGCCGCAGGGGTGATCGCATCCTTCGGCAATCTTGATGTACGCCGACGCCTTCGGGGTAGCCAGCACACGCGGCGTGTTCTCGTCGTAGAGATAATTCGGCAGATCGGCAATAGCGCCTTCCCACTCCACGCGCGAAAAACGCCCGCTTTGCTCCCGCGCCAGCCCTTCTGGCCTTGAAGCCACGCCAGATTTCAGCGCCTGGCTCGCAGAAGTTGAATTCAGAATGACAAATGGCGAGTCGCTCTTGGTAGATGCAGCACCGGTTTCAATTCCGGCAGCGGCCAGAATGTGCTCCAGTTCTCCCGTGCCGACTACAGCATCAACTTCCGGGATGTTCTTACGGATCTCGTCGCGATAACGCTCCACCAGGCATCCGGCAACCACCAGCTTCTTCGCCTTGCCGCTGACCTTATGCTGCGCCATTTCAAGGATGGTGTTCACCGATTCCTGTTTCGCGGAATCAATGAACGAACACGTATTCACTACGATTACGTCCGCATCTTCGGCGTGCGATGTAATACTGGCCCCGCCGGTCTGCAGCATGCCCATCATCACCTCGCTGTCGACGAGGTTTTTGGGGCACCCCAGGCTTACAAAGCCCACCTTGACCGGACTCTGGTTTGCGGGTTTTTGGGATACAGAGTTTTCCGTCGGGGGCGCTACTGTGAGGTTCTCAACTGGCATGCAATATTCTTATTCTAGCATTCGACCGGTGGCGCGCTCGCAGTGACCGCTGGTAGGCGCGCTCGTATGGAGGAGCACTGCTTTGGCTGGAACTTACTTCTTGGCGGTCATTTCTTCGTAGAGAGCCGGCAAGAGCTCAGCGTCTTCCACGGATTCGGCAAAGCGAGCACGTTCGTAGTGTTCTGTGAACACCACTACGTCTTTACGCAGCGCCGGGTCGGCAATAGAGTCTGCAAACTCGGCAGGCGTTTGCGCAGGTTGTTTGCGGAAACCGTGCCGCGCCATCCGTTTTAACAGCCGCATGTACCAGAAGCTGGCCGCGCTTCCGGGCGCAAGTCTTGGATTCCGGGCCCTGCGCCTGCGGTCAAAGCTGCGCCAGGCCTTGGGCGTGAATGGCAGCGCGAGAAGCAGTCCCAGCACCACGCACCAGTTCGCCATCTCCTGCGGCGTCATTTCGCCCAGGCTTTTTTGCCAGCCGAGCACCACCTGCACCGCGTGCCTGTACTTCTCGGTCATCCACGTCCGGACAGTGAACTGGGCGTGCCCCGTGCTGGCGCTGATA
>DATFDP010000095.1:0-5554 GCA_035252015.1 Terriglobales bacterium
GAGATTCGCGCGGTGGATGGTCAAAAAGCCTCGTTGAAGATCGGCGAGCGCGTACCGGTAGCAACCGGCTCGTTCCAGCCGGGCATCGGGGGCGTTGGCATCAACCCGCTGGTGAATACGCAGTTCCAATACTTGGACGTAGGCGTGAACATTGACATGACGCCCCATGTGCACGCCGACGGGTCAGTGACCCTGAAGGTCATGATGGACGTCTCCAACGTGGCCGGCAACACGAACATTGGCGGCATCCAGCAGCCCATCATCGGGCAGCGCAAGATCGAGCACGAAATCCGGCTCAAGGAAGGCGAAGTCAACATGCTGGGCGGCATGTTCGAGCACGATGACGTGCGCAGCCTTTCGGGATATCCCTGGCTGGCGCAGATTCCGTTGCTGCGCTACCTGTTCTCCCAGAGCAACGTAGACCGGCGTAACAGCGAAATCGTGTTCGTG
This sequence comes from Terriglobales bacterium, assembly GCA_035252015.1. Taxonomy (GTDB): domain Bacteria; phylum Acidobacteriota; class Terriglobia; order Terriglobales; family Acidobacteriaceae; genus JAICWP01. The sequence continues at coordinate 451 of DATFDP010000095.1, forward strand.
CTGACCCCGCACGTGGTGCGCGGCCAGTTCGTTACGCCGATGAACGAGCGCGTGATTGACGTGGGCACAGCCAATTCCATTGACCTGCGGCAGGCGAGCGAGGTGGTTCCGGCAGCGCCGGGGCAGCCCGCCCCAGCTGCGCCGGCTCCAGCCGCGCCTCCGGCTCAGCCGGCAGCGCCGCCCAGCGCCAATCCGCAGGGTGCGGCCACTCTCAGTTTTGATCCGGCTACCATTACGCAGTCGGTGGGCAAGACGTTTGCTGTCAACGTGGTGCTCAGCCAGGTACAGAACCTGTACTCGGTGCCGGTGCAGATTACCTACAACCCCAACATGCTGGAAGTGGTGAACGTTTCCGATGGGAACCTGCTTTCGCGCGACGGGCAGCCGGTAGCGCTGGTTCACCGTGATGACCCCTCCAGCGGCACGCTGCAGGTAACCGCGACCCGCCCGCCCAATTCGGGCGGAGTTTCGGGCGAAGGCCAGGTTTTCACCATTACTTTCCTGGCCAAAGGGCCGGGAACTTCGACCCTCAACATCGCCCGCGACGGGCTGCGCGACAGCTCCATGCAGCCCATTCAAGCCAGCGGCGCGCAGGCGACCGTAACTGTGCAATAGGCCGGCAAGGGAGCGGAGAGCGCTAGAATTCGTAAAAGGAAGTGGATGATATTCAGGGTTTCCAAAACGGGGCGCTTCTCCCCGTTAGCGCGGCAGGAGGTTCTTCCTGAAGCTGCAGCGCCTGGCCGTTTCCGTCGAGCTTCCGGTGGCTTCACTCTGGTGGAGATGATTGTCGCCATCAGCATCCTGGTGATCCTTACCGGCATGGCGGTTCCGCTGGTGCGGGTGAAGGTTCAGCGCGATCGCGAGGTGGAACTGCGTCGCGACTTGTGGGAGATGCGCGACGCTATAGATCGCTACAAAGATGCGGCCGACCGCGGCGCGTTCCAGATAAAGGCCGGAACCGACGGCTACCCGCCCGATCTGGACACTCTGGTCAACGGCGTGGACGTGGGCGGCAAGAAGGTACGATTCCTGCGTCGCATTCCCATTGATCCCATGACCGGCAAAAACGAGTGGGGCGAGCGTTCTACTCAAGACGACCCGGATTCGGAGAGCTGGGGCGGGCAAAACGTGTTTGACGTTTACAGCAAGTCGCAGGGCGCGGCCCTGGACGGCAGCAAGTACGCGGAATGGTAAACAGGTTCCCAACCCGGAAGCGGCGCGGCTTCACGCTGATCGAACTTATGATGGTGATCAGCATCATCCTGATCCTGGTATCGGTGGCCGCCCCCATCTACAAGACCGCCATCCTGCATGCGCACGAGGCGGTGCTGCGCGATGACCTGTTCACCTTGCGCTCGCTCATCCAGCAGTACACGCTGGACAAGCAGAAGGCGCCCCAGTCACTTGACGACCTGGTGAGCGCCGGCTATATCAAGCAGATCCCGAAAGATCCCTTCACCGGCTCCGCCGACACGTGGACGACCGACCAGGAAGACGTACTGCTGAGCGTAGACCAGCAGCAGCCCGGCATCGTGGACGTACACAGCGGCTCAAGCCAGAACAGCTCGGAAGGCACGCCGTACTCCTCGTGGTAGCTGATGGAGAGCAATCCAGAAATTCCAAGTTTCAAAGTTTACAGGTTTCAGGTTTCGCGCATTTCGCCCGACTTCAGTTTCACTGTCCTTTGTGAACTGCTGTGAGGCGCGGGCAGGCGGCCTCACCGGGGGCAGGGGAGCGGGGTATCACCGCCGATGAACCAAGATTCCAGCACCGCTGTCAAACTTTCCACGTCCACTCGCCCGCCCGCAGCAACGGCTCGGAACCGCCGCTAGCACTGATACCGTCGACATCGATGCGATTGGAGCCGATCATCCAGTCCACATGAATCAAGCTTTCATTCGCGCCTCGGGCGGCAAGCTCCTCGCGGCTGAGTTTTTCGCCATCTTTCATGCACATGGTATACGCCTGACCGAGGGCAATGTGGCAGGCGGCATTCTCGTCAAACAGGGTATTCAGGAAAAGCAATCCGCTGGAGGCAATCGGCGAAGAATGGGGCACGAGCGACACCTCGCCGAGCCGCCGAGCGCCGTCATCGGTGTCAATCATCTTTTCCAGGACGTGCTGGCCGCGCGCTGCACGCGCCTCGACGATGCGCCCGGCCTCGAAGCGCACAGAAATTTCCTCGATCATTGTCCCCTGATAGGAAAGGGGCTTGGTGCTAGTCACATGACCATCGACGCGAGCCTTGTGGGGCGTGGTGAATACTTCTTCCGTGGGCATATTGGGTATGCAATAGACGCCATTGCGCGCGACGGAGCCTCCGCCATCCCACAGATGCTCGTCGGCAAGGCCAACACGCAGGTCGGTACCCGGGCCGCGAAAGTGCAATGCTGCATAACGTTTTTCATTCAGCCATTGGGCGCGCGTGTGCAAATGAGCATCGTGCTCTTTCCACGCGCTAACCGGATCAGCCCCGTCCATGCGGGTGGCGTCAAAAATCGCGTTCCACAGTCGCTCCAGCGCCTGCTCCTGCGGCAGTTCGGGAAAAACCGCCGCCGCCCACGCCGGCGTTGCGCCGGCAACAATGGTCCAGTTAATCTCCTGCCGCGTAATCAATTCCAATGCCGGCCGGTACGCTTTCGAGGTCGCGCGGTTCAGCCGGCTAACCTTTTCCGGATCTTCTTTGGCCAGCAGAGCGGGATCTCCGCCAGTGATCGCCAGACGGGCCGCGCCGCCGCGATACGCCGCGGCCATGCCGTCATAGAGCCACGCCGGAGCGGCGTCGAAGCTGAACTCCTGCGCGTGATGGAAACGCAAAAGGGCACATTCCTCGTCCGCAAAGATAGTGGTCACCGTAGAAGCCCCCGCTCTGTAGGCGTGTTCCGTGATGCGGCGCACCAGCGGCACCTGTTCGAGCGTGGCGGTCATTACCACTTGCTGCCGCGGCGCAAGCCCCAGCCCGACGCGCACGGCAACCTCCGCCAGCCGATCGAGCTTTTGCGCAAATTCATCCGTCTCCGTGAACCCTCTGTGCGTCAGTACATTAGCCGTTGTCATGCCGTAATTATGCCCGGGTGCTCGCCGCCTCCACAACTCTACCGAGACTGGGTGTGCTGTTATCTAAATGGCTGCTAAGTAGCACAATTACAGCGGGGCCGGTGAGGGTTCACCAGGAGTGAAGTGTTCGCTGCCGGGAAGCTGCTGTTCGGAGGCCGATAACTGCAGTTTCAGGGGGGAATCGGTCAGTTCGTCCGACTAAATTAGCAGCAGCGTATCTGGGACATGGGATCACAATTTCAAGACCGGCCGAATGTGCAATCTTCCGAAAGCGAGGAGCGGTATCTGATCGCCGAGGTGCTGGCAAAGGATCGCAAGGCCACCGCCGAATTCGTGGCCCGCTGCGCGGACTGTGTTTACCCGTTCGTGCGCCGGCGGCTGCTGCCAAATACAGCCATGGCCGAAGACCTGGTCCAGGAGATCGTTCTGGCGGCATGGCAGAACCTGTCGGGTTTCCGCGGGGATAGCGATCTGCGCGCCTGGGTTCTGGGAATCGCACGCCACAAAGTGGAAGACCATTACCGGAAGCGCCTGCGCCAGGCAGAAATCGAGAAAGAAGAAGATTCGATTCCTGAACCAGCGCTGCGGCCCATGTTTGACGAGAAACTTGATGGGGAAACGCAGCGCCAGAGAATTGCGGCGGTACTGGCCACGCTGCCCGAGGCGTACGGCCTGGCACTGCAGTGGCGGTACCGCGACAACCGCAGCACGCGGGAAATGGCAAAGCTTACAGGGAAGACGGAGAAGGCGATGGAGCGTTTGCTGGCTCGCGCCCGTGAAAGCTTCAGAAAGAGGTGGCTAGATGCCGGACACTAATTGGGACCGGGAGTTCCACCGGATATTTGCTGAGCCCGGCGAGGAGGAGCATGCTCCCTCCTCGCTGAAGGCGCGGCTGTATACAGCGCTGGTGCGGGAGCAGCAAGCCAGCGGGCCTCTGGCCACTCTGGATGCGACCGTCGCTGCCGGCCACGGTGTATGCGTATTTGAAAAACTGGTTCAGATTGCGCCTGTTGGCGAGCGGCTGAAGTCGCCTTTCTTCTGCGGCATATGTCATGCGCGCATACTTGGAGAACACCTTGACCATCCTCCCACATTCTGGTCGAACTGTCCGTATGTTGCGTTCAAGAAGTCGTAGACGCTAGAAGCGGAGTACAAACCCGAAAAGGTTCTGAAAATTGGCGAGACGGCGAGGGGCTGGCGGCGACAGGTGCTTGCTGATGTCGTTCTTGCTCAGGCTCTCGCTGAAACTGTAGCGAAAATCCAGCCGGTGAGAGAGCCTGAGGTCAATCCCTACGTGCGACCGGAACAACGGCCGTGTGGCTGAGAAGATGGCGGGAGGCAACGCCGGCCGTCCGCCGGAGTGCAGCAACTGGCTTGCGGTGCTGCTCAGATGCATTACGCCTCCTCCTGTGCCCAGGTAGGGTCTAATGCGGCTGCTGCGGCGCCGGAAGTAGATCAGTAAATCAAATACCGCGGCTTGTTGTGAGCTGGTTCGGACCTGCTGGTAAGAACTGTTGGTATCTGAGGATGACGAGTTCAGCAGAAGCTCGTTCTGGTTCCAGACATAGTTGCCCTGAATGCTGAAGTAGTTGTGCAGGTGCAAACCCACAAAGGGGTTGATTGCGCCGCCATTTTGCGGAGCGTAGGACGAGAGGCTCAATCCTAGAGCCGTAGTTCTCGAGCCCGCATCCGCGGACAGAGTCGAAATTCCTCCAATCACGCCAGCGTAGGGCGCCACTTCTGCAGGCGCAAACGGCGCGAGAGCGCAGAGCAGAAGCAACGTGAGCCGCATGCACGCGTGATGCCGCACTAAAGCGAAGGTTACAGTCTAATTTTTTCGCAACAGGAAATTCAGCGAGGGGGAAATGACAATGAGCCGCGACAGACCTGATGGAGCGAGGTGCACCAGCACTGCGCGGCCACATTTCGAGTTCTGTGAGAGGAAAAGGATGACTTTAAGGGGAGTATTTCTCAAGCAACTGTTCGGATTGGCCCTCACACTGGTGATTTCATTTGCTGTGCAACCGGTCCAGGCGGCACAAATCGG
>DATFDP010000096.1:0-11258 GCA_035252015.1 Terriglobales bacterium
GGTGGTCGGGCTGCAGGGCGTCGGGCTGGGGCCATCTGCCAGGGAGTACACGGAGAGTGAGCCGGCCAGTAACAGGGAAGCTATCAGAATACGGATGACTTTCTTCACGTCGGGCTCCTTTTGTGCGATGTGCACGGCGGGATTGTCCACGCCAGAAGCCCCCATCGTCCGGTGCCGTTCTCAGCTACCGGAATTCGGAAAGCGTAACGAAAAGCAAATGTCTGCTCCGGGGAGTCCTGGTTGTGGCAAAGGCAAAATGGCCCGTGGAACCGGGGAAGGATAAAATTGACGGGATTTCGGAAAGCGTAACGAAAAAGGCTTGTAAACACGGTTTCCCGGCAACTCTGCCTTTCCTCCAAAGGCAGCAAACCCCCGAAAAACTAGGCTCCCGGGCGGCCGCCCAAGACCCATGTTCCGAACGACGGAATTTTTGGGCAGCAAAGGCTTCGCAGGGGTGGGCGGGATGATACCCCGGATGTTCTGTGGACGGAAACCGGAACTGCCCACCTTATTCGGCAACCAGCGCTTACTGGTGACCGTGCCCGCTTAGGCTATCGGCTCATCGGTCTCCAGTAAGCCTACGGCTATGGCGTAGTGCACCAGGTCTGCCCGCGTCTTCAATCCCAGTTTGTCATAGATGCGGGAACGGTACGTTTCCACCGTCTTGGTGCTAAGTTGCAACTGCTGGGCCACTTCGTGGCTGGTAAATCCCCTGGTGATGGCCCGCAGCACCTGCAGTTCTCGCTGGCTAAGGCGGCCTTCACTGGCGCGATTGTTGGCGCGAGCCTTGTTCAGCAACACATCTGCCAGCGAATCACTCAGCCGCGGGTCAATAAACCGCCGCCCCTGGTAGGCATTACGGATTGCCAGAAATAGCTCCGTATCGCTGGCTTTGCGCAACACATAGCCCAGCACGCCTGCGGTAAGCATGGAGCGTACATAAGTGATGTTTTCGTTGCTGCTGATCACCACCACCCGTCCCCCAGGAACCTCTTCCACCATCTGAGCGGCGATGCGCAACCCGTGTGGGCCGGGAATTGTGATCTCCAGAATGATGACAGTAACGCCCGTTCGCTGTGCAATTTCCCTGGCTTGCCCGGGGTTATCTGTTTCCGCCGCCACCTCGAAGTCCGGAACTGGAACGAGCATTTGCCGAAGGCCGGTGCGAGTTAACCGGTAGTCGGACACGAGCAGGAGGCGAATTTTGTCCATGACCCTGAGAACTACTCACACTAGCAGGGTGGGCCGTAAATCAAACAATTCACAGGTTTTTGTTCTGCCCGCAGAACAAGGCGACCACATTTCGACCGGGACAGGTAGGGGAAGTTACCAACGCTTCTATAAGACTCGTAGGGATTAATACCCATGCATTTGGGTCATGTGCGTACTTACAAAGGATTTACAAAAGCACCTACTTCAGTGCAACTTGATCTGTTCCATGCTCAAATCCGTTGACTAGGGGCTGCGTACGAAGACAACCAAAGCCGCCATACCCGGGCCACAAGAGATTTCCGACCCCTTCGTCGGCTGCAGCAGGCTGATCCGCGATCTTGCCGAGCAGGCCCACAAAGTAGCCGGTTGCCATAGTCCGGTGCTTATCCAGGGTGCCACGGGTACCGGTAAGGGCGTGCTGGCGCGCTGGCTGCACTCCCACAGCGCCCGTGCTGACCAGCCCTTTGTAGATTTGAACTGCGCCGGGCTGTCACGTGATCTGCTGGAAAGCGAGCTTTTTGGCCACCAGAAAGGGGCCTTTACCGGGGCAATTGCGGCTAAAAGCGGCCTGTTTGAGATTGCTGATCGAGGAAGCATTTTTCTCGACGATATTGGAGACGTTGACCCCAAAGTGCAACCTAAGTTGTTGAAAGTATTGGAAGAAAGGCGATTTCGCCGCCTCGGCGATGTGCGCGACCGGGAAGTGGACGTCCGCTTCATTGCAGCCACACACGAAGACCTGAATCAGTTAGTGCGGGAAAAGAGGTTCCGCAGCGAATTGTACTTTCGTATCAACACGATCCGGCTGACATTGCCGCCGCTGTCGCGCCGGGCGGAAGATATTCCTGCGCTTTGTGAATGCATTCTGACCAGCGTAGCCCAAAAGGCCGGGCTTCCAGGCGCCAGCCTTTCTTCGGAAGCGCTCAAGCTTCTGCAGGAATATTCCTGGCCGGGCAATGTGCGGGAACTGCGCAACGTGCTGGAACGCGCGCTGGTGCTGGGTTGTGGCCCGGTCCTGCGCCCGGAACACCTCAGTTTTGAGCAAGGTATGCTCCTTTCCTCCGACGACCCAGGCCGCCTGACTCTAAGCGATCTGGAAAAGCTGCACATCTCCCGGGTGTTACAGGAGGAGCACGGCCGCGTACCAGTGGCGGCCAGGCGCCTGGGTATTGGCCGCAGCTCGCTGTACAAGAAAATTAAAGATTACGGTATTGCATTGCAATCCTGAGCCTGCGTGTTCGCGAATTTCCCCTGTCCCATTTTGACTCCAGCCCAGATTTGTACCCAGTCCCACTCCCAAATGGGCCCGATGCGGTTGCAAGCTACTTGGCTGGGAAGCAGAATAAACGTCAGGCACTGCCTCACTCCCTGCCTTTACCCGGCGGTGTGCTGCTAAAAACATGCCGGGTGAGCAGATGACAGTTCAGTAATTGTGGATAAGACGCCCATCCTCATCGCGGAAGATGACCGCATGTTTCGGGTCTTGCTGCAAAGTTGGCTGGAAGGCCGCGGCTACGGCGTGACCATTGCGGAAAATGGAGAGCAGGCCTGGGAACTGCTGCAGTCGGAAAGCGCTCCCAAGCTGGTGATCCTGGACTGGATGATGCCGGGCATGACCGGCCCGGAGATCTGCCGCAAGCTGCGGGCACAAGCCAGCCAGCAGTATCGCTACGTCCTGTTGCTGACCGCTCGCTCCGATAAGCAGGACCTGGTGGCCGGCCTGGAGGCGGGGGCCGACGATTACCTGAGCAAGCCGTTCGATGCCCCCGAATTGCATGCCCGCCTGGAAGTGGGGCAGCGCATTTTGGATCTGCAGGACCAATTGCTGGCGGCACAGGAGGCGCTGCGCTTTGACGCAACCCACGATGCCCTCACCGGGGTGTGGAACGGGGGAGCGATTATGCAGGCGATGGCTCGCGAAATCGAGCGCGCGGCGCGCATGCAGACGGCGCTGGGCATCATTATGCTGGACCTCGACAATTTCAAGAAAGTGAACGACCTCCATGGGCACCTGGTTGGGGACGAGGTGCTGCGCACGTCGGCGCGACGGATTGCCGAAGCCGTGCGAATCTATGATTTGGTGGGCCGCTACGGCGGGGAAGAGTTTCTGGTGCTTGCGCCGGGGTGCGTACCGCCCGACTTGAAGCAACAGGCAGAGCGCATTCGCGCCACCATTGCGCAGCCGATCAACAGCAGTGCCGGCATGCTCCAAATCTCGGCAAGCATCGGCATTGTGGGTGTCAATTTGGGGCAGAGCTTCATAGTGGATTCCCGTACCCTGGTGCATGTAGCCGACCAGGCCATGTACCAGGCCAAGTCGAAGGGCAAGAACCGTGTCGAAGAAGGCGTGCTGGAAGGCGTAGGTGTGTAAGCGACTCCGCACACGGCTCTATTGCGGAAATTTCTGCCGGATCTTTATGGTGCGGTCGAGTTCATCCACTGCTTGCAGGATCTTGAGGCGCAAGTCGTGGTCCAGGTCCGTGGTGCGCAGAAAGTCATGTACTTCGGCCTGGGCGGCGGGTGATTGCTGTCCGCCGATGAATGCGTCCAGCCATCCCATAAGAAAGAAGATCTTCCGCTCACGCTTGATTTGCGGCAGGGCTTCCAGCGCGGGCTTCAGGTAGGGTTCGGTCAAGTCGGGCTGGTTCCAGTAGTTGAACGCGTCCAGACTCTCCTCGATCCAATCTTCCGGGCGCGATGGGTCGTGGAGGTAGTCATGGAAATACTGCTGTTTGGTTTTGGCGTCGGGGCGGGCGGCTGCGGCAATGTAGGCATACTTCAGTCCCTCGCCGGTTCGGTCGCGCTCCTGTTCGGCGCGAAAGACCGCGTTGGCGTCCGGGTCGTTGAGGGCAATCAGCGCCGTGACCAGGTTCCAGCGATCGAGCTGGCGAAGTTCCACGCTGGGCACCGACAATTTGCCGTTCAGAAGATCTTTCAGATAGCCGCGTCCGGCGGGAGTTTCCGCCACCGCGCGTAGAACACGGAACCATAGGATGCGCAGGTCCTCCTGCATGGAGTGCAGCATGCGGTCATCGGCCATGGTCTCAAATGCCGGGACGAACTGGCTGCGCGTACCCGAACTCACGTAACGGTGCAGCGCGGTGAGGGTGTGCGCGGCGGTGCTGCGCAACAGCGACTCATCACGTTCGCGCGGAAGCAACAGCTGCGCCAGAGCGATAAAGCGCCTCGGCTCGATGCCGGCTACACGCACCCCCTCCCACAGCGACCCCCAAAGCAGAGCGCGCAGGAACACGTCGCGGACATCGCCCACCTGGCGCACGACTTCCACCCGGCTGGAGGCGTCAAGCAGAAAGCGGCCGTAGGCGTAATCCTGATCGTTGGCGAACACAAATTGCGGGCACGGCTTACCTACGGCCTGGGAAAAGTTTGCGCTGGCCGTGTCGAAGCTGGCGCGGAAGCGGATGCCCGGCCCGGCATTGCCGTAGCTCAATAGCACCTGGGTGGCGATGGGCCAAAGATTGCCTTCGCCGAGGACGTCATGCTGCGAGAGCGAAAGCCGGCTGACACGCCCGTTTTCGCAAGACCAAATTACGTCCACCTGGGGCATGCCGCGATGGCGAATCCACATATCGGCCCAGTGGTCCAGTTTCTGTCCTGAAACGCGCTCGAAAGCATGCACCAGGTCGCTCCACTCCGCATTGCCGTAGAGATGTTCCTTAAGGTACAGGCGCAGGCCGGCGCGAAAAGCCTCGGGGCCGAGCACATAGGCCAATTGTTTGAGCGCCCCCGGCGCCTTGGCGTAGACGATGGCGCTGTAGGCCGACTTGGCGTCGTTCAGATTAGGAATGTCCTGGTATATGGGCGTGGTGCCCTGGGTGGAATCAATTTCATAGGCCGCCGGCTTGATGGATTCATAGAACCGCTTCCAGATGTGCTCGCCGGGCTTAAAAGCGTCCAGGGCCTGGTAAGCCATGTACTGGGCGAAGCCTTCCTTCAGCCACAGGTCGTCAAACCAGCGCATGGTGGTGAGGTCGCCGAACCACTGGTGGGTGAGTTCGTGCAGAACCAGCAAGTCGCGGCCCAGAAGGTCGCTGTGCGTGGGCGCGGTGCGGAACAGCACCGATTCCTCGCGCAAAAATGTGGCCCCAGCATGCTCCATGCCGCCGTAGGGAAAGCCGGGGATGAGCACCATGTCGTACTTGGGGAAGGGGAAGGGCTGGGCAAAGTAGGAGGAAAAGTATTCGATGCCCTGTTTTGCGATCTGCTGCACTTCGGGGGCTTCCTTTTCGGCACGCTCCCACTTGGATTTGCGAACGTAGAGGCCGGGCAGGTCGAGCACTCTCGGGCGTTCCACTTTGCGAAAGGGACCGGCGGCGAAGGCGAACAGGTAGGTGCTGATGGGGCGGGTTTCGGCAAACACGGTGCGTTGCTGGTTGGCGCCTGCGGGCTCCGAGCCCCTGGGCTCGGTATTGGAGATGACGGTCCACTCCTGGGGTGCGGTGATCTCCAACTGAAAACGGCCTTTCAGGTCAGGCTGGTCGAAGCAGGGAAAAGCCATGCTGGCATCCATGGGCACGAACAGGGTGTAAATGTATTCGCTGCCATCGTCCTTATCTTCGTAACTGATAATGGGCTTACCCGCGGGCGCCACAGCGGACGTGAAATCCAAGACCAGCGTATTTTCACCGGCGCGCAGCTTGTCGACAGGCAGCAGCAGGTGGCCGTTGTCCGGAGTGGCCGCTACCTCGCTGCCGTTCACAGTCATGCGGCTTAAGGTTCCGTCACGGTAATCGAGCAGGACGGGCTGCTCCGATTTGAGGTTAAAGGAAACTTTTTCGTGGCCGGTGGTTATGGCGGTATGCGGCACCAGCGTAAAGGAGACTTGATAGCGCAGGTTGGAAATTTCTGCGGCGCGCTGGCGGGCCAGATCGCGCGGGACGCCCGGCGGCGCCGCGGCAGAAGCAAAGGTTGCAATCAGCAGCAACGGAGAGAGGCGCGGGAACATGGGAACGCGGCAGTGTACAACAACTGAACGGTGTCCGGTTTGCGTTGAGCAATTGTTTCGCTATTGGCGTTAGGTTTGACTGGGGCCTATGTGAGGCAATATAGCAACTCTAGAAGGAGCGCAATACACAACGTCTGGCGGAATGCGCCCGCAACGGCAAGGTCAAAGTAGTGTTGAGCTCAAACGTCAAAGAGATCCGGAAGAGTTCGGTGCTGCTCGACGTGAAGGGCGGAGCTGCGCGAATTGGCTAACGATTTCGTTTGGGTATTCGTCGGGGGCACGCCGCCTTACGATTTCCTCAGGAAGATAGGCGTGCAGTTTGGGGCGCGTGATTTGACCTTGGAAGCCAGCAACGAGGCTAAAGAGGCGGCCGCGTTCAGAAATCAGGCCAGCATGGGCCTGCGCGCTGAGGCTGCATTCAATCGCGGATAGCGGTCACAGCCCAGCTCCGTATACCGGAATCACCGCCCCAGTCACGTCTTTAGCCTGGTCGCCGGCGAGCCACACGATCAAGTTAGCCACGGTGGCCGGCTGCACCCACTTGGAAAAATCAGCCTTGGGATCGGAAGCGCGATTGGCGGGTGTGTCCATGGTCCCAGGCAGAATCACGTTGGCGGTGATGCCTGCGTCCTTATTCTCGAGCGCGACGGTCCGAACCAGCGAAACCAGCGCTGCCTTGGAAGCGTTGTAGGCGGCAAGCATCGGCCCAGGGTCCACTGCAGCACGGCTGCCGATGGCAATGATCCGGCCGGCTTTGGCCCGCCGCATGTGCGGAATCACCGTCCGCAGCGCGTAAAATGCGCTCGTCAGGTTGAGTTCGAACATGCGTTGCCAGGTGGCGTCATCAGTCTCGTCCACTCGCTTGCCGCCAGCGAAGCCACCCACCAGATGGGCCAAAATGTCCAGCTTGCCCAATCGGGCAACTGCGGCGTCCACGGCAGCCTTGGCGGATTCTGAGTTGGAGATCTGCGTTGCCAGGGGAATGAAGGATGGATGATCGAAGTTGGACTGCCGCATATGCGGCGCCAGTCCGGCCACCTTGGCGCCGGCTTCCAGCAGCGCGCTGGTCACGTGGGTGCCGAGACCGCCACTGGCGCCGGTGACCAGCGCAGTTTTGTCCTTCAGCGTCAGTTCCATGGCGAGGCAATTCTAGCGCACGGCCCAGGTCATTATGTCATCCAGCCGTCAAATGAAGATTGCAGAGGACGCCAAGGACGCAGAGGGACCTTGGGATACAAGCGACCTGAATGTTATGAACTATGGGTTGCGGGCACGGATTCCGTGTTGTTCAATCTGATTTCCTTTGCGTCTTCTGTGTCCTCTGTGGTTATAAATAGGCCGAGGGAGGCTGCGGATGCGCGATGAGGACTTGCTGCGGGAAGCATTGACGGAGGCAAAAGCGGGCCTGGCGGAAGGCGGCCTCCCCATCGGCTCGGTGCTGGCGAATGCGCAGGGAAGCATTGTCGCTCGCGGCCACAACTTGCGGGTGCAGAGCGGAGATCCCACCGCTCACGCGGAGGTAGTATGCATCCGCAATGCGGGGCGCCGCCGCGACTGGCGCGAGCTGCTCCTGGTCAGCACCCTGAGCCCGTGCGTGATGTGTACCGGTACCACGCTGCTGTTCAAGATTCCCCGGGTCATTGTCGGCGAGAACAAGAATTTTCGCGGCGCTGAGGATCTGTTCCGTTCTTCCGGCGTAGCGCTAAGCGTATTAAATGACCCCGAGTGCATCGCGCTGATGCGCGCGTTCATCGCCGCCCATCCTGATTTGTGGAATGAAGACATCGGCGATTGATGTTATTGAGTTTCAGCCAGCCACTGGCGCAGTTGCTCCTTCGCCACATTGCCGCCAGTGATTGGAGTACACACCAGACCGCGCGCCACTGAGGAATGGCTGAGCAGAGCGGCCACACCAGCTACACCGGCCGGCTCGGCGATCACGTTTAGGTGCCGGTGCACGAGCTTCAAGGCTTGTTTAATGGCATCGTCGCTGACCAGGACAATGTCATCGAGTACGTTCTCCAGGTCGCGTAGCGCCTCCCGAACCGGCACGCGCACCGCGATGCCGTCGGCAATGGTATCAACACTGCTCGTGTTCTGCGGTGCATGAGAGTGCCAGGAAAGCGCCATGGCGGGCGCGCCCTTGGCACAGACTCCAATAATGCGCGTCTGCGGTGAACGCGAGCGAAGCCAGCAGCCAATGCCGGCCAACAGGGCTCCGTTGCCCAGGGGTACCACCATTGTGTCAATCTTGTCGGCCGAATCTGTGAGCTCCATTCCTATGGTTCCGGCGCCGGCAGTGATGGCGGGCTCGCGCCCGTCCTCGACGAACATCGCGTGCATTTCTTTCGCCGCGGCGCGGGCGTGCTCTTTGGCTTCATCGAAGTCCCGTCCCGCCAGCTTCAGTTCGGCACCGGCGGAGCGGATGCGGTCCAGTTTTATAGGGCTCGCAGTCTCGGCCGCAAAGATGGTAACGGCGTTGCTGCGGCGCTTTGCGGCGTAAGCCAACGCAAGCCCGAAATTGCCTGCTGAAGCTGTCACCAGGGACTTTACCTCCGGCGTCAGGGAGCCGATAAAGGAGTCAGTACCACGCCCCTTAAACGAGCCGACCGCATTTCTGGTCTCGTCCTTGCAAAGCAGCCGGGTGCCCACTGCCTGAGACAGCCTGTGATTCTCGAGCTGCGGCGAATCGAGAAACTCGGCACGGATTCGCAGTCGGGCCTCCTGGATCGCTGCAGGAGAAATACGGGGGATGGTGCCGCTGTGCGACATGTTCAGTTAAGCCTCGCATTCCAATGTATACAATCGCGGGGATTAAATTGCAGCAGCCGTCATTTGAGAGGAATCATGGAACCCATCAGCTGGAAAGATTTCGAAAAAATCGAGCTGCGCGCCGGAACCATCGTCGAAGTAGAGGATTTTCCCGAGGCCCACAAGCCGACTTACAAGCTGAAAATTGATTTTGGCGAGCTGGGAATAAAGCGTTCGAGCGCCCGGATCAAACACTTGTACAGCAAGGAATACCTGCTCGGGAAACAGATATTAGGGGTGGTCAATTTCCCTCCTAAACAGGTGGCGACATTCTTTTCCGAGGTGCTGACGACCGGCTTCTATCTTCCGAGCGGCGAGGTGGTCTTGTTGCATCCGGAGAGGAAGGTTCCCAACGGGGCTAAGCTGGGGTAAAGCGTTTTACAGCAAATTCATTTGGTCGTAATTACCCATTAATATTCGCGCGCTATCCTCGCTGCAGTTCTCCACCAATGCAGCATCGAGGTGCGTCATGGCGCTGCCCGCCGAAGTTGGGCCTGAAGGTTCGTCAGCGGAACATGCTTATCTGGTTGGTCTCACCTTGCGCGCCTGCCAGCTGGCGAAGGAGGCGGCGGCGCATGTTGCCGACGCCCTGGGCTCGGCTGCGCCCAACCTCTACATTAAGGTGGACGAATGCGAGCGGGAACTGGACCGGCTGGACCGCGAGCTCGATCAGAGGCTGAGCGCCGGCCTGGCCGAAGCCACCGAGCCGGAGCGCCGCGAATTGCTGGCATGCATGAAGTGCATGACCGATCTGGAGCGCATTGGGGACCTGGTCGCCAGCTTCGCCTCGGCCGGGCGCGCCGTAGGGCCGCGCCTGGAAAGCCGCGATGTGCAGGACCTAATCCGCATGGCTTCGGTTCTGGAGAAGATGCTGGCGGATGCCTACCAGGCGTTCGCCGGGCGCGATCTGAACCGCGCCATCAATGTGCTGCGCAGCGATGGGGAGCTTGACCGTCTGCGCAACCTGGCTTTCGTGCGCCACATTGAGAATCCCGAAGCCGAGCCTTGCCGGGAGAGCATTCAGGTGCTGCTTATGGCGCAAGCGCTGGAGCGGGCAGGGGACCACGTCAAAAATGTCGCCGAAGAAGTTTGCCACTTTGTGAGCGGCAACACCCTCCGCCATGTGCTCCGCGGTGCCGATCGCTCCGAGGAGCAGATGTTTCTGGAGTGGCTTAAGCGAGGCCGGCCATCCCGCCCTTAGACCTGGACTCTTCCTTTTGCTCGGAGTAAGAGACCGCCGCAGAGAACATGTCTACCGCAGCGCATACTGTTTCGCTTCAGGGTGCACTGCGGTAGCGAATTCAGGTGACTATTCTTCAACTCTGAGGTTGGGGTGAGCTGGTCTGGGGCCTCGTCTGGGGCTGAGTGGACTGCGGTTGCGGCGTGCTTGTGCGCGGCGTGGTACCGGTAGTCGCGCCAGGGTTAGCCGGAGCCGTCGTTCCCGGTGTAGTGGTCGTGCCCGCTGGCCCAGGAGTGTTGGAAGTGCCGCTGTTCCCCGCGCTCGAACTAGGCATTGTCGCGCCGTCGGTTCCTGGAGTCGCACTACCCGGAGTCGGGCTGGGAGCCGGTGTTGCTGTTCCGGGCACCGGCGTAGCGCTTGGGCTGCTCGGTGTCGTGCCCGGAGAAGCATTGGGGCTGGATGGAGTGGTTGTGGTTCCGCTCGGCGATGTGCTCTGAGCGGGAGCAGCGCCGGTCGGACTGCCAGCAGTCGAGCCCGGATTAGTGGGCGAAGGAGTGCTGCTGGCTTGGGGTATCGTACTCTGCCCGCTTGCCGTTCCTGGAGCCGTGGCTGTGGGAGCAGTTGCCGTTCCCGTGCTACCGGTCTGACCGGCAGAGCCGGCGGTTCCTGTGCCTGCCTGAGCTACTGCCAGGCCGGCGCTTACGAGCAGAGCGGCTGGGATTAGCAGTAAACGCATATGCTGAATTCCTTCCCCCAGCGGCTTATTATTCCTTCAGGCTGCCGGGTTCTGAGTTGTTGAGTTTTGCTCCCAATGGGATGGCAGTTGCAAACCATGGGTTTTTCCGGCCGGCTAATTTCACCCCAGACTCAGTTGTGGGCGCTGAGCAGGTGCTCGCCGGTCGGTTGCGTCACTTGGGAGTTGTCCTCAGCGGTCACAAATACGTCGAAATTATTGGTGTGTACAGTGGTGAAGTAGGTCGCTTCCAGCTTGTCGTTTACCTGCAGCACTCCGTGATTCTGCGGCGGCTGACCCGTGGGCTGAACCCACACCACGTAAGCAGTCTTGGCGGGATGCAGCTGATCAGGCCT
>DATFDP010000097.1:0-52334 GCA_035252015.1 Terriglobales bacterium
GATATCTCAGTTAAACCTCAGAACTTGGCCGTATCCCGCTTGTCGCCCTTGATCATCTCCACTACGTACATGCTGGGCGCGGGCGCCGGCTTAGGCGCGGCCGCTACCCGGCGCACGCGCGTGCGCGCCGGCCGCGGATCCGCCGCCGGCCCCATGCGGTAGAGCGAGGAGTCGCGCAGCACCGCCAGATTCTCTTCGGAAGTGTCCAGCGGGTTGCGCAGCGTCAGCTGGATGTGGCCTTCGCTGTTGGCCATGGTCAGCTTCTGCGCGTCCTCCGGCGATACCAGCAGCGTGATTACCGGCACGCTCTGCGGCTCGCCTTGCGAACTGCGCTGCAGCTTCTGCCCAGCCGCCAGCACTTCCACATTCTCCAGCACCGTCGTGGTCAGGGGCTCATCGGTGCCACGCGGATTGCCGGTAAGCAGCACGTCTACGCGGGTGCCCGGAACCACGAATCCGGCCACCGCCACCACCTCGTTCACCCGCACCGAGACGGCCCGCATGCCGGGCGGAATCAGGGAAGGCAGACCCGCCCCCGCGTTCTCCGCCGCCAGCTTGCTGGGCAGAATGAATTCTCCTTTGGCGATGGGCGTCACCACCCCGCGCCCGAGCACGTCGGCCTTATTCTGGTAGTAGCCTTGCGGCAGGTTAGCGCCGGGCAGACGGATCTCCTGCAGATCTTTATCTTCCAATTTGGCGCCCACCTGCAGGTCCAGTGCTGCCACCACCACCTGCGTGTTCGCCTGCTTCACCGTGGCCACGGTGCGCCGCAGCGTGGTGTAAACCATGTAGCTCACCAGGGCACCTACGCCCAGGGCCAGAATGCCAATCAACAACAGCCGGTTGCGGTTCATCACTTCTCCTCGCCTGACGAAATCTAAAAACCAAAATCCCGGAAAACTACGTTGCCCTTCAGGGTCACCGTTCCCGTTATTCCGAAAGTGGGAATGCGCGGCAGAAAAGCCAGGTTATAAGGACACAGCACCTGCACTTGTGTGCCATCCATAGTCAGACCTCCGCCAACAGCGGGGATCAGGTAGTTCTGGTTGACGGTGATGTTCAGCCCGTTGGTGCTCGGCGCCCCGTTGCATTGGTTGAAGCTTGAGCCCGCGCTGATGCCGTTGTTCTGCGCGTAGCTGATGATGGCCTGGCACAACGTCGTTTGCGTGCTGCCCTTGGGAGCGGTGCAATCGGTCAGGGGATTGACCGGGTCGTAATTCTGCTGCTCCACCGCCAGGCGCGCCCCTTCGCGGGCGGCATTGTTCAGCACCTGGTGCACGCGGATCATGTACGCTCCTTCCGACACCGCCAGCGACAGGAACAGCAACAGGGGCAGCACCACGGCCAGCTCCGCCACCTGCGTGCCCCGCGCCTCCCGCTTAGTTCCCGTAAGTCTGGCCAGTCGCTTCATTGCGCATCACCGCTCGTGTCGTCAAATTCACCGTGAAAGGCAGCCCGAACAGCCGGTAAGGCACCTTCACATCCACTTCCGTGTAGTAGGTCTGAATGGTGTTGATGGTCTGCGAGCAACCCTGCAACACGTAAACTCCCGGCGCCACTCCTGCCGGCATGGTGCCCCCGCTGGCGCAGGTCGGTCCGCCCGGCCCGCTGGCCAGGGCGCAGGTCCCGCTGGCGAAGCTGATATTGGCTGCCTGCAAGTAGCCGCACACCCGCGTGGCCACTGCCGTGGCGCTGGGCAGCGAGTAGCTGTTTGCGGGGTCGGGCGCCACGGCAAAGCGCGCCCCCTCCCGGGCCGCGTCCGTCACTACCTGATAAATGTTGAACGCCCGCCCGAATCCCAAAATGGCCAGCAGCAACGTAAACAGCAGCAAGGACACCACCGCTCCTTCCAGCAGCGTGGCGCCACGTTCTGTCCTATTCGGCTTCATGGTTTGAAAACCGCAAACAATGTTCCCAGGGCCGCCGCCACCCCAAAAGGCGCGCGCAGCATGGCCGTGTTGCGCACGTTGATGGTGGGATGGGCGCTCATGCCTCCCCGTCCCGCCAGCCACTTGAGAAGCGAGGCGATATTGCGCAGCATCTGGCCCAGCGTGCCCCGGCGCACCGCCTGCACGATGCCGATCAGGGCCGCCGCCAGCACCGCCACCTCCATGGCCAGGATCCAGCGGTCCAGGCCCAGCAGCGCTCCCAGGGCAGTGATCAGCTTGACGTCGCCCCCGCCGATGGCACCCAGCTGGAAAAAGCTCAGCCCCACCCCAAATGCGATCAGGGTCGCGATCAGGGCGGAAGCAAATTCCCAGCCCAACCCCCCGTGCACCAGATGAAAAATCAAGCCCGCGGCCACCGCCGCGGTGGTCAGCAGGCGGGGGATCTTGCGCCAACGAATATCGCCCACCGCCGCCGTCAGCACAAAGGCCAGGATGAGCGCGTTCCACACCTCAGGGTGGGGGACCGCCCATTTGTGGCCCAGCACGGCGGCGCTCAGCATTGCCATTGCTCCTTGACTCTAGTTGCCCACACAAGCGTAGGCAGGCGCCCAACCGCGTGGTAGCTGGGCCAGCCTGCGCTCAAGAGACGCAAATCTTCAGCCTTGGGCGAAGGTTCTCCCCCTTAGCCGCCAATCGCGCTTGCTGTTTCGGAAAATACGTTGTTGGCCTGCCCGCCGATCAGGCGGATGGTGCCAACTACGATGACCAGAATCACCGCCAGCATCACGGCATATTCCGCGATGTCCTGGCCCTCGTCATCCCGCCACACCTTGCGAAGTACTTCCAGCATTGCTGACCCTCCCGGTTCACTCATAATGGGAGCTTGTGCTCCGTAATCCTCGCTTTCTGGTGCAATCCAGAGCGCAAATGGCACCTTCGGGCCAGATAATTTGAGCTTCAGATTCAGCAACTTAGGTTGACTGTCAGCGGCCTGACAGCGAGGGTGTCCGAAAGCTGAGACAGCTGGCGCGCGGGGCTGGCGCAGAAGGGAGACAGTTACCTGTGTAACTGTCTGTGTCTCGGGAGGGACATGATATTTCTCCAGTACGGGTGCCCCACACAACGTGATGTTCGTTGTGTGGGTAAGTCGAAGAGCTTCCGCTGAGTTATTCAGACGTTCACTCGACCAGCTTCCCTACGCTCCCACTCAAGCCAAAAGCGGGCTTGAGTGGGCCACCAACACGGAGGCGGATAACTGCGTCCACGGCTATGCGACCAAGAACTAACGACCAACAGCCGTCTTTACAAACACCACCGCCTGCTTATCTTCAAATGCCCTCTTCCACGCGGAATCCAGGCGCAGCAGGCCTGCGAGACCGGTTCCTGGGGGCACCACGACGGTCTGCACATGGTATTTCTGCAGCCCCTCCTGCCAGTTGCCCTCGCCGCGCGCGGTGTCGGAAAAGGTGTCCATCAGCGTGCCGTAGAGATCAGTGCGTCCGTCAATAAACACGCGGTATTGGGGAAAGAGCCGGGCGATGAAGTAGCCGCCCCAATCGTAATAATTAAAGATGGGCGCGGGCGGGTGTTCCCGAATCAGAAATTCGGTGGCGGCTACGGGAAAATTCTCAGCCTCGCCGGCTGCCTGGCTCTGGATCACCTGATGGAAGCGGAGAACAGTCAACGTGCACACTGCCAGCACCAGCACCAGATTGACGGCCAACTTGGCCGGCGAAAGCGAAGCCTCCTCTGCCGCAGTAAACAACTGCTTGCGCGCAGCCAGTTCCGCCAAACCCTCGGCCAGGATCGGCACCGCTACCAGCACAAAGATGGGAATATGGCGCGCGGCGCTCAGCCCGCCATAGGCCGTGGCCAGCAGCAGCAGAATCTGCGTTGGCGAAAGGCGCTTGCGCGAGAGCGCTACCACCAGCCAAGTGAGCAATAACAGGCCGAGGAACGGCTTGAAATCGGTGGAATGGAAGTTAGGCGAAGCCCATTCCACGATGTAGTTCACGATGGTGCGCGCCTGAAGAGTTTGGAAGGGATAACGGTAAAGCTCCAACCCGTTGGGGTTGAGCGGAATTACCGCGAGGCACGCAGCCAGCACCGCTCCGAGGCGCACGGTGCGGGCGCGTGCCTCTGGCCATTTAGTCAGCCCCAGCCACGCTTCCGCCAGCCATCCCGCCAGGGTGATGCCCATCAGCGCCGGGCCCAGCAGAAAGCCGCCGTGCAGGTTCACCCAAAACAGCATCAGCAGCGGTGTCCACCAGAGAAAGCGCAACTGGCCGGGAGCGCTTCGCCCGGCCTTACTCAGCAGCCACAGGAACACCGCCGCCAGCAGCATGGAGAACATCTGCGGGCGCACCCCCCAGGAAGGAATAGTGGCCACTGCGCCCAGCGCCACCATCAATCCGGCAATGTAAGGTCGTCCCGCGCATTGCCGATAGAGGAGCAGGAAAGTGCCCGCGATCACACCTGCGAACGCTACCATCAGCCCGCCCCAGCTGGCCGCGCGGAAGATCAAATAGAAGATGACCTCAGAGAGCCATTCGTGGGCAATCCAGGGCTGACCGTAGCGGGTATAAGAAAATATGTCGCGTTGCGGGACATGGTGGCTGGCCACAATTTCCTGGCCCGCGCGCAGGTGCCACCACACATCGGGATCGTGGACGCCGCGCGCCGCCATGACCAGCAGACCCAGGCCCAGGACGATGACGAAAACGCGCCGCGTGGAGAGCAGGCCCATTGCGGCTCAGTTGGGAATGTTGCGGTCGCGCGGGGCGGGTTCAGGGACTTCCAGTTCGTCAATAAGGCGGTGCAGGGAGGAGCGGGCAATCTTGAGCGAGCGCGCCGCCTGTAGCTTGTTGTTGTCGAAAGCCAGAAGCACGCGCCGGATCAGACGGCGTTTGAAGGCGCGCACTTCCTCGTCGAAGGAGTTGTCTTCCAGTTCCGTGTCCCAGGCGGCAAATTGCGAAGGCAGGTGCTCGATGCGTACTTCCGGACCGTCACATACCACCACGGCGCGCTCAATGGCGTTCTGCAGTTCGCGAATGTTGCCCGGCCACTCGTATTCCTGCAGTGCGGCCATGGCAGCGGCAGAAATCCGCTGTGCCGGCTGGCGATGGCGCTCGGCATGGGTGTGGAGGAAGGAATAGGCCAGCACTACGATGTCGTCGCGACGCTCGCGCAGCGCCGGCAGCTTGATTTCGATGGTGTTCAGCCGGTAATAAAGGTCGGCCCGGAAGGCGCCTGCCTTCACGCGCTCCATCAGGTCGCGGTTGGTGGCGCACATGATGCGCGCTTCCATGCTGCGCAACTGATTGCTGCCCAGTCGTTCGAAGGTGCGCTCCTGCAGCACACGCAACAGTTTCACCTGCATGTTGGGCGAGAGTTCGCCGATTTCATCTAGAAAAATCGTGCCCCGTTCCGCCGCCTCAAAGCGCCCGCGGCGGGCCGCGCTGGCGCCGGTAAACGCGCCTCGTTCGTGCCCGAAAAGTTCGGCTTCGATCAGCGTTTCCGGCAGCGACGAGCAGGCTACGGCCACAAAGGGCTCGCGCCCGCGGGGGCTGGTGCGGTGAATGGCTCGAGCCAGCAATTCTTTGCCGGTTCCAGTCTCGCCGCTGATGAGCAGCGTGGCGTCGCTGACTGCGACCTTGGAGGCGAAGCTGTAGATGGCGCGCATCTTTTCATCGGTGCCTACCACGGCGACAAAATCGCTCAGGCGCGCGGCCGAAACCCGCAACTGCTCCACTTCCCGATGCAACTCATTGAACTGGCTGGCACGGCGGAGTACCAGGCGCAATTCCTCCAGCGAGCCAGTCTCCACGAAATAGTCGTAGGCTCCCGCGCTCCAGGCCATGCGCACCACTTGGCGGTCGGTGGTGGAGAGAAAAGTCACAACCGGCAGGCCGGCTGGGTTGCGCACCAGCTTTTGCAGGCGTTCGAAGCGCGCGCTGAATTCCTTATCTTCGCGGCTGGGCAGGCTGGTGATCAGTACATCGCAGGCGAGCAGCTTTTCCCGTTCTTCCAACTCGGCTGATTCAAGGGTGAAATCTTCGCCCAACTTTTCGCCGAGAATGGCGAAGAATTCCAGCCGCTCATCCACAAAATGACACTTCATCTGATTATCTACTCTCCCGTAGGACCTTTCTATGCTGTGCTCTGGAACGTTACTGCGGGCCCAGCGTTGTCACTGCCCCAAGGGTTGGTTTGTACCTGGAAGAATTGCAGCCCATTATGCTCACATTGCTGACCGACAAGGCAACAGGAAGAAATACCCTAGCACGATGGTGCCATCCTGCCATCGGGTCTCATGCTGAGACTGCCGTGACAATGGGTTGAAAGACATTTCCTAAGGTGACTACCTTGTTTGCAACGTCTTAGGGGGTTAAGTATCCCTCAGGAAGAGTACACTTTTGCACAATGTCCACAGGAGTAGGGGGCAGGTTTGATCTTGGCGAACCTACCAATACATCGCAACCAGAACCTATTTGATAACTATGCCCAGCATTATGAGGGCGTGCTCAACCGCGCCCTCTCGCCTTCTGGTGAGACCAGGTCGTACTTCGCCAGGCAGCGCATTTTGTGGTTGCGCAATCGGCTGCAAACGATTGGTTTTAAGGCATCTATGGTACTCGACTATGGCTGCGGCACGGGGGGATCTGTGCCATTCTTGATGGAGATCCTGCATCCCAGCCGACTTCTGGGAGTTGACTTATCGTCCGAATCACTCCTTCAAGCTCGCCGGCAGCATGGGGGTGAAGGCATAGAATTCGCGAATTTACGGGATTCCCATCCGCGTTCTGAGTTTCAATTGGCATTCTGCAACGGAGTTTTTCATCATATTAAGCCTTTCCAGCGCCCTGCCGCGCTGCGCTATATCTATGATTCTCTTGCACCTGGCGGCATTTTTGCCTTCTGGGAGAACAATCCTTGGAATCCTGCGACCCGCTACATCATGAGGCGGTGCGAGTTTGACCGAGAGGCCGTGCCGATCAGTTCGCCTGCGGCCCAGAAGCTCTTGTGCCGCAGTGGTTTTGAAGTGTTTCATACAAGCAGTCAATTCTATTTTCCGCGCTGGCTGAAGTGGTTGCGGGTTTTCGAGCCAGCTTTGGCCCGCTTGCCCCTGGGGGCGCAGTACATGGTGCTCGCTCGCAAGCTGGCTTAGCCGAGGCTAAGTTATACTCCGCGCATGCCTTCCTGCCCTCCTGGTGTTTCAACCCACAAGCCCCGGCTGCGCTCGGTGCTCTTACTGGCTCTGGTCGGCATGGCGGGCATGCATGCCTGGGTGTTCTTCAGTTTGCGTCAGGAGGTGCGGCAAGGATACCCGGACTTCACCGCGTTTTATGCAGCCGGCAAGTGCGTGCAGCGCGGCCTGGGCCCGCAGCTTTACAGCATACCTACACAGGCCAGCATCCAGCAGGAGTTCGCTTCTGGTGTAAAAATTCGCAACGGCCCGCTGCCGTTTACCCATCCGCCCTTTGAAGCCGCGGTGTTTGCACCCTTAGCTTTTCTAGCTTATTCCGACGCCTATTGGGTATGGAATGCGGCCAGCTTCGTAGCGCTCTTGCTATTTCTGCTTCTGCTGCGCCCGCACATTCCGAAATTGCGGGGCTGGTCGGAAGGTCTGCCATTTTTGTGCGGGCTGGCCTTCTTTCCGGTATTTGTTTGCCTGCTGCAGGGGCAGGACTCGCTGCTGCTGCTGCTGCTATTTGGGCTGGCATTTGCGGAAATGAAAGGCGGATGCAACTTTGTAGCGGGAATCTGCCTGGGATTGGCCCTGTTCCGGTTTCAGCTGGTGCTGCCGGTGATGGCGGTGCTGCTGCTGCGGCGACGCTGGAAGACGGTGGCTGGATTCGCGATTACGGGCGCCGCCCTGGTGGGAATTTCTGCAGCAGTAGTGGGCTGGGGAGAGCTGATGAATTATCCCCACAGGCTCCTAGAGTTCAGCCACGCGCAGGCCGCGGGTGCGATGAACCCGAGGATTATGCCCAACCTGCGGGGAGTGGTTGCCGGTTTGGCGGGGGACGGCAACTCAGCCCATCTCCTGCTTGGGGTATTGTCGCTGGCGCTAGTGGCATGGGCGGCCTGGAAATGGAAAGCCGACGGGCGACAGCCGGAGTTCGGTCTCGGATTTGGCCTGACATTGGTAGTGTCGGTGATAGTGAGTTACCACCTGATGGCGCACGATTTGAGTGTGCTGCTGCTGCCGCTGCTGCTGGCGGCGGAGTGGTTGATGCGCGAGCGGCCGCAGGGCGTGGCGCACTGGCTGACGGTGACCGGCATCGGCACTCTGTTTTTGAGCCCGGTTTATTTCTTGTTGTGGTTCCGCTACCAGCGCTTCAGCGTCATGTTCTGGGCAGTGGCGCTGTTAGGCGCAGGATTGAGCTTGGCGTTCGGGCTAAAGGATCGAGCACAGTTGTCGCACGCTGCGGGGAACAGCGGCTGATGAACGATTCGGCAGTGGTTCGTGGCATGCCATCGTCCCGGTGCTGTCGGCTTTCGGCTAAAGTTCAAACCGCAAAGGTTGGGGCACCCGGCCAACCCGCGGCCGCATGCTAGAATTTTTGCCCGAGGTCAAATCATGCCGAGTACTTCTACAATGCCTTCTACCCCAGCAGAGCAGCGTCCGCAAGCGTCTCCATTCCGCCTTTTTCAAGCAATTAACGGATACCAGCTGAGCGACGCCATCCGGAGCGCCATCGAACTCGACATCTTCACAGCGATTGGCGCCGGCCACAATACAGCGTCCGCTATCGCACGGGAGCGTGGGGTTGCAGAACGTGGCGCCCGTATCCTTTGTGATTTCCTTGTTGTCCACGGCTTCCTCACCAAGTCTGGCCAGGAATACGCGCTGACCGATGACAGTGCGATGTTTCTCGACCGCAAGTCGCCTGCCTACATGGGGACCTGCACGCGTTTTCTGCTCAACGAATCACTCCGTAAGCATTTTCTTGCGCTGTCTGACGCGGTACGGTATGGCGGAGCCACTGATCGGGTGGCAGTTGAGGCAGACTCCCCCGTCTGGATTGATTTCGCACGCTCGATGGCACCCATGATGATGATGGCATCTCAGGAATTGGCGAAATTAGTCATCGGAGGGGAGAGGCGCCGGTTGAAGGTGCTGGACATTGCGGCGGGACACGGGTTGTTCGGGATCGCCGTGCTGCGAGCCAACCAGAATGCGCAGGTCAACGCGGTTGACTGGAAAAACGTGCTGGAAGTGGCACGCGAAAATGCGGAGAAGTTTGGCGTGGCCGACCGTTATGTAACGCTGCCGGGCAGCATCTTCGACGTGGACATCGGCTCGGGGTACGATTTGGTGCTGATTCCAAACTTTCTCCACCACTTTGACGTGCCCACGAACGAAAAGCTGCTGCGGAAATTGCATGGCGCGCTGGTCCCCGGAGGCCGCGTTGCCATCTTAGAATTCGTGCCGAACGAAGACAGAGTCAGTCCACCCATGCCCGCAGCATTCGGGTTGATCATGCTGGCCGAAACTCCCTCAGGAGACGCGTATACACGCGCCGAACTTGAAAGCATGATGAACAATGGGGGCTTCAGCGGACATGAGTTCTATCCAATGCCGCCTTCGCCGCACTCAGTTTTGATTTCGCGGCGCGAATAGAATCTGGCGGCCCACACAACGCGAGTCGTTGTGTGGGTAGGTGGATATGGTTTCCGCTGAGTTACTCGGACGTGACTGAAGCAGTCCTCTCCGCTCCCACGCAAGCTAAAAACGCGCTTGAGTGGGCCACCCGAAGCAGGTGAATCCCAGAAATCAAACAGATGGTGCCCCACCCTTCGCGATGTGCGCAAAGGGTGGGAACTAAAAGGGGACAGGCTACTTGGGTTGGGGAACGATGCGCAGGTAGGGCTTGGGCGACTTCCACCCGCCGGGATACTTCTTCTTGGCTTCGTCATTGGAGACGCTGCCACTGATGATGACGTCGTCGCCGGGCTTCCAGTTCACGGGAGTGGAGACCTGGTGCTTGGCCGTCAGTTGCAGGGAATCGAGCACGCGCAGCACTTCATCGAAGTTGCGGCCGGTGCTCATGGGATAGATAAGCTGTAGCTTGATCTTCTTGTCCGGCCCGATGACGAAAACGGTGCGCACGGTGGCGTTATCGGCGGGGGTGCGTCCCTGGGAAGTGCTGCCGCTCGAGCCGGGCAGCATGTTATAGATTTTGGCGATCTTGAGCTCGGGATCCCCGATCATGGGATAGTTCACCCTGTGTCCCTGGGTTTCCTCGATGTCGCCCGCCCACTTCTTGTGGTCCTCAACGGGGTCAACACTCAGCCCGATGATCTTGCAATTCCGCTTGGCAAACTCGGGCTGTAGCCCCGCCATGTAGCCGAGCTCGGTGGTGCACACGGGGGTGAAATCCTTGGGATGGGAAAACAGGATGGCCCATCCATTGCCGATCCATTCGTGGAAGCGGATCGGGCCCTGCGTGGTATCGGCGTTGAAATCGGGAGCTGTGTCGTTGATGCGCAGCACGCCCGGCATTTCAGCAATTGCGGTACTCATGTTTGCTCCTCCTGAATATTTAAAGTCTGCAGACGTTGCTCTGGGCCAGTCTCGGCCTGGTAATTGGTAGATGAACGGAAGACAATTATAGTCGCAACCATTGCCGGAGGGAAAAGGCCGAGGCGAGCTATGACTTACCGAGCGCGCGTTCGGTGCAGGCGCGAACGGCGGCGGGGAGAGTATCCCGGGCGTAGAAGCGGTCGTAGAAATCCACGTCCACGTGACAGACCTGGAAGCCGATGATGGTGCGGAAAGGCGCGGTGTAGGCGGGAAAGCGACCGTAGCGGCGGAAGATGTAATCGCAATAAGCGATGGTGCCCTGCACGGCGGCGTCGCTGGGCGCAGGGATTTTGGCGGCAGAAGCGTCGGGGTTAAGCCAGGAGCTTTGTTGCGCGCCGCCGCGATAGGCGCCATTCGCCCCGAACTTGATTTCCACGAACGCCCGCACCGCTTGCTCCATGGATTTGTAGTAGGGCGGGCAGAAGGGCTTCAAAATTATTTGCCCATTGTTTTCCAATCCCAGTGGGAAAGGAACTAGAGGATCCTTTCCCAGCCAGCGCGCGGGCGCTGAAAGGAACCAGGGTGCGCCGCCGTAACGGGTGGCAGGCATGGCGCCCATGCGGAAGCCAAGCGCTTGAAACCAGCTGAACTCGTGCCGCGCGAAATTAGGGAAGCCGCCCAACCCCAGGGCTTCAGCCATGAGCGCTAAATTCTGCAGGACCATGCCGTGCTCGGTGGCCATGGATTCAAGCAGCGCGGTTTCCGCCATTTGGACAGTGGCGGTGCGCAGGTCGCGCGGATCGTCATGCAGGTGACCGCCTTTGCTGCGGGCAAATCGGCCAATGCCGGCGGGGCGGAACCAGGCGCGCTCGTCGCGAAGGAATACGCCCATAGCCTCGCTGAACAATTCAAGGATGGCGTTGATGGTGAGGGTGGTGGTTTCGATGATGGGCAGGAAGTAAGTTGTGCCAGGCGCGTAGAGCGACCAGCGATTGATGGAGAAGTTATAGCCGGGTTCCAGCGACGGCGCGATGCGGCGGTCGGAGAGTTGAATGCGAGCGCGTTTATAGAGATCGGTGAGGGCGCCCTGCTGGGCGAGGCGGACCAGGTCCCCAAATTCGGCAGGAGCGAAGTCCTGAGGGCGCTTCAAGAGCCAGGTACCGCGGTCGTTAGTGACGACGATGGCTACGGCATTTACTGCATCGGGGCTGGCCACGGTGCGGCCCAGCCTTCCCACTAACATGCTGCCGCCTTGGCCCGGCCCATAAGAGAGGTCGGCCAGCGCGTAGCCGGTGATGCCGCAGGCGGCGAAAGCAAGAGCGGCTTCCTTGTCCTCGTCGAGAGAAACCGGTTTGTGCGGACTTGTGTACTCAAATGGTCCGGCAGGGATGCGCATCCCCAGACCTACCCGCCGAGAACGGCGACGGAGCAGGACTTCGAACAACGTCGTTTTCAGCGGCTCGAGAGACATGTTCAGACTGGCTGCTCTTGTGGAGTGCCCCGATCCTTCAGCAGTTGTGCCACATCTGGCCGAACCGCGCTGAGGGCGTCGGCGGTCTCACCGGCAATGGCCAGCAGGCGTACACGCGTGCGCGCACGAATGCAGCAGCTGGGATCCGGCCGGGTAAGGTCGCCGAAATAATCGCCAGGCTTGAGCGAGGTTATGAGAACTTCGCGGTTGCGGTCCGACGAAACCACATCCACCTCGCCGGATTCGACTAAATAATGGTATCGCCGGGTCTCGCCGGCAGCGACGATGATCTGCCCGGGCTCGTAGAGGGAGTGGGAAATCGCACCGCGCTCGTCAATCCTGGGATTCACAATGTCGCGGCCGAGGATGAGGGTGAGCCACCAGTCGAACATCAGGCGCACACGCCGCGTCCAACTGGGCACGAACATGGTGAGTACAATAAAGCGCCAGCCGATCCACGCCAGGTAGCCGCATGCGGGAATGCCTTTCATGTGGGCGATGGCGCTGCGGTGGCCAAGGGTGCAGGCCTCGCCCAGGCCGTTGAAGGAATATGCTTTCAGCGGCTTGCCGGCGGACATCCGACGAATGTTGGTACCGATAGTAGTGCCTGCGTTCTGTGCGTAATGGGCGAGCGGTGGGCAGGCGCCGCCATCAGGATGAGGAACTGCGGCGCAGTCGCCTCCCGCCCAGATGTTGGTGGCGCCAGGCACGCGGCAGAACTGGTCGGCAATCAGACGGCCGCGCGGATCGCGCTCGTATGGGAACTGATCGAGCAGGGGAGAGGCTTTCATGCCAGTGCAGGTGATGATGGTACGCGTGGGCATGCGCTCGCCAGTGTTGAGAATCACTTCCTCCGCAGTGGCCGCGTGCACGGCAGTATTGAGGTGCACCTCGATGCCCAGGCGCTGCACTCGTTTTTCAGCGTAGCTGACCAGGTAGGGATGGCGTTTGCCCAGTTCGGGCAGGATGCGCGAGCCGAATTCCACCAGCACCACGCGGAATTCCTGGAACTTCAATTCGGGATACCGATTGCGACAGAGGAATCGGAAATAATCCACCAGGTCGCACGCGACCTCAGCCCCGGCATAGTTGCCGCCGGCCACGACAAAAGTAAGCAGGCGGCGACGCTCCGCGGGATTGATTTCGATGGAGGCCATCTCCACCACGCTGACCAGGTGGTTGCGGAGGCGGTAGCAATCGGCGAAGGTTTTGAGCGGAAAGGCGTGATCCGCGATGCCGGCGTAGCGGGAAAAATCCTCAACACAACCGACGCCGACTACCAGATGATCGTAGGGCAAAGTGTAGGCGCGGCCGTCGAGCAGACGGCGGGTGAGCACGCGCTGGCTGGTGACGTCCACCGACTCGATTTCAGCGTTGTGCAGGTGGGCGGGAGCGATCATTTCACGCACCGAAGAGTTGATTTGCTGCGGCTGAATCTTGCAAGTTAGCATCTCCGCGATGAGCCCATGTACGGTGGAATAATTGTCGCGGCTGACCACGGTGAGTTCGATGTCGCCTTTTCGTAGGGCCGGACGCAGGGCCCGGGCGAGATAAATCGCTACCCAGCCGCCCCCCAGGCAAACTACCCGCATTGGTTCTTTCATTTCTTCCCTCCTGCTGTTGTGCTTTCCGCTTGAGTGGTTGCGGATTGGGGCTCAGGGGCGCGGACCGCTATTTTGCGAGGGATGACGAAATCGCCGGTGCGGCCTTTCAGCCCGCGCTCGCTGAGCAAGTGGCGAAAGGCTTTCGGTCCGGCAACTTTGGCCAGTTCCTGCACGCGGCTGCTGCATATGCGCGCGGTTTCCACCAGCCACGTGCCGGGACGAACCGCAGGCACCAGATACTTCCACAGCGTCATGGGATAGCCGAGCGCGTTAGCCTGCTCGTCGCCGACAAGGGCCCGCGAGATGCCATAGCAAAGATTCACGCTGCAGCTGCGCCCGGGCTTGAAGCCGCGCACGTATTCGTAGGAAGTCTGCATCAGCGCATGTACTAGGGCGCGGGAATCGTCGTCGGGGTGTGGCTCGAAGGCGAAAATCAGGTCAAGCAGGCGGTGGCCCTCAAATTCGTCGGCCACCAGCAGCTCGTTTTCAACGCCCAGTAAATAGCCGGCGTAGCGCCACAGATGGAGCAGGGCTTCGCGCTCCAGGCGGTTGACGCGGTAGCCGATGCGGGTGAGCCCATCGAGCACGCCCACAGAAAACATCAGGTTGGTGCCGGCCATGTGGCACTGGTTAACGGGCGCGCCCCACGCATCAGAGCGCCATTGGCCGGACTGCAGAAGCAGCCGCCGCACCTGGGCGTGAATGAGGCGCACGCGGACAGTCATGGCAAAGCCTTCAGAAAAACGCGCGAGGCCATCGGGCTGGCAAACCGCGAAGACGTAACGCGTGGTGTCTTTTAGGCGCTGAGAGGCGCGATGCACCAGCTGGCCAGAGAGCGCCAGCGGCTTGTTGCCCGCGGGCCAGCTATAGATGATGGGCAGCGAGAGCATGGCCAGCACAGCAAAGCCCAGCCGGCAACGCATGAAGGTGGAGCCGCCCAGGTTGCAGCGCCCGCGGTCGACCCAGAACGGAACGTCCTGCAGTTGGTGAAACAGCGCGCGCAAAGATTCCGGGGCGTGAGGGACCGCTTCGATGCCCTTGGCCAGCGCCAGCTCCAGCACGGCTCGCCATTCCGCTTCTGGAATGCGGGCGAATTCATCCATTACAGCGTCCGCCAGGGGATCGGTGCGCCAGAGGAAATCCACATACTTCTGCGCCCGCGTGCCATGCGCGGCGCCGGCGGTTTCGAGTCTGGAGTAGGCCGACGGGACGCGGTACGTTGCTTCCCTCATGAAATTGGCTCGCTGTTGGAGTGAAAGTACCACGGCGAGTGCAGCCATTTGGCTTGTTGAGTTGGGTTCAGGTTACGAGCGTAACGAGTATCGGGTTTTCCTCAGAAGGTGGCACAGATAGGGCGATGAAATTCAAGCAATACTTCACGCTCGACGCCGTGGTCGGTCTCCCATACAATCTGGCGAACCTTAGGCGCACCGCTTGAGCCGCTCACAAATCAGCAAGGCTGGCCTGTTTTATCTGGTGTGGGTGATGTTTTCCTACACCACGGGCGGCCCCTTCGGGCTGGAAGACCAGGTCACCACCTCCGGCCCGGGAATGACCCTGGTCTACCACCTGGTGCTGCCCCTTTTCTGGTGCATTCCCATTTCGCTGGTGGCGGCGGAACTGACCACTGCCATGCCGGTAGAAGGCGGCTTTTACCGCTGGACGCGGGCCGGCTTTGGCGACTTCTGGGGCTTCCTTGCCGGCTGGTGGAACTGGTCGGCATCGTTCTTGCTGGGAAGCAGTTATGCCGTGCTCTTCAGCGATTACCTCAAGTTCTATTTCCCGTCCATCGTGGGCTGGAAACATTATGCGGTTTCGCTGGTTCTGATTGCGCTGATCACCTACGTGAATGTGCGCGGCATTCAGCTAGTGGGCAAGCTAGCGACATTTCTGGAGCTGATGGTGCTGCTGCCCATTGTGGTGATGTGCGCGGTGGCGCTGGGCAAGTGGCAGCACAATCCCTTTGTGCCTCTGGTGCCGCCACATAAACCGTTGTTCCAGGTGTTTGGCGTGGGGCTGGCGCTGGGATTGTGGCTTTACTCCGGCTACGAGCAGCTTTCCACTGTGGCCGAGGAAGTGGAAGACCCGCAGCGTACTTATCCGCGGGCGCTGGCCTGGGTGGTGCCGCTCTCGATCGCGACTTATTTCCTGCCGACGCTCTGCGCGCTGGGCGCGCTGGGCAACTGGCAGCAATGGCACACAGGATATTTCTCCGACGCCGCGGAGCTGATCGGCGGGCGCTGGCTGGGGCTGTGGATGACCGTATCGGCGACCATTGCCAGCGTGTCGTTGCTCAACAGCACTGTGCTGGCCAGCACGCGCATGCCGTTTGCCATGGCGGAAGATGGCTACATTTCGCACTGGCTGACGCGGCAACATTCGCAGTACAAAACGCCTGCTGCGGCCATCGTGATCTCGTGCGCCATCTATGCCGTTTTCGCCTGGCACTCGCTGACACAACTGATTTCCGTTTATGTCTGGCTGCGCATTGCGACCTCGCTTCTGACCGTACTTTCGGGATGGAAGCTGCGACGAAAGGCGCCGGATTTGCCGCGCGCCTTCCGCATACCCTGGGGGCAGAAAGGGTTGATGTATGCCGTGCTGGCGCCGATACTGATGAGCGGCTTGGCATTGCTCGGTAGCGATTCCTTCGGGTTGCACTGGGGACCGGCTGCACTGCTGCTGGGGCCGGTCGCGTACATCTTTTTCCGGCGGCGCCCCGCAGCGGCTGAGATAGCGCTAGGGCGGCAGGGCTAGAGCTCCTTCGCTGTGCTTCGGACTTCGGCTGGCGGCTCACACGCCGCCAAAGCGCCTCAAGATATAATGCTGCGTCCTGCTGTCCAGTCTCGTCTTTACAAAGCAGTCCACCAATAATCAGGGGAGCGTGGCGATGCGTACTTTGGGCATACTGGTGTCGGTACTCATTTTTTCAGTGGCTTTATTGGCGCAACAGGAGAAGCCGCCAAAATCGCGAGTCAAGAAGACCAATCCTACGCCGGCGGTCCCGGCGGAGAGCACGCAGGCAACCACGCCGGCGCCCAGCGCGCAACCCGCGCCTCCGGCCAAACCAGGTGCCCCAGAAGGAGGCAAAGAAAGCAAGGAGCTGCACTTCGATGTGAGCGAAGTGCCGCCGACGGTCACGCATCAGCAGGCCACGGTGAATGGCCGCGTGCTGCACTACACGGCGGCCGCAGGGCGGCTGCCCATCAAGCGCGAGGACGGCAAGATTGAAGCAGAAATGTTCTTCGTGGCCTACACGCTGGATGGCGAAAACCCGGCGCAGCGGCCGCTGACATTCGCCTTCAACGGCGGCCCGGGGTCCTCCTCGGTGTGGTTGCACCTGGGCGCGCTGGGTCCGCGGCGCGTCGTGCTGCAGCCCGGTGGGTTCATGCCGGCGGCGCCCTACCATTTGCAGGACAACGAGTACTCGCTGCTGGATAAATCGGACCTGGTGCTGGTGGACGCCATCGCCACCGGCTGGAGCCGTGCCGAGGATGACGCCACGACCAAAAAGTTCCTGGGGGTGCAGGGCGATCTGGACGCCTTCGGCGAATTCATTCGGCTTTACATCACGCGCTACGGGCGCTGGGCTTCGCCGCTGTTTCTCTTTGGCGAAAGCTACGGCACAACGCGCGCTGCGGGCTTGTCCGGTTATTTATCGGATCGCGGCATCAGCTTCAACGGTATTGTGCTACTGTCCACGGCCATGGACTTTCAGACCCTGGAGTTCCAGAAAAACAACGACGTGCCTTACATCCTGATTGTTCCCAGCTACACCATGATTGCCGCCTATCATCACAAACTGGCGCCCGAGTTAACGCAGGACCTGGCCAAGACGCGGGCGGAGGTGGAGCACTGGGCTTCGACCACCTATGCGCAGGCGCTGGCTAAGGGCGATGCCATGAGCCCGCAGGAGCGGCAGTCGGTGATTGAGCAGATGGCGCGCTACACCGGGCTGGATCCAAAGGTGATTGATGACGCCAACCTGCGCATTGACGTGGCGCAGTTTACCCACTACCTGCTGATTGACCAGAAGCTGCGCGTGGGCCGCCTCGACGGTCGCTACACCGGGCCAGATCCGCAGGGACTGATGGACACTCCTTTTTATGATCCGGCGGAGTCGGCGCTGCTGCCGCCTTTCACCGCCATGTTTAATAACTACGTGCGCAATGACCTGGGCTACAAAACCGACATGCCCTATTTCGTTTTCGCGATGGGCGAAGGCTTGTGGAGGCAGTGGAACTGGGGATCGGCCGTAAAGGGATTTCCTGATACGGCGACCGCGCTGCGCGCGGCCATGGTCAAGGATCCTTACCTAAAGGTGCTGGTACTGGAAGGTTACTATGATCTGGCTACGCCCTACTACGCCGCCAATTACGTGATTGATCACCTTAACCTGCCGGCCAATTTCCGCAAGGATATCTCGGTGGAAACCTATGATTCGGGGCACATGGTTTACGTGAACGAGCAGGCGTTGGCCAAGCTGAAGCAGGATGTGGTGCGCTTTATGGACACCGCTATGCCGGCAGGTCACTAACGTCTATGAAATCACTTTCCGGAGGGCGCAGATTTGTTCTCGCACTTTGTTTTGCCGCTTGGACCGCGAGCGGAGTAGCGGCGCAGAACCTGCGCCTCTATGTGGACGACAGCGGCGGAAATGACATTGCCGTTGTTGATTTGGCCGCGCAGAAGAAAATTGACGATATCACCGTGGGCGAACGCCCGCATGGCTTGGCGGTGCAGGCGGACGGACGGCGCATGTTCACCACCATCGAATCCGACAATACGCTTCGCATCATTGATACCGCCACGGACCGAGTGGTGGGCACTGTGGCCCTCACCGGCCGGCCTAACCAGTGCGCGGTCACGCCGGACGGCAAATATGTTGTGGTCCCGATTTACGACGGTAACAGCGCAGATATTGTGGATGTCACGCAGCTCAAGGTGGTGAAGGTGCTGCCGGTCAAGTTGCCGCACAACGCGGTGAACGCGGGCAGTGACCGCTACGTGTTCGTGAGCTCGATGGGAGCAAACGAAGTCAGTCTCATTGATCTCGAGAAGATGGCCTATGCGGCCCACATCCCCGTGGGCGGAGTGCCGCGCCCCTATGCGGTTTCCAGTGACGGGCGCACTATGTATGTGGCGTTAAGCTATCTGCACGGCTTCGCCACTGTGAGCGTTCCCGAACGCACGGTGATCCGCAAAGTGCGGATGCCCGCCAGACATGAGCATCCAAAGGAACGGCCGTACGAGCCCAGCAATACTCTTACTCACGGGCTGGCGCTAAGCCCGGATGGGCGCGAGTTGTGGGTCACCAGCCTGCT
Organism: Terriglobales bacterium; assembly: GCA_035252015.1. GTDB lineage: Bacteria > Acidobacteriota > Terriglobia > Terriglobales > Acidobacteriaceae > JAICWP01. The sequence goes on from DATFDP010000097.1 coordinate 18,819, forward strand.
GGACGATTGCCTGTACATCTACGACGTGAAGGCAGGGAAGATTGTCGGCAGCGTGCCTGTGGGAGATGGGCCAAACTGGGTGGCCTTTTCGCCGGAGGGCAAATACGTGGTGGTGAGCAATGCCGGCAGTGACGATGTTTCGATTATTGACGCGCCAGCTCGGCACGAAGCCGCACGCGTCAAAACCGGGAAGATCCCGAAGCGGATAGTGATTGCCGATGTGCCCTTGGGGCGCTCTGAAAAAGCCGCAAGATAGGGACAAGCTACGCCTTCGCGTACTTCAACCATTTCACAATTTCCGGCAGCGTGGGACGCTTGCCGTACATGAGCACGCCAACGCGGTAAATGCGCGCGCACAACACCAGCATTCCGGCAATGGTTGCTACCAGTAGGGCCAGCGATAGGGCAATCTGCCAGGCCGGCGGTGTCTGCACGGCAATTCGCAAGTAGAGCAGTACCGGCGAAAGAAACGGGACCATCGAGGTCCAGACAGCAAACGCTGCGTCAGGCGCGCGCATCACTGGGCCCATGAGGAAAACGGCGATGATAAGCGGCAGCACGATGATGAACTGCATCTGCTGGCCTTCCTGCTCGGTGGTCACCACTGCGCCGATGGAGGCGTAAACCGCGCTGTAAAGCAGATACCCCAGCAGAAACAAGAGCACGAAAGCGCCAAGGGCGAAGGGAGAGATGTGAATGCTGCTCAGCCTGGGATAGAAGGCCAGGGAAGGCAGTGCGATCACACCCGCCATCACCATCCAGATGCCGATCTGGGTCAGGCCCACAGCGCCCACGCCTAGCAGTTTTCCTGCCATTAGCTCACTCGAGGTGGTGGAGGAGAGCAATACCTCCATGATGTGCGTGTTCTTTTCCTCCAGCACGGAGCGCATCACCGACACACCATAAAAAATCACGGCAATGTAGAGCAGCATGACCATGGCGAAGACGGCAAAGAACATCGCGCTATCGTCGCTCTTGCCCTCCCGGCCGTGCTCCATGCGCACGGTTTCAACCTGCACCGGCCTGAGCACTTCCGCTGCCTGGGCCGAAGTCAGGCCACGCGCGGCCAGTTGTTGCTCCACGAGCGCGCGCTCCAGGCCATCGCTGATCCAGGAACGCTCCAGCAGGCCAGCCATGTTGCGTCCGGTGTAGGTGACTTTCTTGTCCTGGATGGCCTCATCGGTGAGCCACAAGTAGGCGTCAATGGTGCCGGTGGCCAGTTGCGCGCGCAGGAGGACCCGCTCCCCGTCGGTGGGACGAGGGTCCACTTCAATCACATAATGAGCCCGCGAGCTGCCCGCATTGTTGATCTGCTCCCCGGTGTCTTCTTCATTGGGCGCGGGAGTTTGAGAGAGCAGTTGCCGGCGCACTATCTCGCCGAAGCGCTGGCTGGAAACCACCAGCACCAGGTGCTCCGGCCGGCCCACGCTCATCGAAGCGAGCCGCAAGGGAAGCACGAAAGCCATTGCCATAATGGCGGGCAGCAGCAACGTGAGCAGGAGGAAGGAGCGGGTGCGCACGCGCTCCAGGTACTCCCGCCGGATGATGAGCCACGTGTTACGCATGGGGCTGATTCACCGCGTCAATAAAGATCTCTTCCAGCGAAGGTTCCTCCAGCTCAAACTTGCTGAGGCGCGCGTGGGCGCTGGCCAGGTGGAGCAGGTCTTGCGGGTCCGCGCCGGGCGCCAGCCGCACTTCCACGTAGTTTCCGTAATCATTGAAGGACTGCACCAGACGTGGCTGGCGCAAGAAGCCGGAATCACCTTCGTACTTGATCTGCACATGGCGCTTGCCGTAGCCGGACTTGATGCGGCTCAGGTCGCCCTGCAGAACGGCGCGCCCGTAGTTGATAAGGCAGATGGAATCGCACAAGCGTTCCGCCTGGTCCATGCGGTGAGTGGAGAGCAGGATGGTTTTGCCCGCCTTTTTCAGTTCCAGGAGCGCGTCTTTGAGTTCCACTGTATTGGCTGGATCGAGGCCGGAGAAGGGCTCGTCCATGACGATAAGATCGGGCTCGTGCAAGAGCGCGCCAATGAACTGCACTTTCTGCTGCATGCCTTTGGAAAGCTCTTCCACCTTTTTGGTGGTCCACGCAGCCAGGTTCAGGCGTTCGCACCAGCGTTGGGCACGTATGGCGGCTTCGCCGCGGTCCAGACCCTTCAGTTCGCCCAGGAACACCAGGTGGTCGAGCACCTTCATTTTGCGGTAGAGACCGCGCTCTTCGGGCAGATAGCCCATGCGCCGGTTGTGGGCGCGGCACAGAGGCTCGCCAAACACGTGAATTTCCCCGGCGTCGGGCACGATGATGCCGATCAGCATGCGCAGGGTGCTGGTCTTGCCGGCTCCGTTAGGGCCCAAGAGGCCGTGCACCGTTCCGGGTTGAATGCGCAGGGAAAGACTGTCAACCGCGACGAAGTGGTCGTAAGCTTTGCGGACATTGCTGAGTTCGGCGGTGCAGGCGGCCGTGGCGGCTGGAACGGCGGAAGGCGAAGACGTCATGGTGCCTGGGCTGGACACAGCGGGTCACGCCAGTAAAGCACAGTTGCCGGATTCAGGAAAAGTAAAAATCGGGATAAGGCGCTGTCTGGTTCCGTGACTATCTTGCGTGGCTCAATTGTCGCCGCAGGCTTTCGATGATCAGGCCGACCAGCGCATAAGCTAGTGCATTGGTGGCGAACACCAAATAGATGGAAGCAGGAAAATTGAAATGCAAGCTGGCCCAGGCGATGGGCTGAGTCAGCAGGGCGAGATTCCACACCAGCGGTTTAGCTTGCATCAAATCAGGAAAGGTTGCAGCGCCATAAAAGGCCCAGCCCGCCGCTACCAGGAAACCAGCAAACGCCCACAGGAAAATTCGGAATTTCATGGTAGCGCTCCTGTCCTACTGAGAGACAATCATCCCACCAATCCTTGGATGCTGCAAACGTGCTCGGAGGAGACCGGAGAGCCCCAGTGCCGATCAGTTCACGCCGTATCGGCGGCGTGACCCTGGATATGTGCCTCGCCACGAAGTCGGACGAGCAGGGCAATGGCCCCTCCCACTGCCAGCGTGGCGCCAATCACCAGCAGCCCGTTCTTAAAGCTGCCGGTATGAGTGCGGATCAGGCCGATAATGTAGGGACCAAAGAATCCGCCCAGGTTGCCCACAGAATTGATCAGGGCAATGGCTGCTGCGGCGGCGGTCCCGGTAAGCAGGCTCGTGGGCATCGTCCAGAAGGGGCCAAGCATGGAAAACACTCCCAACACTGCCACCGTGATGCCGGCGATCATGGGAACCACGGAAGTGGATTGCGCGGCCAGCAGCAGGCCGGCGGCGCCGGCGAAGGCAGGCAGGGCGGTGTGCCAGCGGCGTTCACCGGAGCGGTCGGAGTGTATGCCCACCAGCACCATGGAAATAGCGGCGGCGATGTACGGAATGGCGGAGAGCAGCCCAATCACGAAATCGCTGACGCCCGAGAGGCTGCGGATAAGGTTGGGCAGCCACAAGCTAACACCGTAGGAAACGGTATCCAATCCGAAATACACCAGCACCAGCAGCCAGATGCCCGGGTGAGTAAAGGCAGCCCAGATGTTGGTGCGAGTGATGGCTGCGGTTTCGTCGTATTCCCGGCGCAGAGTGGCCAGCAGCCAGTTGCGCTGTTCGTCGGAAAGCCAGGTGGCCTGGTCGGGCCGGTCGGTAAGGTAATAAGCCGCCAGGCCACCCAGCAGCATGGCCGGTATCCCTTCCATGAGGAACATCCATTGCCAGCCGGCCAGTCCGCTGTGGTGCAGGCCGAGCAGGGCACCGGAGATGGGGCCGCCCACCACTCCCGAAAGCGGCGCGGCAGTCATGAACCAGGCCACGGTACGGGCGCGGGCCTCGGCGGGAAACCAGTTCTTCAGGTACAGAATTACGCCGGGGAAGAATCCCGCCTCGGCCACGCCTAGCAGAAAGCGCAGGGCGTAAAAGCTGTGCGGGCTGCGCACAAAAATCATAGAGCTGGAAATGGCGCCCCAAGCCACCATCAGGGCGGCCAGCCAGCGGCGCGCTCCTATGCGCTCCAGCAGCAGGTTGCTGGGCAACTGGAAAACGAAGTAGCCGGCGAAGAACAGACCTGCCCCAAAACCGTAAACTTCATCGCTCAAACCTAACTGGCCCTGCATCTGCAGCGCGGCAAATCCGACATTTATGCGGTCGAGGTAGGCGACGATGTAGAGCAGGAAGAGGAAGGGAACCAGGTGCCGGGTGAGCTTGGAGACCAACGTGGTCTCGAAGTTGGGCTGGAGAGTGGTGGCCATGGAGCGGTCAAGCTTACCGCAATTCCACCCGGCTGAATGCCTCCAGCATACCTTTCTCCGACGGGGGCTGCAGAATATTGTGTTGGGCGAACTCGTCCGCCTGAGGATAGGCGGTTTTGCGAATCCGCTCCGCAGCCCTCGCCAGGTCGTACAAGGTATGGCGAAATTCAATGCCAGGGCCGAGCAGAAGCCAATCCGCGCCGGGCTCGCCAAAGGGCATGCCCACACTGCCGGCATTCAGAACTCGAGTCGCCCCCACCTTCCGGTCGAACGGCATGTGAGTGTGGCCGCAGACGACTACGTTCGCCTGGACACCCGCAAAAACGGGCTGAAGGCGGTCTTCCGAGGTAATGCGGCTGAAAATTTCCGTGTCGTTGCGCGGGGTGGCGTGGCAAAACAGGATCGTGCCCAGGCCGGCAATTTCGAGCTCGAGGGTACCCGGCCAAGCGGCCAGCAAGCGCTCGTGCTCCGGTTGAAGCTGCTGCGCCGTCCAGTCAATCACGCTCCGAAATGCTTCGGGAACGCCAGAGGTTTCGAGGCCGCGCATCCGCGCCAGCACCTCGCGGTCACCGTTGCCATGGATGAACTGGACTGAAGTGTCGAGGCTGAGCAAGCATTGGATGGTTTCTATTGGCATGGGGCCGGGAAGAACATCCCCACCGACGATGATCTGGTCCGCCTTGACGCGGCGAATGTCTTCGAGAACAGCCTCGAGCGCCGGAAGGTTGGCGTGAATGTCATAGATCGCGGCGACGGGCATTACGGCATCCCTATCCATATTGATTTGTTAGAGCCGAGGATGCGTGCCGCGTGAAAGCAGTAGGCACCTTGGACCGTTCTGTGCCCAGAAAACAGACAATAGTCTCATTGACAAGATGAGGCCGGCTGCTACTCTAGCGCAGGTACCACGATGTCCAACGGCCGCATTCTGTCCATCTTTCTCCTGCTTGCCACTTCTTCTGGTGCCTGGGCTGACACCATTCATTTCAAAAACGGCACCTTTATTACCGCGGACAAGGTGGTCCAAAACGGCGCCAATGTGGACTATTTCATGGGCGCCACCAAATATAGCGTTCCCCAATCTTCGGTGGAGCGAATTGATCGCGACCAGGGCCTGGGTATTTCTATCGGCTCTACTTCGCAGACCAACCTGGTTACTGTCGGCCCGGGGCCGGCCGAGGCGCCCACTGCTTCTGTTCCTGCCGCTGCCAAGCCGCCTACAGCGCGCACGCGGCTGCCGCTGGTGCGGCCGTTGATCGCGCCCGAGGAAGCCAAGCAGCGCGCCGCCTTGCTGGACCGCATTCTCGCCAACGGTCAAGTTTATGACGGGGCGTTGTGGAAGGTCGAGGAGGAGGGCAAGCCGCAGATTACGAAACTGGCTTACATGGAGGCCGGGCGCTTCGAACTCGATCATGGTCATCCCGTGGAAGCGGTGCAGTACTTCGAACATGCGCTGACCTTCGCCCCTGACGATCCCATTGCGCTCGAGTGGTACATGGTGGGCCTGGCCGAGATCAACAAGAATGTGGAGGCAGCCGCCGTGGCCGAAAAGCTCACCCGCGTGCTTCCCGATGCTGGCACCTTCGCCATTCTGGGGCTCGCATACTACAACACGGACCGCCTGGCCGATGCGGTGGCTGCCTTCAAGCAATCAGTTGCGCTGCGTCCCATTGACTGGGTGCAGAAGGTGCTGGCCAGGACGCAGCACGAGCTCGAAGTTCAGGGCAACTTCAACCAGAGGGATAGCTGGCACTTTACTCTGCGTTACCAGGGTTCAGAGACTTCCTTGACGCTGCAGCGTGACCTCCTCGATGCGCTGGAAGATCAATATCGCGATCTGAGAAGCCAGCTTAATTACACGCCCAGCGAGAACATCTCTGTCATCCTCTATACCAACACTCAATTCTTCGACGTGACGCAGGCTCCCGCCTGGGCGGGCGGCGTAAATGACGGCAAGCTGCGCATTCCCATCTCCGGCGTCAATAGCGTGACTCCCGAGCTGCAGCACGTGCTCAAGCACGAGCTGACCCACTCTTTTGTGCACTTGATTACCCGCGGCAATTGTCCCAATTGGTTAAATGAAGGCTTAGCGCAGCTGATGGAGTCTCGGAGCACCGACTATTACGGCCCGCAGCTGGCGCGGATGTTTGAAACGAAAAAAGAAATACCGTTCCGTTATCTGGACGGGCCATTTGCCCGCTTCAATGCCCGCCAGGCGGTGGTGGCCTATACCGAAGCCTTGCTGGCCCTCGAGTACCTGCGGCAGAGCTGGGGCATGGATGGTGTGCAACGCATTCTGCAGCGTCTGCGCGACGGCGACTCACCCGACGACGCTCTCTACTCCGTCACCCAGATGCACTACGCCGATCTGGAAGAAAACCTGACTTCTTACCTGCAGAAGAAGTACGCACCCTCCACGGCTGCCACCGAGTAGCCCTACTTTCCGCTCTCCTCCCGTCCACTTTCCAGTTCCTGCACCACGCGAGTTGCGCCATAAATGTCGCCCAGCGCCTCCATGATGCCGCGCGAATCCACGCTGATGGAGCGGCCCACTTTGTCGCTATACGCGAAATTCCAAGGCAGCGATTCGATATTGCCGTCGAAAATGATGCCCACTACTTCGCCTTTGCGGTTTAGGGTCGGACTGCCGGAATTGCCGCCGATGATGTCCGCTGTGTTAACAAAGTTCAACGGCGTCGCCAGCTTCACCTGCGACTTTTTCGTCATCCAGCTTTCCGGCAGCTGGTAGGGAGACTTATCCCCGTGCGCCGCCGCATGCTGGTAGGCCCCGCCCATGGTTGTGTAATAGGGATACTGTTTGCCGCGCGTGGTATAGCCGGCCACTTCGCCATAGCTGAGGCGCAGGGTAAAGGTAGCGTCCGGCGGCTCGCTGAGGCCGCCCATGGCAAAACGCGCCTTGGCCAGCAGCGCGCCGTCGCGCCGGGCCACCGACTCCACCTGGTCCTCATACTGCTTGCGCACCGCCAGCGCTTCCGGTTCAATCTGGCGCATGAGCACGATCAGCGGGTCGGTGCTGGCCTTGATCGCGGCTTCGCCTCCGTTCCACAGCTCTTTGCGCACCGCCACATCCTTCAGCTTCGTGTTCTCGATCAGATAGTGCGCGGCTGCCTCCGGAGTCCGGCCGTTGAGGGTCGCCTTTACCACTGGGCTGTCGCTGCCCAGCTTTTGCTCCATCAGGCCAATAGAATCCGCCAACTCCGCTGCTTGCAGGTTCTTGTACACCGGCGCCATGGAGAACAGCCGTTCTTCCAGCGAGGGCAGGGCCGACTCACGAAATTCCCGAAGGCGGTCAGGGCTGGGTCTCATTCGCTGTTGCGCTCCCCGCACCAGGTCGCGGGCGTACATGGCCAGATCGCCGGAGAAGCCGCGCATTCGCTCGACGTAGGTGAGCGGCAGGTAAATCTGCTTCTGTACTTGCATGGAGTGAGCCAGCGCGGTCCAGGGATCGCCAAGTTCCGCCTTGCGTTTCGTATCAGAGTTGACGAAGTTCTTCAGCTTTTCTTCGTCCGCGGCCTTCTGCGCCATCAGCTGCTTGTCCTCAAGGCCGGAGAGATAGCCGGTTATGGCTTTCAGGGAATTCTGGTAGCCGAACAAATCCTCTTGCGCGATACGCGCGTTGTCCGGCGACTCGGCACTGAATTTCTTCAGGGCGCTGATGCGCCGGCGGTAGACCTCCAGCCGCGAGGGATAGTCCACATCGCGCAGGAACTGCAGTTGCGCCATGGTCAGCAAGCGGCCGGTGGCGCCGGGATTGCCGGAAACGAAGATCAGCTCGTGGTCCTGCACGCCGGAGGGCGACCAGCGGAAGTAGTTGTCCAGGTGGACCGGTTTGCCGTTCTCGTAAACGCGGAAAAAGGAGATGTCCAGGTCATAGCGTGGATATTCGAAATTATCCGGATCGCCGCCGAAAAAAGCGATATCGAATTCCGGCGCAAACACCAGGCGCACATCGGTGTACTTCTTGTACTCGTAAAGGTGGTAGACCTCGCCTGAGTAGAGGATGACGACATCGCAGCGCAATCCGGTTTTCTTCGTGCACTGCTCTTCAATTCTCGACATTTCCGCGCGTTGTTCCTGTCCCGCTTCGGCGGCAGTCATGCCCGCTTTGGCCGCACCTTTCACCTGCGCCGTTACGTCTTCAATCCCCACCAGTTGATTGAGTTCATACGCCGGGCACTTCAGTTCTTCCGTCTGGCTGCGGGCGTAGAAGCCCGTCTTCATGTAGTCCTTACCCGCAGTGGAAAGTTGCTGAATGCATTCTGAGGCAATGTGGTGATTGGTGAACGTGAGTCCGTCCGCGGAGACGAATGAGCCCGAGCCTCCGTTGTTAAAGCGCACTGACGAGAGCCGCACATGCGTGAGCCACTGGGTGCTGGGATCGAACTCATACTTCGCCTTCACCTTGGCGGCAGGAAAAGCCTCAAACAGCCACATGCCGGGATCGGCTAAGGCGAAATCACCGAGGAGAAACATTAGAAAGCAACTGAGGAGGAGAGCGCATCTCATCATAGGAAGTACTCCTTAGAAATATGGCTCACGGGCGGGTCAGGGAATTCCACCCGCGGGTCGGACAAAACTCTTAACTATACGATTCTGGCACCCGACAGGACAAACCGGCGGCACATTGGAAAACTTGCGCAAAGTGAGGTATAAGAAGGAGTTGCGTGACGCCCGTCACAGCGGCTTGTGCGCAACTGCCCCCCGGCGCTTCTGGTGCGAAAGGACCCTATGTCCAGTCTGACGGCTACTCATCCTCCCAAGGGGTTGGAGGGCATTGTCGCCACCACCTCCAGCATTTGTTATATAGACGGCGAGCGCGGCATCCTGGCCTACCGTGGCATCGATATCCACGAACTCGCCGACCGCTCTAATTTCGAGGAAGTCTGCTACCTGCTCTGGTTTGGCAAGCTGCCCACACGCAGCGAGTTAGAGGATTTACGCTCCCGCCTGGCAGCGGAGCGTCACCTGGATCCTGCCATCCTCAACTTTTTGCGCCAGGCGCCTAAAGACGCCCTGCCCATGGACTTGTTGCGCACTGCGGTTTCAGCCCTGTGCTTCTACGATGCGGATGAAAAAGCCAACGACCATGATGCAAATGTGCGCAAGGCCATACGCCTGACCTCGCAGATTGCCATGATCGTGGCAGCCTACGATCGCATCCGCAAGGGCAAAGCCGTGGTTGAGCCTGACCGCTCGCTTTCTCATGCCGCCAATTTTCTGCTCATGCTCAACGGGGAAAAGCCCTCGGAGACGGAAGAGCGCGCCTTTGACATCGCCCTCATCCTGCATGCCGACCACGAATTGAACGCCTCTACCTTCGCGGCGCGGGTGACTGCGGCCACGCTCTCGGACATGCATTCGGCCATTACTTCCGCCATTGGCGCGCTCAAAGGTCCGCTGCACGGCGGGGCCAACGAAGCTGCTTTCCGCATGCTGGAAACCATAACCCGCTCTGGTGCCGACCCCATCGAGCACGTGCGCGGCATGCTGGGGCAAAAGAAGAGAATTCCCGCTTTCGGCCACCGCGTTTATCGCACCGAAGATCCGCGGGCTACACACCTGCGGCAGATGTCGCGCGAATTGGGCGCCTCCAGTGGTGAGAGCCAGTGGTACGAAATGTCGCGGCGCATCGAGGACTTTGTTAAAGCGGAAAAGAAGCTCAACGCCAACGTGGATTTTTATTCCGCTTCCACCTACCACGTGCTGGGCATTGACGTGGACCTGTTTACGCCTATTTTTGCGGTTTCGCGCATCAGCGGCTGGGCCGCGCACGTCATCGAGCAGCTGGATGACAATCGCCTGATCCGTCCCCGCGCCGACTACATCGGGCCCGCGCACCCGCAGAAGTATGTGCCTGTAGAGCGAAGATAAAGTCGCACTTAGCATTTGGCACTTGGCCGACGCTTCCCGCGAATTCTCAATGGCCAAAGGCCAAGGCCCAAATGCTAAGTGCTTAAATCACGCCCACTTAGCTCGCCGGGTTACAATAGTCCCGTGGGGTCCCTGCGCCGCGTCTATTTCGATAACAACGCCACCACGCCGGTGCTGCCGGAGGTGCTGGAGGCGATGCGTCCGTATTTCAGCGAGCGCTTCGGCAACGCCTCCTCTATCCACCACCATGGGCAGGAAACGAGGGCGGCGGTGGAGCGGGCGCGCGAGTCAGTAGCGGCGTTGCTGGGTTGCCGCGCTTCTGAAGTGGTGTTTACCAGTGGTGGCACCGAGGCAGACAACCTGGCTATATTTGGCGTGGTCAAGCCTGGCGACCACCTGATCACTTCAACTATCGAGCACCACGCTGTGCTGAATTCCGGCAAGCGCCTCGAGGAGATGGGCTGCGAGGTGACCTACGTTCCCGTGGATGGCCGCGGCCTGATAGATCCCCAGGACGTGCGGCGCGCGCTGCGCCCCAACACGCGCCTCATCACTATCATGCTGGCCAACAATGAAACCGGGATGCTGCAACCGGTGGAGGAGATTGGCCGCATAGCCGCCGAGGCCGACGTTAACTTTCATACCGATGCGGTGCAGGCCGCGGGCAAGGTGCCTCTGGACGTGAAGCGCATTGGCTGCGATTTGCTTTCCATCTCCGGGCACAAGATGCATGCGCCTCAAGGAATTGGCGCGCTGTACGTGAAAAAGGGAACGCAGCTGCAGCCGCTGCTCTATGGCGGCAGTCATGAGCGCTCGCGCCGTGCCGGCACCGAAAATGTTCCCGCCATCGTTGCCCTGGGGAAGGCAGCGGAGATTGCGCTGCGTGGATTCAGCGACGGAAGTGTGCAGCAAATTGTTGAGCTGCGCAATCGCTTGCAGGCAGGCGTGCTGGAGGTCGTCAACTCCGCCGACGTGAACGGCAGGGAAGCACAGCGGGTGCCCAACACAGCGAACATTTTTTTTGACTATATTGAAGGTGAGGCCCTGGTGATTGCCCTCGACCTGAAGGGGCTGGCGGTTTCTACTGGCGCGGCCTGTTCTTCCGGAGCGATTGAGCCGTCGCACGTGCTGACCGCCATGGGCTTGCGTCCGGAGCGTGCCCGCGCCAGCATCCGTTTCAGCCTGGGCAAGCAGAACACCGCGGAAGAGGTGGAACTCGCGCTGGCTTTGATTCCGCAGGCGGTGGCGCGTTTGCGAGAGTTGTCGCCGGCCACGCCAGCAATTAGCAATTAGCATTTAGCCCATCACGTGCATTGCCCCAGCTACGATGGGAATTGCGCGGCAGTCGGGGTGAAGGTTCTTGGGATAAAAAAACACTTCAGTGGCTAAATGCTAATTGTTAATTGCCAATGGCTGGTTTTTGCCAATGACTGATTTCCCAACCATTGCCGTCGCTATGTCGGGCGGTGTGGACTCGTCCACCGTCGCGGCCATGCTGCGCGCCGACGGCTACAACCTGGTCGGCCTGACCATGCAGTTGTGGAACCAGCGGCGGCTAGCCGGCCGGGAAGGTATGCCCGAGGCGGTGCAAGGCCGGTGCTGCTCACTCGATGACGTTTATGATGCGCGCCGTGTGGCCGAAACCATCGGTATCCCTTACTACGTGGTCAACCACGAGCAGCGCTTTGAGCAGGAAGTAGTGCGCCCCTTTGTCTCCGAGTACCTGAGCGGCCGCACGCCCATCCCCTGCAGCTTGTGCAACAATCACTTGAAGTTTGACCAGTTACTGATTACGGCCCGGCAGATTGGCGCCGAAAGCCTGGCTACCGGCCACTACGCACGCATCGAGTTCGACAGCGCCGGGGGCCGCTGGCTGCTGAAGCGCGCCCTGGATTCTTCTCGTGACCAGACCTACTTCCTCTTCGGCCTCACCCAGGAGCAGCTCAGCCGCACGCTTTTTCCTTTGGGCGGGCTGCTGAAGTCAGAAGTGCGCCAGATCGCGCGCCGCCACGGGCTAGCGTTGGCGGACAAGCCCGACTCGCAGGAAATTTGCTTCGTGCCCGGCGGGGACTACAAGAAGTTCCTCGACGCGTACCTCGCCGAGCAGGGCGAGTCGCTGCCCGATACCGCGGGCGAACTGGTCAGCAGCAGCGGCGAAGTGCTGGGCACACACTCGGGCATCCATAACTTTACAGTCGGGCAGCGCAAGGGTCTGGGAGTGGCCACTGGATCGCCACTCTATGTGCTGCAGATCAACGGCGAGCGCCGCCAGGTTGTAGTCGGCGCCGGCGAGCAGCTCTATTCCCGCAGCTTGCGGGCCAGGCGCGTGAACTGGATTGCGATGGACCAGCCAGGTGCCGCGCTCCGTGTGGGCGTGAAGATCCGTCACCGCCACGAACCGGCCAGTGCCACGGTCGAGGCCCTCGGCAGGGACGAGGCCATGGTTAGCTTCGATCACCCGCAACGGGCCATCACTCCTGGCCAGGCCGCCGTCTTCTACGATGGTGAAGTGGTGGTGGGCGGCGGCTGGATCGCGTAGAAAAGATTAACGCAGAGGGCGCGGAGAAAACATTCCGGGGAAAATATCCTGCCAAAAAGAAAAGACGTAGCAAGCTACGTCTCTACCAGGAACCCTCTGCCTTGAGGTCCTAAATAAACATCTCGTCCTGCGGTTCGCCCATGCCGTTGCGGCGACGCCTGTTTCGCGCCCGGAACAGAGCTCCCAATCCCACGGAGACTCCCTGCATAATGCCCGTGAGTTGCCGCACCGGGGAAACCACCGTGTGCTGCAGAGTATCCGTGGTGTCTTCCACGCGGTCGAGGGTGCGGGTAACCAGTTCGTCGGCCCGGATCACCTGCAGGCGCGTGCGGTCAATAATGTCGTTCACGGTGTGATCCAGGCGCTCCACCTGGCCGCGAACCAGCGCCGTGGTTGTGTGCACGTCGCTGACAATCGCCTCTAATTTGGGCGCCGAGGTTGTAATCAGCGACTGCGCTGCCTCCACCGCCGGCAGAGCGCGTGTGCGCATTTCCGTGGTTAGGGAATCCACCTTGGCGCTCGTCTTGCGCAGGGAAAGGAAAATTCCCAGCAGCACGAGCGCCTGCAGTGCGATCGCTACAGCCGTCAGAGCTACAAAAATATCAAGGTGTTCCATACTGATCCGCCGCGTGAGGCCGAGACTTAGCTCTTGGGAGTAGTAGTGCCTTCCGTGGTCGCCTCGCGATAAGCCTGTCGCCCGGCTTCGAAAGCTGAGCGGAACTGCTCCTTCTGCTGGCCCACAACATCCTTGCCGCGCTCCACCCAATCGTTGGCCTGCTCGCGCACCTGGCGAGCGCGCGTCTTCACAAAGTCACGGCCTTCTTCCGCTCTGTCCAGAATGGCTTCCCGAGTTTCTGCCCCCGAACGCGGCGCGTATAACACTCCTACCAGTGCTCCGATTCCCAGTCCTGCCAGAAACCACATGAATCCATTGCCGCCGTCTTCCGCCATAAAAACCTCCCTGCATTTGAGGATTGCCGGCGAGCCCAGGAAGCCCGCAAATCCTTTTAACCCATACGGATGGTAGCACCCGCTAGGCCGGAAAGACAAACCCTTGCGGGCGAAATGATTACCTCGGTTCCATCATTAGCCCGCATCTTATCCGTGGCAATAATCGCCCTTGTTTCACGTATTTACCAGCGATAGACGCGGAAATGCTTTAGGGTTTTTGTGTGGGCCGCAGGAACACCTCGCTGGCAAACGACTGCGGCGCCTGCGTCACTATCATGGCCATCACGTGCGCCACGTCCTCCGGTTGCAGCATCTTCTTAGGGTCTTTGCCGGTGTGGGGTCCCAATTCAGTCTGCACTGACCCTGGGCAGATCACCGATACGCGAATGTGATGGTTGCGCAATTCCTCTGCAATGGAGTAGCTAAGCCCATTCAAACCCCATTTGGAAGCGGCATAAGCCGCGCCATTGGGCAAAGGATTCTTGCCCGCGCCGGAGGAGATGTTGATAATGTCTCCCTTGCCGGTGCGAATCATCAGCGGCACGAAGCAGCGAATCATGTAGTACACGCCGCGCAAGTTGGTGTGCAGTGTGCGGTCCCATTCCACGGGCGCCAACTCATGTAGAGGAGTGGCAAAGCCGCCAACTCCGGCGTTGTTCACCAGGATGTCTGTCCGTCCGAAGGCTTGCTCCACCCGTGCCGCCAGTTTCTCCACCGAAGCCAGATTGGTGACGTCACATTCCATTGGTTCGCATTGGTAGCCTGCCGCTCGAATGTGCTGCGCTGTGTTTTCCAGCGTGCTTGGACTTCGGCCGCAGATCACGGTTGTGGCGCCAAGTTCCGCCAGCTTAGCGGCAATGGCGGCGCCTATTCCTCGTCCGCCGCCGGTCACGATTCCCACCTGACCCGAAAGACTCTTACTCTCGTGCATGTGTTTCGTTCCTTTCTTGCCCGCTGAACATCCAATATAGCTGCGTCGGAGGCAGGTAGAGGCGTGTTCTCGACAACTACTCCGGTATTGTCTCTGAGCTGCGCGGCACGACATCAGCGTCATCAGCATTAGCGCGCATCAATGTTCAAAAACTGAGAAGCACAATGGAACAAAATCTTCAAAACACAATAGCGCTGCTTTCCCGCACTCCTACAGCTTTAGATGCGCTTTTGCGGGGTATGCCAGAGGACTGGATTTTTCGGAATGAAGGTGACAAGACCTGGAACGCCTTCGAAGTGATTGGGCACTTGATTCACGGTGAACGCACGGATTGGATGCCGCGGGCGCGGATGGTACTGGAATTCGGCGAGAGTAAAACTTTTGTACCCTTTGACCGCTGGGCGCAAACACGAGAGAGCCCGGGCAAGTCGCTGCCGCAGCTCTTGGATGAATTTGCCCGTCTGCGGGCTGAAAATCTGCGCGAGCTACGGGCCATGAACCTGCGGCCCGAGGACTTGGAGCGACGTGGACGGCATCCCGCACTGGGCGTCGTCACTCTGTCGCAGTTGCTGGCGGCCTGGGCTGCCCATGACCTGACTCATCTTCACCAAGTTTCAAGAATCATGGCGCACCAATATCGTGAGGCTGTGGGACCGTGGAGCGCGTACCTGGGGGTGCTGCAGTGCAATGGGCATAGTTCTTAGGCGGTTTTGCTGTGTGGAGGATGGATTAAGTCAATCTCCAGAGATTCAACACTGCTCATGCACTCTGGGCACGTCGTACTCTCAGAAGATGCTCCAAGGTATTTAGCAGGCCGATGGGATGCTGTCCTTTGCCCAGCACAGCATCGGCAAGGGTGCCGGCTTCTTCCGGCAGGCTCCACCGCACCGAGAACAGAATGATGGGCACATCGGGCTTAATCAGCCGCATGGCCGCAGCCGTTATGCCGCCATCAAGATCGGGGAGATAGTAGTCCAGCACCACCGCATCTACCGGCCGACGGCTGAACAGCGCTAATCCTTCGCGCGCAGTCCCTGCCGTCAAGACCGAATAACCAACTTTCTCCAGCAGCATTTGGCGGATCATCAGTCCATGCTGCTCGTCGTCCACACAAAGGATAGTATTCCCCATATGTTCCGGACAGTCCTGTCGCAACCAGGTTCAGACTGGTCGGGTGTGAAGGGCGCGCAAAGTAGCGACAGTCTATGATGAATCCGGCAACTTGCAAGTAAATTTCTCGTAAAAGGGCAATTTCACCGCCTGCCCGGATGCAGCAGATTATGGTGGGTCAAACTGACCCACCCGGAATTCCTTTGCCGCTGAATGTCGGTTAAGATGAGTCAACCCTTGAAGTTGGCGATCACCCCAAGGATTCAATCATGAGCGTCGGCAGCCACACCGGGTCGCCGCGTCTGGCCGAGGTGCGGCCCGTACCGGCTGCTTCTTTTCCATCTTCGTCTCCCTGGTGGTTTCGGGCGGTCATGCCTTCTATCACGGACGTGATATTTCTGCTGCTGCTGCTGGCCCTCGGCTATGGTGGCCTTCAACAGCGCCTTCTGGGCGATGCCGGCACCGGCTGGCACATTCGCAACGGCCAGCAAATACTCGTCACGCATGCGATCCCGCATGGGGACTCCTTCTCCTACACCATGCCCGGTCATCCTTGGTTTGCCTGGGAATGGCTGTACGACCTGGGAGCGGGCCTGCTCTGCAGCCGTATGGGGCTCAATGGTGTTGTATTTCTCAGCGCCTTGTTGATCGCCGGCGTCTTTGCAGGCTTGTTCCGCAAGGCGGTGGTACGTACCCGTTATCCCTTTGTGGCCGCTCTTCTGGTGGTTCTGGCCATTTTTGCTTCCAGCATTCATTTCCTCGCCCGGCCTCACCTGTTTACCTGGGCCTTTACCCTCATTTTCTGGGACATCCTGGAGACTGCCACCACGACCCGTGCCGCCAGGCGGCTGTACTGGCTTCCTGCGCTCATGTTGCTTTGGGTGAACATCCACGGCGGCTTTCTGGTGGGACTGGCGCTGATTGGCCTGTATTTCCTGGGCGCCGTCTGGGAAACCATAACCGCGCAGGCTCCCGATGAGCGGATTGGGGCGAAAACCATGGCCCGTCGGCTGGGGTTCACCGGGATTTTGACCTTTGTTGCCACCTTCATAAATCCCTATGGCTATAAACTCTGGCTGCATATTTATGACTATCTCGGCAGCCGCTTCTACATGAACAACATCCAGGAATTTCTCTCGCCCAATTTTCACGGCGCGGCGGAGAAATTCTTTGCCGCACTGCTCTTGCTCAGCCTGCTCGGTCTGGCGGTGAACCGCTCCCGCCTGCGCGCCAGCCAGTTGCTGGTCATATTGTTTAGCGTTTATTTCGGGCTTTATGCCGCCAGGAATATTCCTATCGCTTCCATCCTCCTGGTGTTGACCGCCACCCCGCTGCTGGCCGGGGCGGTAGAGCAGGGAAGCGTCGCGGAAGAGCTCGCGCCGCGCGCACGTGATCTGCTCTTGCGCTGGAAGAATTTTGCCGCCCGCACCGCTGCCACCGAACTGGGCCTGCGCGGGCACATCCTCCCGCTAGCTGCGGTGCTGATCACGTTTGTGGTTTGCCTGAACGGAGGCCGCTTGGGCGCGCGGACTAAAATAAGCGCTCACTTCGATGGCAAGCGTTTTCCGGTGGGGGCCGCCAACTTTCTCGCCGCCCACGGCATTCACTCGCAGGTTTTCAATCCCGATTACTGGGGCGGTTACCTGATCTACCGCCTGGGGCCGAATTACAAGGTTTTCATGGATGACCGCCACGACTTCTACGGCGAGCCCTTTGTCCGCGACTACATTAAGGTCCAACACATCCAGCCCGGCTGGCAGGAGGTGTTGGACAGGAACAAGGTGAACTGGGTGCTGGTTCCTCCGGATTGGACGCTGGCCAACGCTCTCAAGGAGCTGCCGCAGTGGCGCGTGCTCTACGACGACCACCACGCCATCCTCTTCGGCCGCATCTCGCCTGTTTCTTAATCAAACTCTCATGAGCGCAAGCCGGCAAGACGGGGTGAGGACAATGCAATGAGAAATGTAATCTTCGCAATCAACACTACCCTGGATGGCTGCTGCGACCACACCAAGCAATTTGCCGATGATGAAACACATGAATATTTCACCCACCTCCTGCGAAACGTTGACCTGCTCGTCTTCGGACGCAAAACCTATCAATTGATGGTCCCTTTTTGGCCCGAAGTCGCAAAGACCCAGTCGATGACGAAAGCAGAGAACGAATTTGCCAGGACGTTTGACTCGCTCCAAAAAATTGTTTTCTCCCGATCATTACGCAGCGCTGAAGATAAAAAAACGCGAATCATCGGCACGAATCTTCACGACGAAATACTTAATTTGAAACACAAACCAGGCAAAAATATTCTGGTCGGCGGCGTAGGTCTTCCATCCCAACTGATCGAGCTAGGCCTGGTGGATGAATACCGTTTTATCGTTGGACCAGTTCTTGCCGGAGAAGGAAGGCGATTGATGGAGGGCGTCAGCCTGCCCGAGAAATTGCAATTGAAACTTGTTGGTTCAAAGCCTTTTAAATCAGGATGTGTTGCGCTTCGTTACTTGAAACAGTGACTGAGAACTCTGCAAGGCTCTGCTGCTGCTCCCGGCAACGAAAGATCCACTACAAATGATCGACTAAAAGGAAAAGAGGATCAACATCTGAGAGACGATCTTGAATCATCAGTCCCCACTAAAGCGTGCCCGGCTATCGGGAGAACTTCCAACCTTAAGTCTTGTCAACCACAGCGGCACAGAGAAGATTGGCGATTGAGTTCAGTTGCCGGAGAAGTGCTCAGTTGAAGCGAGTTATTTTCCATAGGGCAGCGACACTGGCAGCCAGGAGTACCAGGCACAAGGCCAGCAGCACGATAGCGGAAGTGCCGTCGAGCGCGATGGAGGGCCAATGAGCGCGCGCGCCGGTCCACACAAAGGCCCCCGTGGCGGCGGCCACCAGAAGCCAATCCAGCCAGTTGCGGCGCTGTTGCGGCGTGCTCGCGCGGCCTTCCATCCCTGAGCGCACAAATTCAATATCAATGCCGTAACGACGATGCTCGCGCTCCGCCGCCTCCACCCACTTCAGGTATTCCGAATTGTCGGCAACGGAAAAGGAAATCGCCGCCAGGCCCAGCGCCATTACTAGCGAGCCCCAGATGGCGCCGGCCACCGCGCCGTGCTGCCAGCCGCGAAATTCGCCAAAGGCCACCGCGCCCCAGAGTAGGCCCCAGAGCTGGTTGGAATTGGAGATGGGGATGCCGCGGCTGACGCCTACGTACTTAACAGCGTACTGCTGGAAGATGTCGCCGATGACCCACACGAAGCCCGCAGCCAGAAGCCAGAAGAGCACGTCCTCGGCGCCGGCGACCTGGCGGTATAAGTTGCGAGGTCCGCCGATGTAGGCGAGTGCGAGCGCAGTCATCATGCCCAATTCGCCGATGGTGAAAAACGAAACGAAGGATAGCGGATTCATGCCCGACAGATAAGCCTTGCGGTAGGGAATGTACATGGTTCCCCAGAGCGCACCCGCTCCCAGCGCGGCGGCGATGCCGCGAAGGGCGATATGGGAGGCGAGCTGGCTGGCGGAGGCGCGTGCCAGCAGCATGCCCCCCAGAAACATGACCAGGGCGCCGCCGCAAACGGCGCTCCAGCGGCGCCATCCTGCATGGTGCAATTCACGGAAGAAGAGAACGCCCCAGACTATGCCGATGAGGGCATTTGTGTTCCACAACGGGAACGCTACGCTCAGGCCCAGGTCGCGGATAGCAAATATAGTGAGCGTGTTGGCCACAGACCACAAGCAGCCGGCGATGATGGCCCAGATGACGAGGTGCGGGGCCTGTACTATATCGGCGCGAATGCCCGAAGTGCCGCGCACGATGGCGGGCAGGCTCCAGCGGCCCAGGAAAACGCCGGCGACCATGACGAAGGAAATCAGCACCGGGGAAATGCCGGTGGTGACCAGCTTGGTGGGAACTTCGGCTGCGCCCAGCCACGCGCCGGCAGCAATGCCGCAAAGCACGCCCACGCGCTGGAGTGCCCGCACGCGCTCGGGCCCCAGCGGCGCCGCGCCGGCGGCACCGGGAGCCGCCGCGGGTGAGCTTAACTGACCCATCGCAGAAGCAGGAGGCCGCCGATCAGTACCAGGGTCGGCACCCAGAAGTGCACATCTCCGCTGATGGAGGCCAGCCAGTTGATGGCCTGTGTGTCGGGTCGCTCGATCGCTTCTTCGTTATCCATGGGCAGGGCGGAGGTAATACTACATGACTTGCGGCAAGGTTGGTAATCAGTTGTTAGGGTAAGATTCTGCTCGACCCATGAGAACAAACTTAGCCGTCGTCAGCCTGATTCTTCTGTTCTGCTTGGAATTCCCAGCTGCTGCTCAAAAACCACCTGTGCGCGTGCGCCAGCAGGTACTCGCATATCGCGAATCACACGAAAAGCAGATTGTCAGCGAATTCGTGAGCCTGCTCTCGATTCCAAATCATGCCGGCGATACCGCTGACATTGAGCGTAATGCGCAGGCGATTTCGGCGATGTTGCAGGCGCGCGGGGTGCAAGTGCGGCTGCTGCAGGTGCCTGGGGCTTCGCCGGCGGTCTTTGGCGAGTTGCGGACGGCGGGCGCTACCCGCACCATTGGCATCTACGCGCACTATGATGGCCAGCCGGTGGACCCGGCGCAGTGGCAGCATCCCGCATTCACTCCGGTGCTGCTGGATGCATCGGGGAAGGTTGTGGATTGGCAATCGCAGGAGCATTTCGATCCACAAGCACGCCTGTATGCGCGGTCCACCAGCGATGATAAGGCGCCGATTGAGGCCACCATGGCGGCGCTGGATGCGCTGCGGGCAGTGCACGTCGCGCCTTCGGTTAATCTCAAGTTTTTCTTCGAAGGAGAAGAGGAGGCGGGCTCTCCGCACCTGGCGGAAATCATCGCCGAAAATCCGGAAACGCTGACTGCCGATGCCTGGCTGCTATGCGACGGGCCGGTGCACCAGTCGGGGCGCATGCAAGTGGATTTCGGCTCTCGCGGCGATATTGACATGGAGATGACGGTTTACGGTCCGGCCCGCCCGCTGCACAGCGGGCATTACGGCAACTGGGCGCCGAACCCCATTGTGCTGCTCACTCACCTGCTGGACAGCATGCGCGACGCGGACGCGCACATCCTGATTCCTGGCTTTTATGACGATGTGCGCCCGCTGACTGCCAGTGAGCGCCGCATGCTGGCGCAAACACCCGCCGCCGACGAGCAGCTCAAGCAGGAGCTGGCCATCGCCCAGCCCGAAGGCGACGGAGCCAAGCTGGCGGAGCAGATTCTGAAACCTGCCATCAACGTGCATGGCATCCAGGGCGGCCACGTGGGCGAGCAGGCGGCCAACGTGATCAGCACGGAGGCGCAGGCTTCCTTCGACATTCGCCTGGTGCCCGACCAAACGCCACAACGGGTGCGGCAGGAGATCGAGCAGCACATCGAGCGCCAGGGATTCTTCATTGTCCATCAGACGCCGGACCTGGCCACCCGCCGGGCCCACGCGCGGGTGGCGAAGCTGGAATGGGGCTCGGGCTATCCTGCCTATCGCGCGCCCGTGGACAATCCCATGGCGCAGGCAGTCGTCCGCACCATTGAGGAGGCTACCGGGGGTCCAATCATCCAGGTGGTAAGCCTGGGGGGCAGCGTGCCCATGTATTTATTCGAGGGCAAGGAGCACCGGCCGGTAATTGGCGTGCCCATCGCCAATGCCGATAACAACCAGCACGCCGCCAACGAAAACCTCAGACTGAAGAATTTGTGGGACGGGATCGAGATTTTCGGGACGCTGTTCGCGCAGCTGGGGAGATGATGCCGGCACATCTCGCTGTGATTCACAGAAGCCGGATGCGGTTTCTTTACAATCACAGCATAGGGGTTCAGGCATCCTTGACAGCCATACTGCTGGTTGCTGCAATGTAGACAGCGTGGGTGGCTGAGCCACACGCGACCGGGGCATTATGCGCTTTTTAAAACATAAGTGGGTGCTCGGGTTGGCTTTGCTGGTAGCCATTGCCGTTATTGTCGGCTTTACTTACAACCGCAGCCCGCAGTCCCAGTACTTCACCGCCAAAGCGCAACGCGGCACTATCAACGACGTGGTACAGGCCACGGGCACGATCAACGCGGTCATAACGGTGCAGGTGGGCTCACAGGTTTCCGGAACCATCTCCAAGCTGTTCGTGGATTTCAACTCGCGCGTGCACCAAGGCGAAGTGGTGGCGAAGATCGAGCCTTCGCTGTTTGAAGGGGCGTTGCTGCAGGCCAAGGCCGACCTGCAGAACGCGCGTGCCAACCTGGCTGCTGCGCAGGCGGAGTTGGAGAAGGCGAAAGCCACATCGGTACAGACCAAAGCAGACTACCAGCGCACCGTGGGCCTGGCCAAGGAAGGCGTAATGAGCCCGCAGCAGTTGGACCTGGCGCGGGCCAATGCGGATACGGCGGCCGCCGGCGTCACCGCTGCGGAAGCTACCGTGAAGCAGGCTGCTGCCCAAGTGAACCTTAAAGCCGCGGCGGTGGATGTGGCGCAGACCAACCTAAACCACACCATCATCCATGCGCCTATCAACGGAATCGTGGTGGCGCGAAACGTGGATGTGGGGCAAACGGTGGCAGCGTCGCTGCAGGCGCCCACCTTGTTCAACATCGCCCAGGACCTGACCAAAATGCAGGTGGATACCCAGA
The DNA here is from genome assembly GCA_035252015.1 of Terriglobales bacterium. Taxonomy (GTDB): domain Bacteria; phylum Acidobacteriota; class Terriglobia; order Terriglobales; family Acidobacteriaceae; genus JAICWP01. The sequence goes on from DATFDP010000097.1 coordinate 41,168, forward strand.
CGGACGAGTCGGATGTGGGCAACATCAAGGTGGGGCAGGAGGCGAGCTTCACGGTTGACGCCTATCCCAACCAGACGTTTCGCGGACGCGTAGTGCAGATTCGGCTGAATCCCACGGTGGTGCAGAACGTAGTCACCTACGACACGGTGATTGCGTTTGACAATCCGGAGATGAAACTGTTTCCCGGCATGACGGCGTACGTGACTATCCCTGTGGCCACTGCGGAAGACGTGCTGGAGGTGCCTAACACGGCACTGCGGTTCAAGCCGGCGATGAGTGCGGAACAGAGTCGCCAAGTGTATGCGGAGTATGGTATCGCCGAACCGCATGCGGGCGCTTCGCGCGAAGCAGGCAATGGCCAACCGTCGAAGCCCGAAGGAGTGGGACTGCAGGGTCCGCGCACTCCGCGACGCGACGTAGCCATAGTCTGGAAGCTGCGCGCGGACCGCGGCATTGAGCCGGTGATGATTCGCACCGGCATCACCGACCACACGCAGACCGCCGTGGCGGAGGTGCTCAAAGGCGGGTTGCAGCCGGGAGACAATCTGGCGATCGGGCAGGAAACCGGGGCCCGCGGGCCAAGCGGTCCTGGCATGATGCGGCGATAAGCTATGTCGTAGCACCGCCGTCCCGGCGAGGGCGGGACGCCCTCGCGACCAGCCGGCAAGATGCCGGCGCTATGAATTACCAATTGCAAATTACAAATCCTTTTGTCCACCGTGACCCAAGCCGCATCGCAAGCCGACGCCTCGCGCGCCGCGCCTGAATTGATCCGCGTAGAAGATGTGCACAAGTACTACGAGCTAGGCGAAACCCGCGTTCACGCTTTGCGGGGAGTGAGTGTGGCCATCAGCCGGGGCGAGTTTGTGGCCATCATGGGCGCCAGCGGCAGCGGAAAATCCACCTTCATGAACCTGCTGGGCTGCCTGGATCGGCCATCGAGCGGCCGCTATCTGCTGGAGGGCACAGACGTTTCGCAACTCGATAAGAAAGCTCTGGCCGCCATCCGCAATCGCAAGCTGGGCTTCGTATTTCAAGGATTCAACCTGCTTTCGCGCACGACCGCTCTGGAAAACGTTGAGCTGCCTACGCTCTACGCTCAGCTCAATAAGGAGGAGCGGCTGCAGCGGGCGCGGGAGGCGCTGCGAGCGGTGGGCCTGGAAGACCGCATGGACCACTTTCCTTCCCAGCTTTCGGGCGGGCAGCAGCAGCGGGTGGCTATCGCCCGCGCCCTGGTGAACCGGCCTTCCATTCTGCTGGCGGATGAGCCGACGGGCAACCTGGACAGCCGAACTTCGGTGGAAATCATGGATGTGTTTCAGGAGTTGAACGACCATGGGCTCACCATCGTGCTGGTCACGCACGAGCCGGACATCTCGCGTTTCGCCAGGCGCACGCTGCTCTTCCGCGACGGCAGGATCCGCCGCGATGAAGCGGTGGGGAATCGGCCGCGAGCCGCCGAAGTACTGAAGGCGATGCCCAAAGTCGAGGACTGAAGCCGCCATGGATCTGCTCTCCATTTTGCGCATCGCCTGGCGGGCGCTCGCGCGCAACAAACTGCGCTCCGGACTGACCATGCTGGGGGTGATTATCGGTGTGGGCGCAGTTATCGCCATGGTGGGGGTGGGGCAGGGAGCCAGCCAGGCGGTGCAGGAGCAGATTGCGGCCATGGGCTCCAACGTGGTGTTCGTGGCCAGTGGGACGGTGAACCGCGGCGGGCTGCGTCTGGGCTGGGGACAGACCAAGAGCCTGCTTTACGACGACATGCGCGCCATTGTGCGTGAGTGTCCGGCAGTTCGCTCTGCGGCCCCGGGCGCCATGACCACGGCGCAGATTGTTTTTGGCAATGACAACTGGTTCACCAATGTGCAAGGCACCGAGCCACAATACTTTGAAATCCGCGATTGGAGTTTCGCGGAAGGTGCCCCCTTTACTCAGATCGACGTGGACGCCGCCGCCAACCTGGCAATCATCGGCAACACCGTGCGGCAGAACCTTTTTGGCGCCACCGAGCCCGTAGGGCAGGTTATTCGGATAAAGGACTTGCCTTTTCGCGTGGTGGGCGTGCTCAACGCCAAGGGCGAGTCGGCGCACATGGGTCAGGACCAGGACGACGTCATCTTTGTGCCCATTACGACGCTACAAAAGAAACTGACAGGCGACACTTGGCTGCGGTTCATCATGGTCTCGGCAGTGAGCCGGCAGGCCAGCTACGCCGCCCAGCAGGAGATCACCGCACTGTTGCGCGACCGGCACCGCATCCGGCCGGGGCAGGATGACGACTTTATGGTGCGCAACCTGGCGGACATCGCGCAACTAGCCGACCAGTCTTCGCGAGTAATGACCCTGCTGCTGGCTTCCATTGCCAGCGTGTCGTTGATCGTGGGCGGCATCGGGATCATGAACATCATGCTGGTCTCGGTGACGGAGCGCACGCGCGAAATCGGCATCCGCATGGCCGTGGGCGCAACCGAGGAGGACGTGCAGCGCCAGTTCCTGATTGAAGCCGTGGTGCTCAGCCTGATGGGAGGCGCTGCCGGCATTTTGTTCGGAGTGGGCGCCTCTCTGCTGATAACCCGGCTGCTGGGATGGGCGGTGCTGATTTCGCCTATGGCTATCGCCGTGGCCGCGCTGTTTTCCGCGGCCGTGGGCATCTTTTTTGGCTTCTATCCCGCGCGCAAGGCGGCCCGTCTGGATCCGATCGAGGCGCTGCGGTTCGAGTAGGCCATGCCGCAGGCGCCTTCCTGGCTTACTGCTGGCTGTTGGAGTTTGTCTCCCCGACCGGCGCTATCTCCTTCGCCATCTGGTCCTGGTGTTTGACGTCGGAAAGAAGGTTTTCAATGTAATCCTTGACCGCCGAGTTATGGGTGCTCATGGCGGTATCTTCGTAACTTCCGTACTGCCGGTCCAGGTCAGCCGCCATGCGGGCCAGGAACAAACGGTCCAGTTGAGGTCCGGAATGTTTCTCCAATTGCTCCTTGGCCTTACGGTCGCGACGGCTTAAGTGCAGGGGAAGGGCGAAATGAACGCGGTGAGCGACCGACAGAAGCTCCTGCTGGGCGCGGCTGCGTTCGGCTACCAGGCTACGGGCAAAATTCTTGGCGGCAGCGCTGAATCCCTTCTGCTCTGCCAGTTGGCCCAGTTCGATGGCGGCCTGATTCTCTTCAGCTGCATCGCGCAGAAAATTTTTATCCGAGCGACTCAGGCTGGCGTTCTGTGGCCGCGCTCCGGCCTCGTTGGCCTGGGCCGCCAGGAATTGCGCATTACCCGGCAGAAGGAGCAAGCCGGAGATCAGGAGGGAAGGAAGAGAACGCAGGAGCCATTCCGCACAATACCTGGGACGAACGCGCATATTAACTTCAATTACCACATTCCGCTCCTGGTTGCCAAGGCGACCCAATTCTACTGATTTCTCATGAACCGGGCACGGAGATGATAGCCGACCCGGCTCACATCCGGCTACAATGCCGAGCAGCAGCAGGAGGAACATTGGCAAACCTGTCGGCAAACGAATACCTTGCCCTGGCTGAGTTTCGCCATCAGCTCGAACGCTTTCTGCAGCGCCGGCGCCGAGCCGCCCGCCAGGCCGGATTGCAGCCAAAACAATATCAGCTCATGCTGGCGGTGAAGGGCATGCCGAAGGGACAACGGCCCACCGTGGGCGAAGTTGCCGAGCGGCTGCAGATCCAGAACCACAGCGTAGTAGAACTGGTGGACCGCCTCGAAAAGCGCCACTACATCGAACGCCAGCGCGACGACGATGATCGCCGCGTAGTGCATTTGAACCTTACCACGGCGGGTGAGGCGGTGCTGCGCAAACTGGTTACCCACAGCTTAACGGAACTAAGAACCGAAGCTCCCGCTTTGCTGCGCTCGCTGACTGGGGTCCTGCGCAAAAAATGATTTCCGGCCGCTGCTCAGCGCGCTGAGAGCGACTTCTCTGCGGCGGCCTTCTCCAGGTCCAGCCGCTTCTTCTTGTCCAGGTAGAAGAGCATGAACAGAACGCCACCCAGGATTAGCAAGGTGAAGGCGCCGGCGATCTGGAGGACTCTGCCCATAATGGCGGTGTAACGCCCAGAATTGGGGTCGTAGTGCGAGCAAAAGAGAAGCACTTCATCTGCCAGCGAACCGATTCTCTCCTGAGATGACTGCACCAAGGCCAGGCGCAAATCCTGCGTCGGGTAATCAATGCCGTAGAAATACTGGGCGACTTTGCCGCTGGGGGTGAGAACCACGATGCCGGTCGCGTGCGCATACTGCTGCGTCTGTCTGTCCCAGGCGTAATGGAAACCAACCGCTTGAGTAAGGGCGGTAATTTCAGGCTGCTGACCAGTCAGAAAGTGCCAGTCTTCGGCAGCCTGGGGCTGTCCGTAGCTGGCGATGTAAATCTGCTTGCTGGCCGCGGCCAGTGCGGGGGTCTCCCGAGGATCGAAACTGACCGTCAGCACGTTGAATTGCTGGCCGATGCGGAAGGGAAGCTGGCGGAAAGCATGGGTAGCTCCGGCCAGCACCTGGCTGCACAGCATGGGACAGCGATAGTAAGCCAGAATCAGCACCACGGGCTTGCGCCCGAAATAGTCGCCCAGTCGCACCGGCTTCCCGCTTTCGTCACGAAAAGCCAAATTGAGCGGAAGCTGGCTGTCCAGTTTCTGCTCGTAGCGAACGTTTTTGAGGATGGGGGGGAGCTGGCCGGAAGGCGTCCCTGCCGGAGTCCCATCAGACATTGCTTGCGCCGTGGCCGCCATGACGGGATCAATCAGGGCTGCGCAGATGATTAAGCAAACATAAAGGGAAATTCGCGATAACCACCTGGGGATCACCATCACTCCTATGGGCCGTGCTGACGGCAGAACAGATAGTATAGACCCGTCGCTGAATAGCACGGACAGGCAGGCCCCACAGCAAAAAAGAACCCGGAGCGCGAGCCCCGGGTTCTTTGCCCCTGCCCCCTGAAGTTCAGTTGCCGCTTGCGGAGGCCAGCACACCGTAGACCACCGCGACCTGAGGACTCACACCCGCCTTGGCCAGTTGGCGCTCACGAGGATGAACTGACAGGGTGCGGAGGCAGTCATCGGCACTCGTCCAGATTTCCGCCAGGAAATATTCGTCGCCATAGCGATGGAAAACCAGCTTCGGAGTGCTAATTTTGTCGCGCCATTCGTTGGTGTTCGGCGTCATCAACTCAACGCCACGCCGGCCGTTTGACAGCAGTATCGTTTGCCCGAAACCAGTCCTGGAAATGTTGTACTCACCTGCGGGAAGTACACCGTATCCGGCGCTGAAACTGAAGGGTACATCGGCCTTCATCAGGGCCTGGGCATGGCTGGGTGTGGCGGCCAGGGTCACGAAAGCAACGCATGCCACCAAAGCGATAATCGCGTAGTTTTTCATTGTGGGTCTCCTCTCCATATCTCTTTATTGGCCGCCTCGCGACCGCCCATGCAGAGTGCATCCCAGGGGCCAAAGGATCGGTACCCCAAGTCAATTTTCGAAAAGCGTGAGAACCACTTTGCTTTCAACGAGATTTGATCTGCGTACGTGGCAGAGGAGCGCGCTCGCCTGGTCTTTACTCGCGCCAAAGCTATCCGGTCCGATAGTCATCTATCCGATCCGATAGCGAGGAAGCCGGGATTTCTGGAACGGGAAATTGAACACAGCACTGCAGCGGCGCGACGGTTCTGGAGCTATGCTAGGCAGAGCAGAGGGGAGGGAACATGTCCCCGGCCCTAATCGCGATTGCTGGCCCCCTGAATGGGACCACCGTGGAATTAGACGCGGCTGAGGTAAGCATTGGACGCGACGCCGGCAACCAGGTTTGCGTGCAAAGCGCCTGGGTGTCCCGCCATCACTGTGCACTTCGCCGCGAAGGCAACAACACCGTGGTACAGGACCTGGAGAGCCGTAACGGCACCTTCGTCAATGGAATTCCGGTGAGCCGGCAGGAACTGAAACACGGCGACCTGCTGACAGTGGGCGACTGCTCGTTTCGTTTTGTGAGCCAGGCTGAGGCGCCGACTACGCAATCGGCGGCAATTGAATTGGAGGAAACCACTACGGTGTTGCTGGCCCCATTTTGGTTGCCACCGGATGAGGCTTCCTACGCGCAGCCCAAAGTTCCGCCGGCAGCGGTCGCCAATGCGCGAACGGTGCGCGACCTGGACGCCCTGCTGACCATGGCCGGCAAGACCGCTTTGGTCGAAGACTCCGAATCGCTGTATTGGCAGCTGTTGGGCATGGCCTTTGAGGTGATTCCTGCGGAACGCGGCGCGATCCTGCTGACCGGGAACAACGCGGAAGAGCTCTCGCCCGCCTTCGCCTGGGACCGCGCCCTGGGTCCTGACCGGCCGGTGCGGGTGAGCCGCACCGTGGTGCGCCAGGTGCTGGAGCGAAGGTCGGCGGTGATGGTTAACGACGTGGCCGGGGACTTCGAGCTGCAAGATGCTCAGAGTTTGCGGGTGGAGGGCGTGCGCTCGCTACTTTGTGCGCCGTTGCTGGCCGGCGAGCGCGTACTGGGCGCGATTTATCTGGACTGCAGCCAAAGCGGGGCGCGCTTTGACGAGCAGCACCTGCAAATGTTGACCGCGGTGGCCGGTCTGGCGGCACTGGCCTCGCAGCGGGTGTGGCGGCTGGAGTCCCTCAAAAATGAGAACCAGCGCCTGCGGGCCGATCTGAAGCTCGACCACAGCCTCGTGGGTGAGAGTGCCGCTCTGCGCCGGGCGTTGGAGCGCATTGCCAAAATCGCCCCTTCGGACTCCACCGTGCTCTTGTGCGGCGAAAGCGGGACGGGCAAGGAACTGGCGGCGCGCGCGCTGCACAGCTCCAGCCCAAGGGCTCAGAATCCGTTTGTGGCCATCAATTGCGCCGCCATCCCGGAGCCCTTGCTGGAAAGCGAATTGTTCGGCTACGAGAAAGGCGCATTTACGGGCGCCGCCGGGCAGAAAAAGGGGCAATTTGAGGTGGCCAATGGCGGTTCCATTTTCCTGGACGAAATTGGAGAGCTGGCGCCGGCGCTGCAGGCCAAGCTGCTGCGCGTGCTGCAGCAGCGCGAGTTCGTGCGTCTGGGCGGAACTCAGCCCATCAAGGTTGATGTTCGCCTGATCGCGGCCACTAACCAGGATCTGCGCGCGGCCGCGGACGAAAGCCGCTTCCGCAAAGACCTGTTCTTCCGCCTGAACGTGGTGGCGATCACTATGCCGTCCTTGCGCGAGCGCGGTCAGGACATTCCCCTGCTGGCGAATTATTTTCTTTCCCGTTACAGCCAGCGCTGCAAGCGGCGGGTGAGGGGAATCTCGCCGCAGGCCATGGAGTGCCTCCGGCGCTACGACTGGCCGGGCAATGTGCGGGAATTGGAAAATGCAATTGAGCACGCTGTGCTGCTGGGCGGGGATGACGTGGTCATGCCCGAGGACTTGCCGGAAGTGATTGCCGAAGGCCAGGCTGGCGATTCAGCGCAGGGCAGCGGCTATCACGCTGCCATCAGCGAACTTAAGAAGAAGCTTATTGTGCAGGCCTTCCAGCAGGCTGGGGGGAGCTACACCGAGGCCGCGCGCCTGCTAGGAGTGCATCCCAACTACCTCCATCGGCTGATCCGCAATTTGAATCTCAAGGCTGCCCTGCGCGCCGCAGGAGAAAGGTCCGCCGACTAAAGGTCGAAAGTTTTCTCGCGGGCTCCGGGTAGTGCTTACGTTCGAACGGAACTTTTGAACGAGCATGGCGGAGAGAGAGGGATTCGAACCCCCGATACGGTTCCCCGTATACACGCTTTCGAGGCGTGCGGTTTCAACCACTCACCCATCTCTCCGCGTCACGGCTCACTGGAGTGGTTCAGCGGGCCGACTCCGGTTATGATCGCAAGCTTTCGGTGGGCCTGCTCTGTCATTCTAAATGAGGCGAGGTTCGCCGAAAACGTGAGCCGGTCCTTTCGGTCGGAGAGCGGTCCTGCCTGTGCTATTGCGGCTGAAACTTTGCCTATTTGCTCTGGTTAGCGCGGAAAATCACATAGGCGCGAATCGCGGCGGCGTCCTGCCTGCTCAACTCTCGGGCGAACGAGACCATGCCCTGCGACTGCAGCATTCCACCGCGCACAATGTCGAACCACTGATCGTTGCGCAGGGTACTGGAGTAGCGCAGATCAGGGACCAGTCCGCCGCTGACCGCCACGTCGCCATGGCAGGTGGAGCAGTACTTCTGAAACAGGTGTTCGCCTTGATGGATGACAGGGGTGCTGGCGGTTGAAGGCGGCGGCTTCAGCCGGGGCGGCTTTACATCCGGCAGGGGAGGCAGTTTGCCCTTCCCATCCAGTTTGAACACCAGCATGCGGCTTACGTTGCGCACGCGCCCGGACTTGAATGAGACCTCGCCTGTCGCCATGGGAAACACCCCGCCCCAGCCCGCCAGCACTGCGACGTACTGCTCGCCATTGACTTCATAGGTGACGGGCCCGGCCATGATGCCGGTTTGCGCCGGAAACGACCACAGCTTCTGGCCATTATCAGCGCGGTAGGCTTCGAAATTGCCCCCGGCAGTGCCTTCAAAAACCAGGTTGCCGGCCGTGACGAGAGTGCCTCCATTCCAGGGCCCAGGCCGCTCCACTGCCCAGGCCGATTTCTGGCGCACCGGATCCCAGGCCAGGAGCTTGCCTTTCACGCTGGCGAGAATGGCCTGTTTGATTTTTGGATCCTGGGGCATACCGGCGGCGACCATATCGAGACCAAAATTACCGGCCAGCTGGCTCATAGCAAAGTGGTCTGGGGACTTGTACTCGAACCCGCTCTCGTTGACCGGAATGTAAACCAGGCCGGTTAGCGGGCTGTAGGACGTCGGCTGCCAACTGTGCGCGCCCAGCGGTCCGGGCACCAGCGGCGGCTGAGCGCCGGGATAGCGGGCATTTGAGGTTTCCAGCGGGCGCCCGCTCTTCATGTCCACGCCGGTCGCCCAGTTGATGTAGGTAAATGGCTGAGCCGAAATCAGGGCGCCGGTTGCGCGGTCCAGAACATAGAAAATACCGTTCTTGGCCGCTTGCATGAGCACCTTGCGCGGGCGACCGTTCACCGTTAAGTCCGCCAGAATCAGCTGCTGGCAGGCATCGTAGTCCCAGACATCGCCGGGCGTTTCCTGGTAGTGCCACACATAGCGGCCGGTCCCCGGCTTGAGCGCGACAATGGAGGCTAGAAAAAGATTGTCACCTCCCCCAGGGCTGCGGATGCGCCGGTTCCAGGGCACGCCATTGCCCACGCCGATATAAAGAAGGTCAAGTTCCGGATCGTAAACAATGGAGTCCCAAACCGTGCCTCCGCCGCCATACTTCCACCACTGGCCGGTCCAGGTTTTGGCGGCCTGCGCCAGAATGGGCTGTTCGAAAGGCTTGGAGGGATTGCCGGGCACGGTGTAGAAGCGCCAGGCCAGTTTGCCGGTTTCGGTATCGTAAGCGGAGACGTAGCCGCGGGCGTCCATTTCCGCGCCGCCATTGCCGATGATGACCCTGCCCTTAACCACGCGTGGCGCACCGGTGATGGTGTAGCGGCGGGCGGGATCAATGGTCAGCTTCTGCCACACGGGCTTGCCGGTAGCGGCATCGAGTGCGACCAAGCGGCCGTCGAGCGTGCCCACAAAAACTTTGCCCCGCCACACGGCCACACCGCGGTTCACCACGTCGCAGCAGGCATTCACCGCCCATTGCGGCGGTACCTTGGGATCGTAGGACCAGAGCAGCTTGCCGCTGGCGGCATCGAGGGCCACCACCTTGCTCCATGCCGTGCTGAAGTACATGACGCCGTCCACCACCAAGGGCGTGGCTTCCTGACCGCGGTGCGTGTCCAGGTCGAAATACCAGGCGAGGCCGAGGCGAGCCGCATTCTGATTATTGATCTGGTTAAGCGGGCTGAAGCGCTGCTCGTTGTAAGTGCGGCCGTAAGTGAGCCAGTTTTGTGGCTCCTTATCCGCGTCCAGGAGGCGGGAGGTGTTGACCCCAGCGGCGCCTCTGGCGTTTTCACGTTGCGCTGGTTTAGCGGCGAGTGAGCATCCCAGCCATGCTGAAATGGCAAGGACTGGCAGCCAACATCGTCCTTCCGCGCGCAGATGTGTTCTGTGCCGCATCATGATGGTTTTGTGTTACCATCCCCGACTCGAAACCGGAGGAGAAAATGTCGAGCGCAGCCATCAGCAGCAGTCTTATGAATGTTTATAAAGAATACGGGCGGCCGGACGTGCACATTGGCGCCGGCGAGGAAGAATCGCCCTACGTTCCCTTTGTGGAGAACGTCTTTATTCGCCATCTGGCCTTCGACGTGCGGCAGAACTGCTTCGCAAACATTCTGTGGGTGAAAAAGGGCGGCATCCTGGGTCGCCACCGGCACCGCGGCCCGGTGTTCGCCTGCACGCTGGAAGGCAGCTGGCGCTACCTGGAATATGACTGGGTGGCGCAGCCCGGCAGCTACGTCCAGGAGAGCCCGGGAGTGATTCATACGCTGGTGTCGGATCACGGGATGAAGACCTTTTTCTGGCTGAACGGCTCGCTCGAGTTTTACGACGACAAAGACAGTCTCCTGGACACGCTGGATGTCTTTTGGATGATGGACCACTATCTTAGCTACTGCCGCGAGCACGGGCTCAAAATCAACCAGAAGCTGTTCGTCTAACGCTACACGGCCACGGCGTGCCGGACGAGGATGGAGCGGACGGCGTTCACGATTTTCTCCTCGGTGGGCAACACGTATTTCTCCAGCGGCTCGCTGTAGGGAATCGACGTGTCGAGTGCCGTAACCATGCGCACCGGCGCCTTGAGGTGCTCGAAACCGCGCTCCGCCACTTCTCCACCAATAATTGCGGCCGCGGAGGCGTGCCGGGGTGCCTGGTCCACCAGCACCAGCCGCCCTGTTTTCTTCACCGACTTGAGGATGGTCTCCACATCGAGCGGCGCCAGAGTACGGGGATCAATCACCTCGGCGCTTATTCCCTCCTGCGCCAGGCGCTCCGCGGCGGCCAGCGATAGCTTCACCATCCAGCCGGTGGCTACGATGGTCACGTCGCCGCCGCTGAGCTTTACATCGGCAACACCGAAGGGGACGATGTAGTCGCCGTCGGGAACTTCGCCTTTGTCCAGGGTCAGCAGGTAATGGTGGAGGTAAACCACGGGATTGTTGTCGCGAATGGCGGCGGTCATGAGACC